>CALGAK010000055.1 GCA_937954085.1 uncultured Bacteroidota bacterium
GCAACTTCCAACGAATTCAATTTTGAATCTACAATTTTGAATTTTGATGCGTCGCGAAAGTCCCGATTAATCGCGATTGAATCTTGAATAGCCAATAGCTAACAGCCAACAGCCTCCCGCAAGCTTCCGGGAAGCCAACAGCCCAAAAAGCCAAAAAGAAAAGCCACCCTGAGAGGATGGCTTTTTCCTTGTTCAATTGAATGAATGGTCTAATACCATTTCGAGCGTTTATCTTCTAATTCGGCGAGTTCGAGAACTGCATCGTAGGCATTCGTTTCAACAGCTCCCTTCTTACTAGCGGCAATTCGCGTTTTCTCCGTGTTGCGATCGGCTTCCGTTCCCGGACGAGAGTCGAGTAGGTTAATGACGAATACGGCATTTTCACCCACTAACGCGCCTGAAGTTTCCCCTTTTTGCATCGCAATAGCATGAGCGATAACTGCATGTTCGATACCAAAACCGGGAATCTGAAACGATTCCATGGTGATCATTTCTGCTTTTTCCTTCTTTCCATTAATGGCTAGTGCAATGTTGTCGAGATCGGTATCTGATTTAAGGACATCTTCCAGTTGATTCTTGATGTAGTCTCCTTTCTTTTCGAGAAGAACAGCACTTTCTACTTCTTTACGAACATCGTCGAGTGGCAGCGTGCCTTTTTCTTTAAGATCGGTGAGGCAGGCAACCACAAAGCGGTTTCCGAATTCAAACACATCGCTCACCTGACCGGTTTCGGCTTCGTAAGCCCATTTTACCATAGCTCGAGGCGATTCTAAGCCAGGAATATTCCGGTCGTTTTCCTGAACACTAGCTGTACGTGGATTTAATCCATTGGCTTCGATGGCAGCATCGAAAGATGCCATGTCGCGGTTGTCGGATGCAAAACTGGATGCTTGCGCATAGTAGTTTTGAAAAGTGGCGGTACTCGCTTCTACAGTACGAGCTAAAATGGCTACTTGAATTTTCTTACTAGGCTTCGAAAGCTCATTTACCTGAATTAAATGATGTCCAAATTGAGTGTCGACTAAAACGAGTGAACCTTTTGAATTCGAGAAACAAGCATCGTTAAAAGGTTTGACCATCATGCCTTCAGAAAACCATCCTAAATCGCCACCAGTAGGAGCCGATCCATCTTCTGAGTATTGTTTAGCCAGTTCGGCAAAATCGGCACCGTTCTCTACGAGCGTTTTTAAGCTGTCGAGTAAATTATCGGCACGTTGCTTAATATCTGCATCACCTTGGTCGTTGCGGATGAGGATATGGCTTGCCTTAACCGAGTCGGGACGCATGGCCACATTGCTTAACTTAGCCAACTTGTAAGTCATGTTTTCGAAGTAAGGTCCGTAAACAAAACCAGGTTCTTCGTCGAAGAGGATGGTGTCGAGGCGAGCGTCGAGTTGTCCGGGTCCATAAAATTGGTCGTTGAAGGGCTCGTCGCTATTGATGTTGACGAATTGAGCATCGTTGACGGCATTTTGGAAGTCGGATTTAATCTCTTCGATCCATTTTTGTGCATCTTGGTTGTCCTGAGCTGAAGGCATTACATCGTAGGTGATGTATTTCAGGTTACGAACGGTATTTTCTTGTACGAATTTATGTTTGTTTGCCTTGTAGTAGTTGGTAATATCGGCTTCGGTGAAGCTAACTAAGCTGTCGGCTACTTCGGCTTTTCTTTTGGCAACAAATTCGAAATCGACCACCGGGCTTTTGTCTTGAATAGCTTGATCGATTTGCGTGTTGGTTACATAAATGGCTTTCGATACCAGGTTGTTGAATTTGGTGATTTTACGTTTCGAAACGATTTCTTTCTCGATGTATAACCAGAAAGGTTTTTGCTGAGCAAATTCTCCATTCAGATTAGCGATAAAATTACGCACTGCATCACGATTCACTTCGCCGGTGTTGGGATCGCCAAAAACTTGAGGAATAATTGGATGCAGATTCTCTCCTTGGACCATTTCTTTCATTTCCTCCATCGAAATTTCGATGTTGTAGGCTTCGTACATGGGAGCAAGAACAGCATCTTTGATGAAATCGTCCCAGGTTTGAGTGGTTAGCTGGTCGGCTGTTGCGTCGTCCATTTCCCCACGATTCATACGGTAGATATCGAATACTTCGTCTAACTTATTTTGATAATCCTGAACATTTAGCTCCTCGCCATGCACTTCGGCAATGCTTAGGTCGTTCGATACACCACTACCACCACCGGAGTTTAGAATGTCGCCCAAGATAAATGCTACCAGCGCAAATCCAATGAATATGGTCACTAACAATCCACCCTTGTTTCTAATCTTTTCTAATGTTGCCATGAAAATTTAATTGTTTAACGTAAAAAAATTCAAGCCACGAATATAAAAAATAATTGAAAACAATAGGGGTAAAAATAGTGTCGGGAAAGGGATAAAAATAAGTGAGAAACAGTTGTTTATTTTACTTTCAAATTCACCAGTTCTATGCGGGTTTCACTCACTTTCAGGATACGGAAATAGAAGCGCTCCGTTTCGACTAAATCGCCCTTTTTAGGAATGTGGGGCGAATGATGTAAAATATATCCCGCCAGGGTGTTGAATTCTTCCTCTTCGGGGAGGTTTAACTCGTAGGTTTCATTCAAATAATCGACTTCCAACCGACCGCTAAAAATGAATTCTTTCTCGTTCAGCCGTGTCTCGGTTAGGCGGATATAATCGTGCTCATCTTCGATGTCGCCAAAAATCTCCTCCATGATGTCTTCTAAACTCACTACACCTGCTGTCCCGCCAAACTCGTCGACCACCACAGCAATGTTTTTTTTCTCCTGAATGAACTTTGCTAAAAGGACATTGGCACCCATCGATTCAGGGATAATAGGAATTTCGACTAGTTTCGATTCAATGGACTCAGGGTGATCGAATAGTTCGGAGTATTTGAAATAGCCTATTATTTGATCGATGTTTTCGCGATAGACCAGGATGCGGGATAAGCCGGTTTGTATGAATAGTTTGGTCAGCTTATCGATTGAATCATGTTGCTCTACTGCCACAATTTCAGTTCGGGGAATCATGCAATCGCGAACTTTTAATTCGGTAAAGTCCAAGGCATTTTGGAAAATCCGCACCTCGGAGTCGGCCTCGGAGTCGTCACTTGATCCGTTGGTGCCATTTTCCATCCATTTATCCCATTCTACTTTTTCTTCGCCTAAGGCAAGCTGGAATTCAGGCGAATGCATTTTCATTAAACGAGGGAGGAAGTAGTGGGGCCATTTTGCCTGAACACGAATGAATAAAAGTAAAGGAAGATAGATGAAATAAACGGGGTAAGCCGCTATTTTGAGGAACTCAATGGCAAATCGACGTGCCAGGATTTTAGCGGCATAGGTCCATAAAACTACGAGGATTATAAAGCTCACGGTAAAACTTCCTGCCAGGATGAAGATTGATTGGTTCGGCTCGCGTTGGGCAAAAAGCAGGAAGGCATTGAACCCGGCTACAAGTAAAGCCAGGGTTTGACTCACCTGAATCACGGCCCAAATTTTTGCCGGTTGATCCAAAATAGGATGGATGATGCGCGCCAGAAAACTGTCTTTTTTCAAGTCCATTTCCAGCCGCAGCTTATTGGCTGAAAAGAGCGCTGTTTCAAATCCTGCCATCAAAAACAGGATGATTAAACCCAATAGACCGAGAATGAGGCTAAGCATTTATTCGGTTGTTTCGAGGTTAATAATTCCAGTTGGTTTCAGGATTTCGTAATCGATGAAATTTTGATCCGATTCGAATCCTTCACCCATAATAATCTCATCGTCCGACGTAATCTTGACATATTTGTCGGAAAAGATTTTTTCCTTTTTCATATCCCAAGTAAGAAATTCGGAATTGATAACGGTTCCTTCGCGATTAACTACCACCACATCGTTTGAAACTTCCCAGTATTCCTCGGTTTCGAAATATTGGGCATAATTGGCGGTAAGTTCAGTGTCAATTTCGCCGGTGGGGGAGTAAAAATCGACACGAATACCCAAAGGGAAATCCATAATGGTTTCTTCCTCGGAAACGAAGCGATCGAGTTGAGGGGCAAAGATTTTCAGCTTTAATTGAGCCGAATCACTGTATAGGATTTCTATATTCTTTGCGCTTTGTGCAGGTAGTTCAGCCATGTTCTCGAAAGCGAGAATTTGCTGAATGTCGTTTTTACACGCGGAAAGAAGCACGGTGAAAGCTACTGCTAACGAAAGCAGTAGCTGCCGTATTCGAGGTTTAGGTAACGGGTCGTCGTCTGGCATTCGTTAGTTTTTACGAATAGTGGTTGTTTCATTTATCCAGCATCCAACTTTGTAGCTGGTTCCTTCTTCTAAGCCGTTAAAGAATAAGGATTCTCCATCGGGGAAGTAAGGAGAGTATGCTTCGATTAATTTATTGGCTTCAATAACGAGGCTTGGATCAACTTTTTTGGCTTGTTCGAACTTATCGACTGCAGCCCAATAGACGGTTCGTTGTTGGAAATCGTCGTCGCCACATTGCTTGGCCGATGCAGCATACAAGTTTCCAATGAGGATGTAGGGTTTGCCGCTAGTCTTATCGAGTTCAATGCTTTTGTAAGCATAGTTTCGAGCCAAGGAATAGTTGTTTAATTGGCTAAAGGTGATAAGGCCTAATTCGTAATATAGTTTCGATTTTTCGAGTTCATCGGTTTGTAATTCAATAGCTTGCAGGTAGAATGTTGAGGATTCGCTGAATAATTCTCTTTTCAGAGCAGCTCTTGCCATGGAGGCAGACGATTCGGCCGATGGTTCTAATTTGTGGAGTTGCTTCGCTGCATCGTAGTATAAATCAGAATCGGTACAATAAGCTTTCTCCATCAATTTAGTGATTTTAGAAAGTAATTCAACATCGCCGGGTGAATCGGTGAATTTCGGCATGAAGTAAGGTTCGAGAACGTCGCAATCGGCAGCTCCACTTTCCATGAAAGCATTTTCGATGCTTTCGATAGCGGTTTTGGCTCGATCGGCGTTGGCTTGTTTGCCTGTAGCAACGTAGTTATTGTAACGCGCTTCCATGTGACTCAAAATCTTGGTGAAATCGGCGAGGGTTTGTTCTTGAGTAATTTCATCGTTTTTGAATAAATAAGTCGATGCTTGCATGAAAGTGATTGCGACTGCATCTTCTACTTTTTTCCCTTGTTCCTCAACCGATTGGGTAAGGGTTTCATAAGCAAGGCTCAAGCTACTGGGGCGAAATCGAAGCATGTCAACACCTTTTCGTCCATTTACGAAGCCTTTCTGACCGAAATAATCCATGCGCTGATCGTAAACCATTAATAAGGTATCGATATAAGCTTCTTTCTGAGAGTCGTCGGCTGCTTTTTCAATTTTGTTGTAATAAATCTTAACTCCGTCGATGTAAATGTTTTTGCTAGATGCCGGACAGTTGTTGTACACCCATGTCCAGTATGGGAATGCGTCTTTGAAATTATCTTGCTTGATGAATTCTCGGTAAAGGGAAGAATTTTTTAAGCATTGAATGCTGTCGTTTCCATACTTCGAAGTAGAGGCATCCTGAGCCTTAAGTTCGGCAGTGAAAATGCTTAATAGAATGGTGAAAATGAGTAAGAAACTGCTTTTGTGTTTCATGATTTAGTCGATTGTTAGTCAAATTTTCGTTTCAAAAACCAAATGTCGTGCAAAGATAAATTTATGCTAAACAAGGCATAGTTTTCTTGTAGTAAATTCTGTTCGAGGCTTCCTCTTTGTCCTAAAATTACATTGAAGTTTACGGTCGATTTCCCTCGGTTAACGGGGAGTCCCAACCCAAAACTTATGCCATAATCGCTTACTTGATTTTGATTAATATTCCAATATGTGTTGTGATAAAAAGCTCCGACCCGATAGCGGGTGCGCGACCAAAAACTGATAACATTGCGGGAGTTGGGAATGAATTCGGCACCAAAAGCAAAGCGATTTGAGTTAGCCAATGAATCTTGTTGATTGATGAAACTGGCTCCGGTCCAGTCTTGTTGCTGATAATCGGCCGAAAGTGTCCACTGGTCGGTACGGAAAGTGAGGCCCAAGCCTAAGCGTGCTGGCAAACTAACGCTGCTTTTTTCGGAGTCGATGTTGATAATCGTATCGACCAGTCCGGCCGAATTTGCTTTTTCGATAAAGTGATTGGCAAAGCCCGAAAGCTGATCGTTGTATGCATAGGTGATTCCTGCAGTGAGTTGTCGGTTATTGCTGAATTCTTTTTTAGCCTGAAGACCAAAGTCGAAGGAGAAATCGCTAACAAGAATACGATCGCTGAAGCGTGTGTTGAAATAGTTTTGCGACGAAGTGCCATCTTCCTCTACAAAGCTCACTACGCGAACGTGATCGAGAGAGCCAAAGTAATAGCGTGCATTTACGCCAAGCGACAGGTATTTGCCCAAATCGATTGCTTGTCCAATAAACACTTGGCTCAATCCACCCAGACCGGCATAGGAGGTGATGTAACGCTGAACATCGTCGCCATCGAGTGCTAATTCGCCCGAGGTTTGCAATTCATATCCAACCGAGCTGTAGGGCAACAAGCCGAATGAGGCGGCCCATCCTTTTTTGATGCGAAAACCCGCAGCTAGGTAATTAAAGTTAAAGGTGGCGCTTTGATTTTCCAGTTCGCCCGATCTCCCCATGCTAGCTCTGCCTAATCCACCCATTTCGAATAGAAACGACAAGGAATCGAGGCTTGTATAGGATGCAGGATTGTTAAAGTTGAGGTGGTTTGGGTCGCGCAAACCCATGAAGGTACCTCCCATTGCCTGCGATTGGCCAACACTGTGAGTGAATAAATCGCCTAAGCCATAGCGAGAGTATGGCGAAGAGATATAGGTTTGAGCTTGTGTGAAGAATGCCGATAGGAGAAAGACCGAAACGAATAGAAGTTGTTTAGTAGTCATAGTTTACTTGTTCCCTGATTGTATCCGGGTTTAATTCGAGCGAAAGTTACTGTTTAACAAATGGTTTAATCCTATCATGACCAAATTTGGATGCGCAAAGATGTGAGAATTAATTCGTTTAGCCAAGAACTTTGAGTCGCCACCACTCAAAAGGATACTGCCATTGGGATATTGCGCTAAAAAGGAATCGATGTGCCCATTGAGTTCGTGAATGAGTCCGAGGATTACTCCGGATAAAATTGAATTTCGGGTGCTGTTTCCTGGGAATATAAAATCATCGGATGCTTCGAGAAGTGGTAGTTTGTCGGTTTGATCGGCGAGCGCCTTGAAACGCGTTTTAAGGCCGGGCGAAATGGCTCCTCCCAGGTAGCTCCCATCGATCAGGTATTCATAAGTTACGGCTGTTCCCGCATCGATGATAAGACAGTTTTTATCGGGATAGAGAGCGAGTGCTCCGGCAACATTGGCAAGACGATCTTTCCCTAGGGTTTCCGGTGTTTCGTAATGAATGGAAAAGGGAAACTTCCATTGAGGGGAAATAACATGAAGTTGAATTTGCTTCTCTTCGAGGAAAGCTTTCAGGAAATCGGGAACTTTACCGGAGTCGGCTACAATGGCCCGCTCTACTTTTAGTCCGGTGCTTAAATAAATAGACAGGAAGTCGGTCGAAATTTGGCTCTGGATCACTTCTTCACAAAGATCAGTGCCTGCCGATTTGGCTAACTTAATGCTTGAATTTCCAATGTCGATTAGCAGGTTCATGTGCTTGTGTGTTTAGTCCTTATTTCTTATGAATCAACCTTTAAACTGGTTCTTACCCAAAACCGGAAGAAGAGGGTTAATAAGCTTTTCCTAGTTGCAAAAATAATGGACAGGTCAAGAATAATCCTCTTTTCTTCGTTTTCTTTTCAATAACTTAAAATTTCTCGTAGAATTGCTTCAAGCATTCAAGAATTGACTCTATTTTCAAGGGTCGATTTTTACGAACGAAAATTTGAATTAGATATGACACGAAAAGGCTTAATCTTATTGATTGTTATGAGCGTTGTAAGCACTACAGCAGCATGGTCGCAAAATGGTAAACTCTTGAATTCTCGTGCGTTCGAAGCTTCGCCACAACTGATCAAGGACTTGGATGAAGATTTCCCGGGAGCAAACTATGCCGATACCTTTGCTTTGGCCAAAATGGAAGAGATTAGTTATGAGTCGAATAAAACGGAGGTGAAAGGCTATTTAATTCGGCCTGCAGAGCCGGGCTCTTATCCGTGTTTGATTTATAATCGGTATGGGCACAAGGACGACGGAATATTGAATGAGATAATTGTTGCTCAGGAATTGCATCGTTTTGCCCGCTGGGGCTATGTGGTAATTGCCAGTCAATACCGTGGATATGCCGGTGGCGAAGGGGAAGATGAGTTTGGAGGGGAAGATGTTGATGATGTAATCAATCTGATTCCATTATTAGCTTCGATTCCGGAGGCCGATACTTCACGAATTGGAATGTATGGAATTAATCGCGGGGGAATGATGACTTATTTGTCGATTCATCGCAGGGCAAAAGTGAGGGCAGCTATGGTTGAATCGGGTATTTCGAATTTGTTTTTGTATGCTGCCAACAACGATTGGGATGGATTCTACGACGATATGGCCGAAATGATTCCCGATTATTATTCCGATCGCGTAAATCCGATAAAAAAACGTTCGGTCGCTTATTGGGCAGAGGAAATGCCCAAAGAGATTCCTTTTTTATTGATGCATGGAACTTCCGATCAAATCGTTCATCCGAGCGAAACCTTCAGTGCTGCCGAGCAGTTCTTTAAGAATCAAATTCCTTTTCGGGCAGTATATTTCGAAGGAGGAACCAATTTGTTGACAGAGCACACTGAGGAGAAACTCCTGATAATGAAGCGGTTTCTGGATGATTATGTGCGTGACGCGAAAGAATTTCCCGCTATCATTAATCTGGAGCGTGCTCAACGTCGCCGCTAAGGTTTTTCCGGAAGATCGATGGTGTACGATTTTCGGTTGCTATTCACTAGATGATTGTTCACCAGCCAAGGATTCAATTGCTTAAGCGTTTTATAGCTCACTCCTTGCTCTTTGGCAAATTCAAACCAATCCACTTCTGATTGATTGATGGTGATACTGCGTGTTGGAATAGGTGGATATTTTTCGCCTTTATCGATAGCAAAACCATACAAGCGTGGTTCTTCTAGGATTAATTTGACGGCCAGTAACCGGAATACATAACGCGAAGTTTCTTCGTTGAGATAGAGATTATAGTAGGAATTAACTCCTTGTTCTTCAATAGCCTCTCGTAAGCGCCGCCGTCCCATGTTATACGAGGCTGCCGCCAAAGTCCAGGATCCAAACTCTTCGTAACTTTCTTTCAAAAACCGGCAGGCTGCGTGGGTGGCTTTGGTAAAATGATACCGTTCGTCGATGTATTTATTCACTTCGAGGCCGTAATCGGAAGCTGTTCCTTTTAAGAATTGCCAGTAACCGGCTGCTCCGGCAGGCGAAACCACATTGGAGTAGGCACTTTCGATAAATGGCAAGTATTTGAAATCGTCGGGGATTCCTTCTTCCTGAAGAATTTTCTCCACTTCGGGAAGGAATCGGGTTGCTTTTTTAATAAAGCTGATGGTTTGCGAATGAAAGAAGGTGTTGGAGATGAGTTCCCGGTCGAGACTCTCGATTACGTCGATTTCATTCAGGGGGACGTTTTCCGAGGCGAAAACTAGGTTATCGGGTAAGCTAGGAGAGATGATGATGGGCAGCGTTCGTTTTGGTGTCGAAACTGAAGAAGCTGAGTTAGAGGTGAATCCCCAAAACAGCTCGCCCAAAACAAAGGCAGCTACGATTAAACCAAGGGTACTTAAGAGTGTCTTAGAAAAGGCCTTTCGAGGCATTGAGCATGTTATTCTTCCCATTCAAACAAGTAATTTTTGCTGCAAAGTTAGCCTTTCAAGTGGCAGTTTGAAAGTCTTTTTTAATATCGGGAATACCTATGTATTTAGGATTATTTAATGGTGCATAACAGCCCGCTCTTGAGGCAATTTTTATTACCTTCGCGGCACTAAAATATGAATTTTTAACTCCTTAATAAGAGAGCATTATGTCGAAAATTAAAATTGCAATTAACGGCTTCGGACGAATCGGACGAAACGTGTTTAAACTCGCTTTGGAGCGCCCCTCCTTAGAGGTTGTTGGGATTAACGATTTAACCGATACCAAAACCCTCGCCCATCTTTTAAAGTATGATTCCACTCAGGGCAAATTCCCCGGCGAAGTATCGTACGACGAAGAAAACATCATTGTGAATGGTGTGAAGTATAAAGTAAGTGCCGAGCGCAGTCCCATAAATATTCCTTGGGCTACTAGTCCGGATATCGTTATTGAATCGACCGGTATTTTCACCTCGAAAGAGAGTCCTAAAGGTGGTTATGGCGACCACTTAAAGAATGGAGCCAAAAAAGTAATCTTGACCGTTCCCGCTAAAGATAAAATCGATAACATGATTGTTTTGGGTGTAAACGATGAAGCATTACGTCCCGAAGATCAGTGCGTTTCGAATGCATCTTGCACTACCAACTGCTTAGCTCCGGTTGTTAAAGTATTGAACGATCATTTTGGTGTCGAAACAGGTTTCATGACTACCATTCACGCCTATACCAACGACCAACAAATTTTAGATGCTCCGCATAAGGATTTACGTCGGGCTCGTTCGGCTGCAGTTAGTCAAATTCCTACTACCACTGGTGCTGCTAAAGCTGTTGGGAAAGTGATTCCTGCATTGAATGGTAAATTGGACGGAATGGCTGTACGGGTTCCTAATCCAACCGGTTCCTTGGTTGACCTTACCGTTAACTTGTCGCGCGAAGCAAGTATCGAAGAAATTAATGCTGCGATGAAAGCTGCTGCCGAAGGTCCAATGAAAGGTATTTTAGAGTATTCCGAAGATCCATTGGTATCGGTCGATATTGTTCATAATCCACATTCATCGATTTTCGATTCGTTGAGTACTATGGTAATTGGCAAAACAGCGAAGGTATTATCCTGGTACGATAACGAGTGGGGATACTCCGCACGTGTAGTCGATTTAGCCGAGCGTTTGTTCTAAGAAAATAAACAACACAAAATAAAAAGGTTGCAGAAAAAAGCTGCAGCCTTTTTTTATGAAGTTATTCCTAATCGTATTCATTTTAATCGAGGAGAATTCTTGTTGAATCGAAAAATTTTACGGCTAGCTATCCCTAATATTGTCAGTAATCTAACCATTCCCCTGGTTGGGCTAGTCGATACCTGGCTCATGGGGCATTTGTCCGATAGCATTTATATCGGTGCGGTAGCTTTGGGTTCGGTTATTTTTATGTTTTTGTATTCGGTCTTTGGTTTCTTAAGAGCGAGTACGACCGGATTCGCCGCACAACAGTACGGTGCACGCAGGCTCGACGAAACGATAGCTGTATTGGGTCAAGGGATGTTTGTGGCCTTAGCCGGAGCCGCACTTTTATTACTGCTTCAATCGCCTCTGAAGCAATGGTCTTTTCAATGGATGGAGGGAAGTCCGGATGTGGAAGAATTAGCTGGTGCTTACTTTTCGATTCGGATCTGGGCTGCGCCGGCCGCTTTGGCCAATTACGTTTTGTCGGGTTGGTTCATTGGCATGCAGAATGCCCGGTCGCCTATGGTGGTGGCTCTGGTGGTTAATTTGCTGAACATTGCTTTCAGTATGTTCTTTGTCCTCCAGGGTGGCATGCAGTCGAACGGCGTTGCCTTAGGTACGGTGGTGGCGCAATACGGTGGATTGATTACCGCTTTTTTTATGTTCTTTCGCTATTATCGTAAGTTGTTGAAGTATTGGTCTTTAAACTTAATTATGAGGCTAGAGCGTTTCAAGCTTTTCTTTCGAGTGAACAAAGATATTTTGATCCGTTCCGTCCTACTCACCGGCACCTTTTTTTACTTCACAACCTATTCTGCGAAATTGGGCGATAACATCCTCAATATTAATTCTTTGATGCTTCAGTTCTTGTGGATCTTGTCGTATTTTATCGACGGATTTGCTTATGCTGCCGAATCCTTAGTAGGTAGGGCTTATGGGGCGGGCTCGTCGAGAATGCTCCGGCAAGTGGTGCTTCGCATTTTTATCATTAGTGGTTTTTTAAGTGCGCTGTTCAGCCTACTATACGGATTTTTTTACCTCGATTTATTTTCCGTTTTGACGGATAAAATTGATTTGCTGGAACAAGTGCGACAGTATCGTTGGTGGATTTGGCTCATGCCGGTTATTTCCTTTGCAGCCTTTGTATGGGATGGAATTTATATTGGGGCGCTGGCGAGTGTAGCTCTTCGTAATTCCATGATTGTAAGTTCCTTATTTGTGTTCTTGCCGGTAATCTATGCCAGTCCTCGTTCTTTCGGAAATCATGGCTTATGGTTAGCCTTATTGGGATTTTTGTTAGCACGCGGCTTAATGCTTTCTTTCCTGTATCGAAAATCGGTTTTACTTCCCCTTGAACGACCCTAATTTTTTTGAACGACTCAACAATTTGGCGGCAAAATTCTTTACAAGAAAAATTAAAACTCAATACGATGGAATCGGATTTACCAAAAATACGGGGCTACAAAAGCCTCCGACTGTTAATGGAGCCGGGCGAATACTACTTTTGCGCTTGCGGGCTGAGTAAGAACAATCCTTTCTGCGATGGGAGTCATCGGGCAACCGAGACGTTTAAACCTATTCCGGTTAAAATTCGCTTCAAGCAGGAAGTGAAATGGTGCGATTGCCGACGCAGTAAGGATTTACCATTTTGCGATAATGAGCATCGGAATTTACCGGGCTATGTTCCTAAGAATATCGAAGGTTAACTCCTGCTTTACTTAGGTGGTTCAGCAGACATCACGAATTTCAAGCTTCCTCCTGAAACTATTTCCTCGTGGGTAATCCACCAACGATCGAGCAATTGGTCGTTCAACCAAACTTCTTTCACGTAGATTGCTTGCTCGCCGGTCGATTCGGTGCTTACTGCGAATTGTTTCTCGTTGGGTAAATGAATGCGATAGGAATCTAAAATGGGAGAGCCGATTTGGTAGATTCCCGACGCTGGATTGACTGGATAAAAACCCATGGCAGAGAAGACATACCAAGCGGATAATTGTCCGCAGTCTTCGTTTCCGCATAGGCCATCGGGCGTTGGAGCATACAGCTCATTGAGTATTTGTCGAACTCGTTCTTGCGTTTTGTCTGGTCGTCCGGCGTAGTTATACAAATACGCCACATGATGACTCGGTTCATTCCCGTGCGCATACTGACCAATAAGACCGGAGATATCGGGTGAGGCGTGTTCTCCTTCCACTTTTGTTTTTTGATCGAAAAGTTGGTCCAGTTTATCGACAAAAGCATCCTTTCCACCCATCAAAGCGATAAGCGAATCGATTGCATGAGGGACGTACCAAGTGTATTGCCAGGCGTTCCCTTCGGTGTATTCGTCGTCGCGATGGTTGGCAAACAGCGGGTTGAAATCGGGTTTCCAAATTCCAAGGCTATCTTTTCCCCGCATGAATCCGGTTTCCGAATCGAAAAGCTGTTGGTAGGCTTGTGAACGATTCAAGAAGTAATGATAATCCTCGTCTTTTCCCATCCATTGAGCCATTTGCGCCATGCACCAATCGTCGAAAGCGTATTCAAGTGTTTTTGAAACCGATTCGTTTTCAAGGTTGTAAGGGATGTATCCGTATTTTTTTAGGTGATCAAGACCGAAGTCGTTGGTCATGAGGCTATGCTTCATTGCATCGTAGACTTTTTGGGTGTCGTAGTCCCGAATTCCTTTTCGGTAGGCATCGACAATAACCGGAATGCTGTGGTTGCCGATCATACAGTTGGTTTCGTTGTTAAACAGAGCCCAAACAGGCAGTTTGCCATGCTGTTCGTAATGAGCCAGGAAGCTTTGAATGAAGTGATTGCTTCGTTCTGGTTGAATAATGGTAAGGAGAGGGTGGAGGGCTCGGTAGGTGTCCCAAAGCGAGAAGGTTGAGTAAAAGTCGAAGGAGTCGGAGCGCAGGAATTCTCCTTCGTGAAATCCGTATTCGTTCAGCCAATCGGAGTGCAGGTTAGGGGCAACTTGAGCATGGTAGAGGGCTGTATAAAAGTTGCTTAGAATGTCGTTGTTATCGCTTCTAGCTTCGATAACTCCGAGGTGTGATTCCCAAGTTGCTTGTGTGCTGCTTTTCCATTGATTAAAATTCCATCCTCCTGTTTGGTCGATGGCGGCGAGAGCTCCTTCGATGCTGGCTGCACTGATCCCTACTTTTATTTTCAGGCTATCGATGTCTTCGTTAAAATGGAAGAAGGCGAGCAGGTCGTCCGATTGGATTCCATCGGGCGAATTCAGAAACCACTCTTCATTCGATTTGGCGGTCCAATTAGAAAAGGGGTATGAGAATCGGATGGCGAAATAGACTTTTTGGTCTTCGGCCCAGCCGGTAGAGAAGCGATAACCGGTAAGGGTGTTCATTTGCTCTACCTGGAGATAGGCGTCGGTTGTTTTATCCCAATTGATGGCAAAACCGAGATCGAGGAGGACTATTTTCGAGGAGGCTTGCGGGAAATGAATTCGGTAAGCTCCCATTCTTTGAGTCGCAGTCAGTTCAACATCTACTTGGTTATCGAGTTTCACCCGATAAAATCCGGGTTCAGCTTGTTCATTTTCGTGCTTGTAAGTGGTGTATAGCTGCGGGACCAGTTCGCGATTCTTTCCCGTAGTTCCATACGGAATTGATTTTAATCCGGGCAGAATAGCAATGTCGCAGAGGTCGCCGATTCCGGTTCCGCTCAGGTGTAAATGGGTGAATCCTGCAAGGAGCGAGTCGGAGTAATGATAGCCGGAACACCAATCCCAGCCATTTCGTCCATTGTTTGGGCTTACTTGGATTTGACCAAAGGGATAGGTTGCCCCCGGATAGGTATGGCCGTGGCCTCCTGTTCCGATAAAAGGATTCACCTGGTCGATTGCTTTCGAGGGCTGGTTTGGTTCACAGGCCGACAAGCCTATTAGTAGATTCAGGAGAAGAAACCAATGAATAATGCTGGGTAAACGAAGGTTCATTTTAGGGGTTGATTTTCAGGTTATTCCATACTAATGCGCTAGCGCCCACGATGGCTGCATTTCCGGTTGGAAGGCCGGATGGAAGAATTTGGATTTTGTTTTTAAAGATTTCGAGAAGATTTGCTTCAAAGTGTTTTTGAATAGGTTGAAAAAGGATATCGCCTGCTTGGGTGGGGCCACCAAACAGGAAGATCGCTTGCGGGCTGGTGAGAGCCACGGCGTTTGCGAGTGCCAGACCTAGAATTTCTCCTGTTTTCTCGAACACCTCGAGAGCGATTTCATCGCCTTGTGCGGCTGCTGCGGATACTTCTTTCGATCCGATTTCATCGATTGGAATCTCGCGTAGCGAGGAGTTGATTTTCGATTGCTGAAGCAGTTCACGAGCCGTGTTAGCTATTCCGGGCGCTGAGCAATAGGTTTCGAGGCAACCAAGCCTGCCGCAACCGCAAAGTCGTCCGTTTTTTTCAACAATTACATGGCCCATTTCGCCTGCAAATCCGTCGTTACCATACACCAGTTCTCCGTTAACGACAAACCCGCTACCCAGTCCAGTGCCGAGGGTAATCATGATGAAGTTTTTCATGTTTCGGGCGCTGCCGTAGATCATTTCTCCCATAGCGGCTGCGTTGGCGTCGTTGGTCACCCAAGCCGGGCAGCTGAAATGTTGTTGGAAGAGCTGGGCGAGGTTTATAACTCCTTTCCATCGTAAGTTAGGAGCGTATTCGATGGTTCCGCTGTAATAATTTCCATTGGGAGCCCCTATACCTATGCCGATTATTTCGCTTTCTTCCGGAATGGATTGCAAGGATGTTTTGATTTCGAGGGACAGGTCGCTGACAAAATCTTCGATTCTTTCCCGGTTCTGAGTTGGAATACTCCCATGAGCGATGACATTCCCTTGATGATCGACCAAGCCAAAGGCTGTATTGGTTCCGCCTATATCGATTCCGACGCTAAGTTGTTGTTTCATGTTTGTTCTACAAAAGAGATTACTTGGTTTTAATAGGTAAGGTTTCCAATGGGGTAAGGAAGTTCCCACAAGAGCGACGAATTTCGAGCTTGGTGGGAAGGATAATTTGGTGGGTCGGTGGGTTTTTTTCTTTGTTCTCGATGTGATGGATTAGGAGTTCAACGGCATGTTTCCCTATTTCCTGAATGGGTTGAGCCACAGCGGTAATGGGAGGGAAGCAGAATTTAAAAAGATCCATGTCGTCGAAGCTTACTAAGGCCACATCTTGAGGTATTTTGATATTCCATTTGTTGAACACTTCCAGAGCTGTTACAGCCAATCGATTATTGGCTGCAAAAATAGCATTTACAATATGCGGTGGTTCTAATAATTCCCGAATGGCACGGTTGACTCCTGCTTCGGGTTCTTCGAAGGACACTTCCTGATAGTATTGGCTGGAGTAGCGTATGTTGGCATCTTTAAGTGCAGCTCGGTATCCTTTATAGCGATCGCGCAGCGAGCTGGCGTGTGAGGGTGAAACCGTAAGATGAGCAATTCGGTTGTAACCCAAACGGATGAGGTGGTCGGTAAGATCGTATGCACTTTGGTAGTTATCGACTCCTACAAAGTTATTGTCGAGCCGCGGATAATACCGGTCGATGAGGACAAATGGAATTCCGTCGCGTTTAAGTTTGAGTATTTGGTTGGAGTCTTGTCCGGTGGCAGAAAGGATAATCCCATCTACCTGACGGTCGGCCAGCATGTCGAGTAGTTCAGCCTCCTTGTGGGGTTCTTCTTCGCTACTGCAAAAAATGACGTTGTAATTTGCCAGGCTGCAGTAATGTTCGATGTGCCTGGCGAGCTTCGCGTAGAAGGGGTTGGAAATGTCGGCCACGATTAGTCCAATGGTATTGGATTTTCCGGTACGTAGGCCCCGTGCAATCTGATTGGGTTTGTAATTTAGTTCGCGTGCCTTGGCATGGACTTTTTCCTGAGTTTGCTTGCTGATGCCATTTTTTGTTCCATGACCATTTAAAACCATTGAAACCAGGGTTTTGGATACGCCCAGGCTTTTTGCAATGTCGTTTAGGGAAGTTTTTTTCATTGGCTGAATCTTAGGGGCTGGCTAATTAACACGCTGATTAGCTCGATCAATCCGATTAAGGATTAAACCGATGCTGAGCAGACTCAGGCAACGTGCGCTCTTACTTGTCCGATTCGTTCCGGTAAGAAAATAGTCGATTTGAAGCTTATCCAGGATCATTTTAGTTTCATTTTTACTAAACGGGTTTAGTTTTATAAATGTCTATTTAATTGATTGATAATATTTAAATTATGCTGAATCTGTTTTGCCTGTCGGTATCCTTTGGTTTTCAAGGATACAAAAAAATGCAATCAAAATGGTTGTTGTTCAGGTATTCTGTAGCATGTTCCACTCTTCGGACCGATGAACATTTTTAGTAATTTCGGGGCACAAAAAAAAGCATGAGAAGAAGCAATCGCTACCAGGAAGTAATAGCCTATTTTGAGCGCGAAATGCCGGTGGCAGAAACAGAGTTGCACTACGCTAATCCATATCAATTATTGGTTGCTGTAATCCTAAGTGCACAATGCACGGATAAACGGGTTAACCTGCTTACCCCGCCCTTTTTTCAGCGTTTCCCTGAACCAAAGGACCTGGCGCTTGCTAAACGCGATGAGGTTTTTGACCTTATCAAATCCTGTTCTTATCCGAATAACAAGGCTGCAAACCTTTTGGGAATGGCTCAAATGCTGGTTAAGGATTTTGGGTCGGTGGTGCCGTCGGAGATCGAGGAATTGGTCAAGTTACCCGGGGTTGGTCGGAAAACGGCAAATGTAATTGCTTCGGTAGTTTTTAATCGACCGGCAATGGCTGTCGATACCCATGTTTTTAGGGTTTCGGCCCGACTCGGATTAACGCTGAATGCTAAAACTCCCTTGGAGACCGAAAAGCAACTTGTTCGGTATATCCCGGAAGAGAAGCTTGCCAGGGCTCATCATTGGCTAATATTGCATGGCCGCTATGTTTGCAAAGCGCGAAAACCTTTGTGCGACCAGTGTGGCCTAACTGCTTGGTGTCGTTATTTTCAGGAGGATTTGAAAAAGCAACAAAATGAGTGAATGGATTAGCGTGGTCGACACAAGCCTTAGCACTCCGTGGGTTATTTTCCTACTGGTTGCTTCGGGCTTTTTAGCCGGAATCATTAATACCATTGCCGGAACGGGTAGCATTCTTACCTATTCGGTTTTTATCCTTTTGGGTTTTCCTGCAGGTTTGGCTAATGGAACGGTTCGTTTAGGAGTGGTCTTGCAAACACTAGCTTCCTCGTGGTTATTCCACCGGCATGGCATGCTCGACTGGCGATTTGGTTTAAAGATCGGTTTACCCCTCATAGCCGGGACCTTGTTGGGTGCTAATTTGGCGGTTAACATCGACGAAGCTTTCTTTGAGCGAATCGTCATTGGGGTGATGCTGTTTATGTTGCTGACCCTCTTTTTTAAACCCGAGCGATGGGTTAAGGGAAGGGTTGAGATGCGTAGCGAGAAGCCCGGTTTGGTTCAAATAGTAGTTTATTTCCTCATTGGAATATACGGAGGCTTCATCCATATCGGAGTGGGAATCTTCTTGCTGTCGGCTTTGGTGCTAATATCCGGTTACGACTTGGTAAAGGCCAATGCCCTTAAGGTTTTTGTGGTTTTTTTGTATAGTCCGTTTGCTTTACTTGTATTCATGTGGAACATGGAGGTAGAGTACATTCTGGGAACCATTTCGGCAGTTGGAAATTTGGCAGGAGGAATTTTAGCTGGGAAGATGGCCGTTAAAAAAGGGGCTGAATTTATCCGCTGGTTTTTGGTGGTGGTGATTATTCTCTTTTCGGCGAATTTAATAGGAGGTTATTTATAGTCGATATACAATCAATTTTTACTTTTGGCTTGCTAAAATTTACTCATGAGCGACGCAATAAAACACGAATGCGGTATAGCAATGGTCCGCCTTTTAAAACCGCTGGAATATTATCAGTTTAAATATGGTTCCTGGATGTATGGGTTGAATAAACTCTATCTTCTTATGGAAAAGCAACACAACCGGGGACAAGATGGAGCCGGTGTAGTGAATATCAAACTCGACCAGCCGGCAGGGAGCAAGTACATTTGTCGCGAGCGAACCAACCAGCGCGAACCGATCCGAAAGGTATTTGAATCGATTCATGCTCATTTCGAAAAAACGAAAGAGCGAAATCCCGATTTATTGCGCGATCCGGTATGGGTGAAGCAACATTTGCCCTTTTCCGGGGAGTTATTTCTAGGCCATGTTCGTTACGGAACGTTTGGGAAAAACGAAATTGAATCGGTTCATCCGGTTATTCGTTCGAACAATTGGAAATCGCGTAGTCTTGTTCTGGCAGGCAATTTCAATCTCACCAATGTCGATGAGTTATTCAATGTACTCATTCAGCTTGGTCAGCATCCGAGTGGTTACACCGATACGGTTACAGTCCTGGAGAAAGTGGGGCATTACCTCGATTCGGAGAATCAGCGATTGTTCAATCGGCTCAAGGAAGAAGGATTTTCGAATTATGAGATTTCCAGGAAGATTGCAGAAGAACTCGATTTAGCGAAAGTCTTGCGGCCTGCTTCGCGCGACTGGGATGGTGGGTATGCAATGGGCGGATTAATTGGAGCCGGCGATGCGTTTGTAATGCGCGATCCCTGGGGGATTCGTCCGGCTTTTTATTATCACGACGACGAAGTGGCAGTAGTTGCGTCGGAGCGACCAGTGATCCAAACCGCCTTTAATTTAACCGCCGATCAAATCAAAGAGCTTGATCCCGGGAAGGCCATCATTATCAAAAATCATGGTCAAGTTCAAATTGAAACTATCCGGGAGGCCTTTACCCCAACACCATGTTCCTTCGAACGCATTTACTTTTCGCGCGGAAGCGACCAGGATATTTATCGGGAACGCAAGGGTTTGGGCGAATACCTGGTTCCCTCAATTTTAAAAGCGATTAACCATGATTTGGAGCATTCCGTTTTCTCCTTTATCCCGAATACGGCGGAAACAGCTTTTTACGGAATGATAAAAGGGATTGAAAATGCGATGATCCAAGCAAAAAAAGCTCGCATAAAAGAGTTGGGCAGTGCCTTAACCGACGAAGAATTGGATGCGCTGATTAGTCAGCGCCCACGGGTAGAAAAAATTGCGGTAAAAGATGCAAAGCTTCGCACCTTCATTAGTCAGGACGATGGGAGGAACGATTTAGTGGCTCACGTTTACGATATTACCTATGGAACCGTAGTTCCGTATGAGGATAACTTGGTTGTAATCGACGATTCCATTGTTCGGGGTACGACCTTGCGCGAGAGTATCATTCGTATTTTGGATCGATTGAATCCGAAAAAGATTGTGGTAGTTTCTTCGGCACCGCAAATCCGTTACCCGGATTGCTATGGCATCGACATGGCTGTGTTGAATGATTTTATTGCCTTTAATGCTGCCATTGAATTATTGCACGATCGGAAAATGGAGCATATCATTAACGAAGTGTATGCTAAGTGCAAAGCGCAAGAGCATTTGCCTAAGGAAGAAATGGTGAACTATGTAAAAGAGATTTACGCTCCGTTTTCCAACGAAGAAATCAGTGCTAAGATTGCTCAAATGCTAAAGGCTCCTGAGATTAGTGCTGAGGTAGAAGTAGTTTATCAGGATGTAGAAGGTTTGCACCGCGCTTGTCCTGCCCACCATGGCGACTGGTATTTCACGGGTAATTATCCCACACCCGGCGGGAATAAGGTGGTAAGTAAGTCTTTTATCAATTACATTGAAGGGAAATCCGGAAGAGCGTATTAGTCGTTGTTCTCGCCCGGCTTCCGGTAAGTTTGTACATGCCGGTCGATCCGACCTTCGAAAATATCGCCAATTGTAATAAGAATACCGGTTTCTTCAACCGATCCGAATTCAGGATTAATAGCCGTCCCGAAACATTTCATGCTAGCCGATAAGCTCATGTACGAGCTAAATAAGGGCGGAATAGTGCTTCCGTTCGATCGAACGAACTGCGACATGATTTTGTAGTTTTCTTCGTAAGAGCTTCCGGTAAGGATTTCATCTAACATTTCCCGATTGTGAAGAAAGGGCACAGGATGTATGGGCACGACCAAGCGTTCGGTATCGGTAAAATACTTGTGCATGAAATAGAGGATCAAGTCGCGGCTGAGCGTGTGGAATCCAGGGTACATGGTAATTTTTCCGAAGAAATACTTGATTTCGGGATGCTCAACGATGAGTGCTCCCAGTCCGTCCCAAAGATTATCGAGTGCGTAAATACCCTTTCTGCCTTCTTTGCCGCTTTGGTAGTCGGCGTGAACAAAGGATCGACCGAGTTCGATGGTATGGGGTAAGTAGTTTTGGATGAAATTGTCGCTAAAATGAAAGAGATGCGTGGTGCTTAAATCGGGTTTTTTCTTGGGGTTTAGGCATCTAGAACCTTGGCAATTGAAAAAGCGGTATCCTCCTAAAATCAATTCATTATCGGGGTCCCAAACCAGGAGTTGATCGTAGGGGTTTTCTTTCGTGTCGTAATAGTCGATATCAATTTCTTCGCCAGTACCCCCGCCGCCAACGCGGAAGGATTCTTCCCGTAGACGGCCAATCTCGAGCATTACATTCGGTGCATTGTGGTGATTGATGATGTAAATTTCGTTTCCCGAATTGTTGGTGTATCGAACAAAACGTTCCGGGGTCAGCTCAGACTTGAGGACTTCAACGGGAATCGGTGCTATTATCTTCTTCATTGGATTACAAACGGTTGAGTGTTGGCTGCGCGGGTTTGTACACATTAAGGTTTAACATCACTTACAAGGACAGGGCTTGGGAATCGATCATTTCCATGAAACTTCGTTTTTCTCCTTTCGGGAGTTCGTACACATAGTTTTGGAGCAAAAGGGCCCAATCCTGAGGTCGGTGTCGTTTGTCGAAAAAGTCGGGAGGAACGGCTTGACCGAAATAGAACCGAAGCTTACTATTTTTCTGACGAAAGAGTTCATCGGGAAGCAGGAACATTTCCAGGTTCGCTTTTATTCCAAAAAATTTCCGAAAGGAAGCTACCCGATAAAAACGCTTGGAGTTAGTTGCTTCCACGAAGGTTGGAATAATCATTCGCTTATGTTCTTTTGCTTTGCTGATGAAGGTTTTTCTCCAGGGAATATCGCGAATCACCCCTTGATTTTTTCGGGAGACATAGCCCGCCGGAAACATCAGCATGGCCCGATCACTTTTATAGTTTTCATCAAATTCGAGAATGGCTTCTTTGGAACTCATTCCGTGCTTATTAATAGGAATAAAAAGCGGTTTGAAATTTTTGATACTCAAAAGAATATCGTTTACCGGAACGCGTGCATCGCCGTATTGATCGGCTAAGATTTCGGTTAGAACAATGCCTTCCATTCCTCCTAAGGGATGATTGGCGGCAAAAACTACCCGTGGCGATTCCGGCAAGTTTTCTTTCCCAATCAGGTCGTAGCTCGCATTGAAATATCCGGTTACCTGTTTCAGGAAAGGGATGCCCCACTCATTTTTATTCCTTTCTAAAAAAGCGTTGATTTCAGTTTCGTGAATGATACGGCGGATGAAGCTAAAAACGAAACCCGGGATCCATTTTCCCAAGCCAGCATTTTTCTGCTTGAACACATTTTCTATGTCGATGAATTTCCCTGAAGCTGAAACTTCATTCATAATTTTCAAATTTGTGCAAATGTAACGATTGAATCGAAATTTTAGGCGGTGAAGAAAATAAATGCTTATACGCTTGTTTGATTTCCCGTTCGTGCATTGCGAATGCTAGCGTTTAGCTCAAATCCAATGAGTAATGCTACTGAATTCAAATAAAGCCACATGAGTATTACTAAAACGGTTCCTATCGAACCATAGAGCGAATTGTAGTTCCCGAAATTATTGATGTAATAAGAAAATCCAACGGAAATTAGAATGGAAATGGTGGTTGCCAGGGTTGAACCGGCCGAGATAAATCGCCATCCTTTTTTTCGAACCGGACCGAGGTAAAAGAGCGACGAGTAGGCAAATAGCAAGAGGGCAATGACAACGACCCATTTCCCTGCCCAAAAAATGATACGCGAAAATGAATCGTGAAGCAGCTCTTTGGTGAGCATGAGCTCGAGCAATTGTTGCCCGAAGGTGATGAGGATTACGGCGCTAAATGAAAGCAGAAAGATAATGATTACCAGCGCGAAAGAGATCGCTCGTTGGGCGAACCAGGTTCGGGTTTCAATATCGTGGTAGGTCGCATTGAAGGCATCGATTAAAGAGCTGAATCCATTGGTTGAAAAGAGCAGAGCCAGCACAAAACCAACACTCAAGAGGCCGCCACGGGGTTTGGTGATGATATCTTCCAGTATTTCCTGAAAAGTAGCGTAAGCATTCGTGGGCATTAAATCTTGCAGGAGTGCAATCAGATTTTCCTGAAAATTGTCGATCGGGATATAAGGGATGAGCGTGAAGACGAAAATGATTGCCGGGAAAATTGCCAGATAAAAGCTAAAAGCCACGGCCGAAGCACGCGTGGTGAGTGCGCCCTTCATTAAACCTCTGATGAAAAATACCGCTACGTCGTACAAGGGTATTCCGTCCAAACCGGGGAAGCTGATGTTTTTCGATTTTTCCTCGACCGATTTAAACCATGCCAATGCCTTCTCTCTCATTTATTCGCTTGCTTTTAGGCTTAAGTCGAGGCTTTTAATTTGATGAGTAAGTGCACCAACCGAAATGAAGTCAACCCCGCAGGCAGCATAATCGGCAATGGTGTCGTAAGTAATTCCTCCCGACGATTCGGTTTCGTAGCAGCCGTGGATAAATTGTACCGCCTCACGGGTTTCTTCCAAGCTGAAATTATCGAGCATGATGCGGTGAATTCCACCAATGCGAACAATCTCTTTTACATCGTTTAGGTTGCGGGCTTCTACTTCGATAGCAAGGCTTTTATCCTTCTCGCGTAAGTAGGTCTTAACGCGCGTAATGGCTGCTTCGATGCCCCCGGCAAAGTCGATGTGATTGTCTTTGATCATGATCATATCGTATAAGCCCATGCGATGGTTTGCGCCGCCACCGAGTCGAACGGCTTCTTTGTCGAGGATGCGCATTCCGGGAGTTGTTTTTCGGGTGTCGAGTATTTGCGTTTTATAAGGAGCAATTCGCTCACAATAGGCAGCTGTTTGTGTGGCAATGCCGCTCATGCGTTGCATGATGTTGAGCACCAGTCGCTCGGTTTGCAGAATAGAAACTTTTCGTCCGCTAACACGAAAGGCCTTTTGCCCTTTGCTTACAGTGCTACCATCACTTAGGAAGGCCTCAAACTGCAGTTCCGGATCGAAGGTTTGGAACACTTTTTTTGCGACTTCGATTCCGGCAATCACCCCTTCATCTTTGATAAGTAACTCGGCTGCTCCGGTCCAATTTTCCGGGATAACCGACAAGCTGGTGTGGTCGCCATCGCCAATGTCTTCGAGAAATGCAGTGCGGATGAGGTGGTCGAGCAGTTCGTTGTAGTCGGCAATTTTTTGTTGGTGAGGATGATGCATGGATCGCTTCTATTTTGGGATTAATGTTTATTCGGTTCGATACTGAGAAAGGAAATGAGTCTTTTTTGATCCACTTCGCGCAAATGCAGCGAGATACGGTAGGAATCCTTTTGTGTTTGGAGCAGGCCAACCATGAACCAATTGGTTTCGCCTCCTCCTTTATGCTGAATGCTGAAAGATTTGATAGGCTTGTCGGCAAAGAATTCTTTGAGGATGATGCTTGCTTGCGATTTGCTGTAGAAATTTTTTTGGTCGAGCAGGTTTAATTGCAGATTGGAGTCGAAATGGCCCGCTAGCTCGTCAATGGCAGCTCGCTCGAAGAGTTGAGCTAAATCCTTTAACAAGCTTTCCTGACTTGGTTGGGCTAGTATGCTCCAGGTTCCTGCTTGCATGAGCAGCAACAAGAGGAAGGGTTTTATTAAATGGCTCATCATGATACGATTTTTCAAGTTTTGGCTTTCCGATCAGGGTTTAGGGAGGCGGATCTCTTTACCTTGATCTTCCGATGGAATTACTCCTCTACAAAAGTAATTGATTATTATCTCATTTGGGAAAACTTACGAGGGCTTTCGATTAATCCAGGGGAATCTTTTACCTTTAAAGCAAAACTTCAATACACGAAATAAAGGATTCGGGCATGCAGCTTCAACTGGTTTTAGTAGGAAAAACGAGTATCGATTGGGTTCAACAGGCAGTAGTCGATTATGAAAAACGGATAAAACGACAGGTGAATTTTAGTATGCTTATTATTCCTGAAGTGAAGCAAGCTGCCAAAATGCCCGAGGAGGTAAGGAAAAAGAAAGAAGGGGAAAAAATCCTGCAAGTGGTGGGGGAATCGTATTTGGTATTGCTCGACGAAGGAGGGAAAATGCTTTCTTCGATGGATTTTGCTACGAAGCTAAATGCTTGGTTTAACGCTTCGTATCGTTCGGTTTGCTTTGTTGTAGGAGGGCCTTATGGTTTTTCCGACGAGGTATATCGGCGGGCCAATGAGCAATTGTCGCTGTCGCGGATGACCTTTTCGCATCAATTAGTTCGGGCTATTTTTATGGAGCAGTTGTATCGTGGATTGAGCATTTTAAATGGCGACCCGTATCATCACGAATAAGGAAGATTTCATGAAGGAGTATTTTCGAACTACCGGAATTTATTGGTTAATCGCTTTCCTACTGAGTTTGGGAGGATGGTGGTTTTCTTCCTCGCAGGCTTATTTGCCCGATGCTGAATCGGTTTGTCTTGATCGCTTAACCGAAAGGTGGTACGAAAAGGAACAATTGCTCCAATCTAACGAGCAAGACTTAGCCAATTTTGCCGATTTCAGCCCCGATTCTCTGTGGCATTCTGAAGCTTACACTGCCTTAACCCTGGGGCTACTCGACGAGGAAGTGAGTTTGTTAACGTATTACGATTCGCAATTGGTTCATTGGAATACGAATCGTGATTTTATGCCGGAGTCGCTGAATGAAATTTCGAAATCGGAGCGGTTACTTTTCTTCGGAAATACGTGGTATGTAGCCTATCGCAAGGAATTGAAATCCTATACCTGGGTGCTGTTGGTGCAAGTTCGGGTAGAATATGCGTATGAAAATGAATTTCTGACGAATCATTATCCTGCTGGTTTTCCATCGAGTTGCGAGGGTAGTTATTTGGTTGAGTTCGAGGAAGCGGGCATGCCTTTTTACGATTCAGCGGGTGATTATCTTTTTTCGCTGGTTTTCGACGAAGAGCATTCTTCCGGCAACTCAGGGTGGATTAGTCCTTTAATTCCTTACCTCCTATTCATCTTTTTGCTCTTTGTTTGGATGAGCGAGCGGGTGGCGCGAACCCGTCGGTTTTGGCCATCTTTCCTAGGGCTTTTAGGTTCCTACCTAGCGATGCAAATACTCTTGTTCGGTTTCTCCTGGCCCGGAGTTGTTCTGGAACTTGAGTTGTTTAAACCCTATCAGTTTGCTTATTCCGATTGGTATGCATCCTTGGGGCATTATTTTATTACCAGCATTCAGCTATTCCTCTTACTCTTCGGTTGGCTACGTTACCATTTAGTAGCGAAGCAAGAAAACGCTCATCGCTTTTTAAAAATAGGGTTATCGCTCGCATTGCCCATTCTGGGTTTCTATGCCTTGATGCTGCAGTGGCACTTACTCATTGAAAATTCGACCATTCATTTTGAGGTGAATCGGATTCTGGAGACCAATTCTTTTACTCTTATCGCCTTTTGGATTATGGCTCTATGGGTGGTTATTTATTTGATATTGAGCAATTTGGCTATCTCGTGGATTC
This sequence comes from uncultured Bacteroidota bacterium, assembly GCA_937954085.1. Taxonomy (GTDB): domain Bacteria; phylum Bacteroidota; class Bacteroidia; order Bacteroidales; family M50B96; genus M50B96. The sequence continues at coordinate 26,854 of CALGAK010000055.1, forward strand.
CTCAATATGCGCGAAAGAATTGGGTTTTAATTCAGGTTATTTTATTTGCGGTTTTGGCTGGAGTAATGCTTGTGACTCAACTGAAAGCTTTTGCTTACACAGCTGTATTGGGTTTTGGTTTATGGTTCGTGCTGTTTCTGGGTAGGCGCACAGCGAAATTGTTGAGTTATTCGTCGAAGCTCATTTTGTTGGTTTTGAGTGCGGTATTGGCTGCTTTAGTCATTCAGGTTGAGGGCGGCCGGAAGAAAGATGAACTCAAAACGGTATATGCCTCCAATTTGGCGAACGAACGCGACCAGATTGCCGAGATGTTTCTCATGGAGATTGAAAGTCGTATAGATCGCGACGACTATTTGTCCGACTTACTTGTTTCTGAAACCGATTGGATGAAGGTTTTAGATTATGTGCAGGAGGAGTATTTTTCCGGTTATTGGAATCGATACTTGTTACAAGGATTTTGGTGTTTACCCGGCGATAGCTTATACGTTGAGCCGGAGGAACGCGTGGTTCCTTGCGTTTCCTTTTTTCAGGAGCTGATTCAGGAGAATGCGATCAAGGTTACTCAGCGATCTTTTCATTACATTGATTATAACGATGGCGCCATTACGTATTTAGGAAAAATCCACTATCCGGAGTTAGAGGGAGTTCTTATTTTGGAGTTGAATAGTAGGTTGGTTACGAATGAGTTAGGTTATCCGGAGTTGTTGATAGAAGGAAAGCAGAACAATGAGCTCGACCGCTATGGCTTTTCTTATGCCAAGTACAGCGATAAGCAATTGATTACGCAGTCGGGTAGTTTCGATTATCCTCTGCAGGGCGACCTCTTTTACCAGAGTCAGGACCCTTGGAGCCGCATTGAGTGGGAGGGTTACGATCATCGGGTGTATCGAATCGATGCTGATAATGTGATTTTAGTTAGCAGCGAGGCTGTTACCTGGCTCGATTTACTTGTGTTGTTGTCATACACCTTTGTGATTTTTCACCTGAGTTATACCTTGTTATATTTCTTGTTGAATTTTACCAGTCAGTTGCGCGATTTTCGCTTCAACTTCAAAACCCGCATTCAGTTTTCGATGATCATGGTGGTGGTTTTAACCATGTTGCTCATTGGAGGAGGAACGGTTTACTTCAGTGTGAAGCAGTTCAATAATAAACATTACGATATTTTAAACGAGAAAATTCAATCCGTTTTGGTTGAATTGGAACATAAGCTGGCCCGCGAGAATAGCCTCGAGTTCGATCAGATCGATTACATTACGAGCTTACTCATCAAGTTTAGTAATGTGTTTTATTCCGACATTAATTTGTACCGGCTCGATGGGAAATTGCTGGCTACCTCGCGCAGTGAGGTGTTCGACAAGCGCTTGAGTGGGCGCGTGATGAACCCGGAAGCTTATCGGGCATTACACTCGGGGAATAAAGCGCTGTTTGTGCATAAAGAATCCATCGGCCAGTTGAGTTACTTGTCGGCCTATGTACCTTTTCGGAACCAGAATAACGAGATTTTAGCCTATTTGAACCTGCCTTATTTCACGCGGCAAGGACTTATAATCAAGGAGATAAGTGGTTTGGTGACAGCAGTTACCAACATTTATTTGCTTCTTATCTTGTTTACCTTGGTGGTTACCTTACTGGTTTCGAAAAAGATTACGCGTCCGCTGGAACAATTGCAACAAAAATTGGGGAGTATCGATTTGCGCAAGCGGAACGAGAAGATTGTTTACGAGCAGCAGGATGAGATTGGCGATTTGATTCACGATTATAATCGGATGGTAGAGGAGTTGGAGCGGAGTGCTGAGCTGCTGGCTCGATCGGAGCGGGAATCGGCCTGGCGGGAAATGGCTCGTCAGATTGCCCACGAGATTAAAAATCCGTTAACTCCGATGCGTTTGCATATTCAGTATTTGCAAAAGCTGATGCAGGAGGAAGGAGCCGATTACCGGAGTCGGATTGAAAATACTGCGGCGGTTTTGATTCATCAGATAGACAGTTTGAATGAGATAGCGACCGATTTTTCCAACTTTGCGTCCATTCGACAGGCGCGTCGTGAGTCTGTATCGCTTTACCGGGTGGCAGAGGAGGTGTTGAATTTGTATCGTCCGAGTGAGCAAGCGATTTTTGAATTACATGCCGAGAAGGACGAAGACTATATCGTTGAAGCCAATTCGGAGCAGATTCGAAGGATGCTTATTAATTTGATTAAGAATAGTTTGCAGTCGATTTTGTCCGATCGGCCCGGTCGGATTGAGCTGCGATTACGGGCTCTGGGTTCCAAAGTGGAGATTAGCATTCGCGACAATGGAAAGGGTATTTCGCCCGAGGTTCAGGAAAAGATTTTTCAACCCTACTTTACCACCAAATCGAGTGGGATGGGTTTGGGCTTAGCCATTGTAAAAGGCATTGTCGATGAGTGGGGTGGGAGTATTGAATTCACGACCGATCCGGGTTCGGGAACTCAATTTACGATTCGTTTTCCTGCAGGTTAAGCACAAGGGGTGAAGCTCACGGGAAAGCTCGAAAATCACTATAATAGGGAGGTTTACTTCTTTTTGGTTGAAAAGAGAATGGATGATTTAGCCCAAAAACAAAAAGGAGGAAAATCGACGATCTTCCTCCTTTAGGATAATGCTGTGATGGGTTTGATTACATCATTCCGCCCATACCGCCCATTCCGGGAGCTCCTCCCATTGGCATTGGGTTTTCTTCTTTTTCTTCGGCTAACACACATTCGGTAGTAAGGAACATACCGGCAATCGAAGCAGCGTTGATTAGCGCAACACGGGCAACTTTGGTTGGATCGACTACACCGGCACGAATCAAGTTTTCGTACTTATTGGTGCGAGCGTTGTATCCAAAAGTGTTTTTAAGTTCTTTTACTTTTTGAGCTACGACAGCACCGTCGAGTCCTGCGTTTTCAACAATCTGACGGAGAGGCTCTTCGAGTGCGCGACGAATGATGTTTACACCGGTTTCTTCGTCTTGGTTAGCTGGTTTTACTTTTTCCAGCGCTTTGATAGCACGGATGTAAGCTACACCTCCTCCGGGGATGATTCCTTCTTCGACAGCAGCACGAGTAGCGCTAAGCGCATCGTCCACACGGTCTTTTTTCTCTTTCATTTCCACTTCGGTAGCTGCACCAATGTAAATTACTGCTACTCCACCGGCTAATTTAGCGAGGCGTTCTTGTAATTTTTCACGGTCGTAATCGGAAGTGGTGGTATCCATTTGAGCGCGGATTTGAGCAACGCGAGCGTCGATCATTTCTTTTTCGCCCATTCCATTCACGATGGTGGTATTGTCTTTATTGATGGTTACTTTCTCGGCTGTTCCAAGCATATCGAGGGTTGCACCTTCCAGTTTCATTCCTTTTTCTTCGGAAATTACGGTACCACCGGTGAGGATAGCAATGTCTTCCAACATTTCTTTACGACGATCGCCGAATCCGGGAGCTTTAACCGCAGCGACTTTGAGCGATCCACGGAGACGGTTAACCACGAGGGTCGCTAGGGCTTCGCCATCGACATCTTCGGCAATGATTAAGAGAGGACGACCACTTTGAGCGGCTGGTTCGAGTACGGGAAGTAAATCCTTCATGGTCGAGATTTTCTTGTCGTACAAGAGGATGAATGGGTTATCGAGTACCGATTCCATTTTTTCGGTATTGGTAACGAAGTAGGCCGAAATGTATCCGCGGTCGAATTGCATTCCTTCTACCACTTCCACTGAGGTGTCGGTTCCTTTCGCTTCCTCAACAGTAATAACACCTTCTTTTTTAACGCGCATCATAGCTTCGGCGATGAGTTTACCGATTGCTTGATCGTTATTGGCCGAGATGGTCGCTACTTGTTCAATTTTATCGTTGTCGTCGCCAACTTCTTTCGATTGAGCGCGGAGGTTTTCGATTACTTTTTCGACTGCTTTGTCGATACCACGCTTAAGATCCATGGGGTTTGCGCCGGCGGTAACGTTTTTAAGTCCAACGGTAACAATCGATTGTGCTAAAACGGTAGCCGTAGTTGTTCCATCGCCTGCATCGTCGCCGGTTTTCGAAGCCACTTCTTTTACCATTTGGGCACCCATGTTTTCGAAGATATCGGATAGTTCGATTTCTTTCGCAACGGTAACACCATCTTTGGTTACTTGAGGAGCACCGAATTTTTTATCGATAACCACGTTACGACCTTTGGGTCCGAGGGTTACTTTGACAGCATTTGCCAGTTGATCGACTCCTTTTTTCAGCGCATCGCGAGCGTCGATATTGAATTTGATTTCTTTTGCCATTTTTTAAATGATTAAAAAGGTTAGTATTGATTTTTAGTTGATTCGATAGGATTATTAGACAATTGCCAAAATGTCGGATTGGTTCATAATGAGGTAGTCTTTACCTTGGTGGGAGATTTCGGTACCAGTGTATTTACCGTACATTACTTTGTCGCCTACTTTTACTTCCATTTTTTCTCCTTCGGTTCCATTTCCAACGGCGACGACCTCTCCTTGGAGTGGTTTTTCTTTGGCTGCATCGGGGATAATGATGCCGGAGGCGGTTTTTGTTTCAGCTTCGATGGGTAGCACTAAAACTCGTGTGCCAAGTGGTTTAATGGTTAGTTCAGACATATCCGTAAATTTTAGTTAAACATGGTTGGTTATTACGGGTGGGGCATTGTCTAAATGTGTGCCAAGAGCAAAAAGCTGTAAAAATTGCAGTTGTCTTATCAAAATGGGGGGGTAAAGGGGCGAGAAATTAGGTTAAGACTGAATTTTTGGCAAAAATGAACGGGATGGGAGGGTTGTAAATAAAAAATGTCAGGTTGCAAGCATGTGCGACCTGACATTTTTAAATAATGTCTTAAGAGAATAAAGATTATTCTTGCGTTTCTTCTGGTTGGGTCGTTTCGAGGTTTAATTCCTGGGTGGCAGGAGCTTCGGTATTTTCGGCTGGCATTTCGAAATTACTGAAGTCTTGAATGTTATCGCGTTGCGAAAAATCGACTTCTTCCATAATTGCCTGATTGGTATTCATTTCGGCGCGAGGGATGGTTGCGCTAGCTGCAATGGAGAAAACCAACAGGGCAATAGCCAGCGACCAAGTTGCTTTTTCGAGGAAATCGGTTGTTTTGCGAACTCCAAGGGCTTGATTTCCACCACTAAAGTTGGATGCTAATCCACCACCTTTCGAATTTTGTACGAGAACAATTAAGATAAGCAGCAAGGCTGCAATGAAAATGAGGATGGAAACTACAACGTACATAATATTAGGCTTTTGAGCGATTTTTTAATTCTTCTATCTTTTTAATTTGGCGAGCAAAATAAACACTTTTTTCGGGATAATTCAAACTTAATTTTTCGTAGGCAAGCAGTGCTTTTTCGTAATGACCCTGAGCAAGATAAATCTTGGCCAGGGTTTCCGTTATGAAGTGATCGGATTCATGCTCGGAATCGTTTGAAAATTCCGGTTCTTTCGGCTGGGTGGGCGCTGTTTGCTCCGACTTTTGAGTGGGTTTAATACTCGGATTTAGTTCGATGAATCGATCTATCAAGTCGTTTGATTTAGAGGATTCCCGATTTGCAGGAGGTGCGTTATCTTGAGGCTTGCTATCGTTCAGAAAGGCTTCGAGATAATCGTTGAGTGGATTAACAGCACCGGCCAGTTGGTCGAAATAATCGAGACCGGTTTTTTCGTTCTCCGAAACCAGAATGAGCAGCTTACTGCGCATGCGTTCGTGGTATTTCCGTTCTCTTTTGAGGGTAGGCAGCTTTGCTTTTTCCGGCTGTCTGGAATTATCGTCGGAATTATCGGCTTGCTGTTCCTTAGGCCGAAGGCTATGAGCTGATTTATTGGTTTCGGCAGCGATTACGCTTCCATGCAAGTATTCATAAATAGCTTTACGTTGGGGGATGTGGACGGCAGCAATGCGCAGTTCTTTTTTGAAATCGTGGTGTTCGAGTATCCAGAGGTTTTTGAGGTAAAGTAAGCGAGCAGCCTGAAAATAAGGGAAAGAACGGAGCAATTCACGCAAGTCCACCAAAGTGGATGCATTGAGTTCTGCGGGATGTTGCAAAAGATGATAGAATTCCGTTTTATTCATTCCCTAAAGGTGCTTTTACCAATTCACAACCGATTCGTTGAAAATATCTTCGATTAAGCGATTCACAATGAGCTCGACCAGGCCGTCCTCGACCGAACTGAATTCGGTGTTTCCATCGAAGTCCTCGAAACGAGTAAAGGTTTTGTCGAAATTGAATTTTTCCTCGTATAAGCTGGTGTAGCGCATTCGAATGGAAATGGTTAGACGGTTTTTGGCTGCTAAATCGTCGCCCTGAATCGAAACCGGTCGTACATCGTAGGCTGTAATGGTTCCGTCGAAATCGAGATCGCCCATTCCATTGATCGATTTCAGGGGTGTTTGCGATTCCATTTTGTCGCGCAGTTTATCGGTAATGAGCTGAGCTAAGTTTGGATTAACAATAGTAGCTGTATTTACCAGCGGTTGCACCGAGAAGGTTTTCGCTTCGACCGGGATCGAAGCGCCGGAGGTGCTGTATTTAATCTTCACACACTGATTTCCTGCAAGAAGAATCATGATTAGCAGCAGCGAACGCACAAGTGTTTTGAGCTTGAGAGAACGGTTAGCAGGAGCATGAATAGGACGGTGCATAGTAGAATCTCCGGAAGCTTATAGGTTGAGGTCGTAATCTTTAATTTTTCGATAGAGGGTTCGCTCGGAAATGCCTAATTCCTGAGCTGCCAGCTTTCTTTTTCCCTGATGCTTTTCCAGCGCTTTTTTGATGAGTTCAATTTCCATATCGGCCATCGAGAGGATTTCGTCGCGCACTTCTTCGGCTTCGGCTTCCTGAATATCCTGATCGATATTGAGCTCCGGATCGTAATCGACGTTGTCCCTTTCTGTGCGTTTGGCAGGAACTAGTAGAGAATTATCCCGAAAATCCTGAATAACACGCGTTTTCTCTTCTTGAAAGGCGAGGTCGGTTCGGCCGCTGGATTCCATGAGTTCGTTGACGAGTTTTTTCAAATCGTTCATATCGCGTTTCATGTCGAAGAGGATTTGATACAGGATTTCGCGTTCGGACGAGAAGGTTTTTTCGTCGATGGGTTTGTAGAGTGCCGGCAGGTCGTTATGTGCAGTAGTTGGCAGGTAACTGCGCAGTTTATCGGCCGAGATGAGTCTTTTTTCTTCGATGATGGAAATTTGCTCGGTGATATTTTTGAGTTGCCGGATATTTCCCGGCCATTTGTAGGCATTGAGCAGGTTGACCGCTGAATCGTCGAGTTTGATGGAGGGCATTCGGTATTTCTCGGCGAAATCGTAGGCGAATTTTCGAAATAGGAGGTGAATATCGGCTTGGCGCTCGCGCAGCGCAGGGATGCTAATGGGCACCGTATTGAGCCGGTAGAAAAGGTCTTCGCGGAATTTTCCTTTTCGAATGGCATCGGTGAGTTGCACATTGGTAGCGGCTACTACACGCACATCGGTTTTTTGCACCTTCGATGAGCCAACCCGGATAAATTCCCCGGTTTCCAGCACTCGCAGCAAGCGCACTTGAGTAGCCAGCGGGAGTTCGCCCACCTCGTCGAGGAAAATGGTTCCCTTGTCGGCTACTTCGAAATAGCCTTTACGCGATTCGGTGGCTCCGGTAAAAGATCCTTTTTCGTGACCAAACAGTTCAGAGTCGATCGTTCCTTCCGGAATTGCTCCACAGTTGACCGCGATGTAGCTTTCGTGTTTACGAATGCTATTTTGATGAATGATTTTAGGGAAAACTTCCTTACCCACCCCGCTTTCGCCGGTAATGAGCACCGAAAGGTCGGTTGGGGCTACTTGTACGGCAGTATCGATGGCTCGGTTAAGGCCTTCGGAGTTGCCAATAATTCCAAAACGTTGCTTTATCTTCTGAAGTTCCATGACATGATTTCAATATTGGGGACTGACAAAATTACAGTTTTTCTTGAAACGAGCAGGGTGCGGAAGGGAAGAATGTTTCAGGGTCGCGATGGATGAGTAGAGGTTAGGAATTAATAACTTTTTACCACCTCCCAGACAAAGGCCCGAACGCCTACGTCGAGGTTAATTTCGTCGAGTTTCTTCACTTTTTCGAGTAAAGGATCCACTTTTTCGGATGGGATAATGGTAAGGACCGCCGAGTTCATTTCGGGCCAGGTGTGCGTTCCCATGCGGGGTTCGCCGTTCACACTGCCGCGTCCTTTTACGTCGCTCCACCAGGAGTAGCCGCGAATTTCGAGTAAATCGAGCAGATACTCCACGCGCTCGGTATTGGCTTGATTGAATACAATAAAAACAGCTTGCATCATGGTTTGAAAAGTATGTTGGGCCGATAAGACTTGCCGGGTTTAGCAAGTTTTATCGGCTTGGATTAACACTTGTGTTTATTCTAATTCGGTGAATTTTGCCCGTAAGCGACCAGTTTTATCGCGTTGACCAGTTTTCGCCATCATCGCATATAAAATAGGTATCAGCACTAGGGTAATTAAAGTTGAGAAAAGCAATCCTCCAATGACGGAAATACCCATCGGGCTCCAGATTTCGGATCCTTCGCCACTGCTCAAGGCTAAAGGCAACATACCGAGGGTAGTGGTAAAGGCTGTCATAAGAACCGGACGCAAACGCGATTTTCCCGCCATGATGATGGCATCTTCCAATCGATTGTCGCGGTCGCGCATCAGATTGATATAGTCGATGAGCACAATACCGTTCTTAACGACAATTCCGATGAGTAGGACAGCTCCCAAACCCGCAATAATGGAAAGGGTGGTATTGGTTAGGATTAAGGCGTAAAATACTCCCGAGAAAGCAAATGGAATGGAGAACATAATGACAAATGGCATGATGAAAGACTCGAACTGCGAAGCCATTACGATGAATACCAGCACAATACTCAGAAGTAGCAGGAGTCCCAAATCCATGAAGGATTCTTGTTGGTCTTTAAAAGCACCTCCTACCACAATTTTAACATCGTCGGGAACTTCCACTTCGCTCACACTCGCGTTGATTGAATTGGCCAATTCGCCCAACGAAACATTTTCGGGTTTCACCATAACGGTAACCAAACGCTCTTTTTTCTTGTGCTGAATGGATGGTGGTGAGAAATATTCCACTACTTCGCCGATCTCTTTCAGTTTAATTCGTTGTCCCATTTGGTTCACAATGCTGATGTTTTCGAGGTCGGTGATGGAATTACGGTATTCCTCTTTGAGGCGAATGCGGATATCGAATTCGTTTCCTTCCTCGCGGAACATGGCGGCTGTAAGCCCCGATACCCGATTCCGGATTTGAGAGGAAACGTTGGCCGTGTTTAGCCCATGTCCGGCAATTTTCTCCCGATCGAGAATTACTTGTAGTTCCGGTTTATCCGCTTTACGACTTATTTGTACATCGACCGCTCCGGGAATGGTTTCGAATCGATCGGCCAAATTCTTAGCTATCAGGTTGGTTTTGTCGATGTTGTAGCCATAAATCTCCACGTTAACGGTGTTGCCGGTCATTCCTCCAAAACCGCTGGTGGTCGAAATATCGTACACCACTATTTCGGGAATTACATCGATTTTTTCCCGAAGTCGAGCGGCAACTTGCCACACATCTTCGGCACGCTCGTCGGGGTTCTTAAGTCGCATGGTCATGTTAATCACATTCGAACCACTGGTTTGGAAGAGCGAGAACATGCTTCCTTCGTCGTCGGAACCGGCCGAGGTAGCCAGGATTTGGATTTCGGGGAACTCCTCAAAGACGAAAGATTCAATTTTACGAGCCACTTTCATGGTCTCCTCCACACGGGTACCGGTTTGTAATTCAGCATTTAAGGTGATGCTCGATTCGTCGGTTTGCGGCATGAAGTCAGTCCCAATGAATTTGAGCAATGCGAGCGAGGACCCAAAAAGGAGCAGGGCCACAATAAGGATCATGGCTTTGTACTTTAGCATCCAGCGTAAGGTTCCGGTGTAAACATTTTCCAGCCAAGCGAGTAGCGGTTCGATGGTTCGTTCGTACAAGCTTTTTTTCCGATCGGCCTTAACCGGACGCAAGCGTAAAAGCTGAGCTGCCATCATCGGAGTTAAGGTAATGGCCGCAAAGGTCGAAGTGATAACCGTGATGGTAACAATCCAACCTAACTGTTTGAACATTACTCCTGTTAGACCGCCTACGAGTGTGAGCGGGAAGAAAACGGCTACGATTACGAGGGTTGTGATAATGACCGATTGCCACACCTCGTTGGTGGCGTAAACGGCTGCTTCGCGCGGGCTACTGCCACGTTCAATGTGTCGGGTAATATTTTCCAGTACCACAATGGCATCGTCGACCACCATACCAATAGCAATGGAGAGCGAGGTGAGGGAAATCACGTTGATGCTGTTTCCGCTCACAAAAAGGTAAATAAAAGAAACAATGAGCGATATCGGGATGGTAAGCACAATGATGAAGGTTGCTCTCCATCGGCCCAGGAAAAACAGGACCACCAGAACGACAAAGAAAAGGGCGTAGAGCAAGGTGGACGAAAGGTTATTGATGGAACCTTTAATAAAGTGCGAGGTGTCGAGAATCAGGTTGATTTCGATATCGGGCGGTAAGGTCTTTTTTAAATCTTTAAGCATCGCCTGTACTTCGCGTGCTACTTGCACCGTGTTGGCTCCCGATTGTTTCATAACGAAGAAGCGCAAACCGGTTTCCCCGTTTATCTTCTCATCTTGCGAAATGTCCTTTTCGCGGTCGTCAACATCGGCTATGTCTCTCAAATAGATGGGCTTGCCATTGAAGTTCCCAACTACCAGGTGATTCAGTTCCGCACTTTCTTTGAACTCCCCTTGAACCCGTAATTGGTAATCCATCAGGCCCATTTTGATGCTGCCGGAGGGCAAGTTCATGTTCTCGGCCGAAATGACTGCTCCCAATTGTTCGATGCTCATGTTGTAAGCATCGAGACGTTGTGGATCCACTTCAACATAAACGATTCGTTTCGGAGCACCCATCATCCCGACCGATCCAACTCCTTCGATTCGGTTCAGAGGATTGATGAGTTTTTCGTCGAGAATTCGCTCAATGCCCGGATAGCTTTCCTTGGCGGTAACCGCATAGAAAACGATGGGCATCATGTTCGTGTTGAACTTGAAGATGGTTGGACGTTCTACATCTTCCGGCAGAAACTGATAGGTACGGTCGATAACATCGCGTATATCGTTTGTAGCTTCGTCGAGATTCGCTTCCCAATCGAATTCCAGGGTGATGATGGATAGATTATCGGACGAGGTAGAAGTGATTTCCTTCAGTTTATCGACCGAGTTGAGTGCATCTTCCAGAATTTTCGTAACGTTTTGTTCAATATCGGTTGCGTTGGCACCCGGATAGGTGGTAATAACCGAAAGGAAAGGAGGATCGAGTTCTGGGTATAAGTCGATGGGTATTCGGGTTAGCGAATACAGGCCCATTACGACGATGGCCGTAAAAATCATTACGGTCGTAATGGGTTTATTAACAGCGGTTTTGTAAATGCTCATAGCTTAGCTATTAAAGTTTTAGGGAATGATTTGAACGGGTACTCCATCTACCAGACGGCTTTGACCAAAAATGACTACCTGGTCGCCTTCGTTCAGGTTATTGGAGAAAACTTCAACTAAATCGTCGTAGCGCGCGCCCATAGTAACAACTACCCGCACTGCCTGATTGTTTTCAACTTTGAAAAGGTATCGTTCGTTTGAGCCTTGCAATTTCAACACGGCAAGAGACGGAAGCAAGAGCGATTCGATGCGGTCGATAGCGATGCTTACTCGAGCGAACATTCCGGGTCGTAATAATTCTTCGGCATTATCGACCATGATTTCGACCTGGAAGCTACGAGTAGCAGGGTCGATGGTTGGATGAATCCGATAGATGCTGCCTTTGAAAACTTTATCGGGGTAAACATCGCTCACCAGTTCGATTTCCATTCCCACTCGAATAGAAGGGAAATAGGTTTCAGAGATGGGGACCATCGATTTGAGTTTGTTGATTTGCACCAGCGAAACAACTGCCGATTTGCCCGATTGGGTGGTTGGTGTACCGGAGTACATTTCGCCCGATTCGAAATATTTACCTGAAATGATACCGCTGAAAGGAGCTCGTAGTTCGATGTTTTTCCGAAGGAAAGCGACATTGGATTGAGCTATTTCGTATTGCGATTGGGTTTGGTCGAACTGCTGTTGCGCAATGGAGCCGAGTTTTCGTAAGGTGTCGAGTCGGTTAAATTCAGTTTGCAAGAGTTGTAATTGCAGTTCGGCTTGATGCAATTGCGTTTTGTCCATTTCCAGGAGGAGGCTTCCCTTGTTAACTCTCGATCCGACTTCGACATAAATATTATCGATTCGACCGGGCGAAGAAGGTGATAAATGCAGCTCTTCATAAGCGAGCAGGGTCGCAGTATTTTCGATGGTGCGACTAACCTCCTGGCGTTTTAGTTCTACTACTTTGATGTTTTCTACTTTGGGTTCATCTGCAGCCGTTTCAGTTTTTGATTCGGCTGGTTGGTTGCAACTGATCAAGCTAAGTGCCATGAACAGGACAAGCAGGTTGAGGATGTTTTTCATAGATGTGAAGGGAAATTAAATTTGTCCGTATAATTTTTTTAGTTGGGTGGAAGCATTGAGCATTTCCATGATGGAGCTGATGTACTCGTTCACGGCACGGAGGTAGTTATTATCCGCATTGATCAGATCCAGTCCCGAAACCATTCCTTGCTCGTACTTGATGCGAATGTTTTTGTTAACTCTTTCCGATACTTCGATGTTTTTCTTCTGGTTAATGAAAGCTTCGTAGGCATTGCTGAAGTTGAATTTGAGTTGCTTTTCCTGAATTTTGAGTTGATCTTCAAGAAGACGGCGATTATTTTGAGTTGTTTGGAAATCGATAGAAGCTTGTTTGACTTGCGAATAGCGTTGGCCGCTCGAGAAAATTGGAATGCTTACCGAGAATCCGATTGCATTATTGGGAACCATGTCGAAGTCGGGTCGTATAATTTTAACTGTGTGTTGATAGAAAGCTGAAATGGTTGGTAAGGCGTTGGCATATTGCATGTTAATCATTTTTTTGCTGAGTTCTTCTTGTTTCAGCATGAGCTGATAATCGAAGTTTTGGCGCAGTTGCAGGTCCGTCATGAGTAAGTAGTCGAGATCCATGGTTGCGAGCACTTCATCCAGCGTATTGGTTGGGATTACTTCGTCGGATGGGTCGATCCCTAGTTGCATCTTGAGCATGTTCATAGCCAGCTCTTTTTGCCGTTGCGTTTGGTTAACGGCATTTTTGAGCGAGTTGAGCTGAATCTCAAGCTGATCGACATCGGTTTGTTCAATAATTCCCACTTCGCCCAGAGCGGCTGTTTTCTTGAATAAATCTTCCAAGTTATCGACATTCTTTTCCAATACCCGAAGCAGTTCTTGAGTAATGAGCACTAGGTTGTAGGCATCGACAACTTGAGTCTCAACTTCGAGTTTCGACTTTTGTCGGTTCGTGGCAGCCATGTCCTGTGCAATGCGTGCGGCCTGAATTCCCACAAAGTAGTTTCCGTTGAACACCAACTGACTCAGGGTGATGTTCATGTTACTTTGAGGACGAAGCGGAATGTACTGTTCGGGCATACCTTCGCCAAAACGGATAAGCATTTCGGCACCCATGAAGCTTTGATAATCGAGCTGCGCGCTGGCTTGGGGCAATCCGGCGGCAATACTTTCCAGAACGGCCCACTGCGATTTTTCCACTTCGAATTGGGTATTGGTTAAAGTGCGGTTGTGTTCAAGGGCGTACTGACGAGCCTCGTCCAGGCTCAAGCTCAGCGACTGTTGAGCTTGTAAATTTCCAGGAGCCAATCCGAACAAACTTAGGGTTAGGAAGAGAAGAATGGATTTGGTTTTCATCTGATTATGTTTAGTAGTTTTTGATGTTTAGAGCAATGTATTTGGTTCAGTAGATGCTTTTGTTGATTCTTTTGGTTGATGGTAAATGGTATTGATTGGATTCTTTTTCCGGTGTGATTCAACTTATTCGTTTGTTTTTGAATCGTGCGATTTTTCGAAATAATGTTCAATTAGTTTCATCCCTTTTGGGGTGCATAGCCCACGTAAATAGGGCATAAAAATATTGTCGCGGATTTCTTCTTCCGAGGGTTGCTGCAGCTTGATGCGGTCGTTGTCGAAAATGAAAAGATGAAGCTCTTGAATGAATACGTCGATGAGGTCGATGCGTAGTTCGTTGCGAAACACTTTTTCTTTCAGGCCTTTCTCCAATAAATGATACGAAGCTGAGTGTTGCTTTATGAATTCGTCGTTCCCAAAATAAATCCGATTCACTTTGGGAATGTAGCGCTTCATGTCTTCGATGAAAATAGGCGTAAGGTTCTCCATGTTTTCTTTCTGTCGGGCCATGATGTAGAATATTGCCTCGATGGCATTTTCTGCTTGCTCCACAATTTCGAAATTGATTTGGTTCTGTTTTAAAAACAGATGAGCAAAAACCTCGATTACCAGATTTTCCTTGTCGCTAAAATGTTCATAAATCGTGCGTTTCGAAACGCCGAGGTCGAGAGCAAGTGCGTCCATGGTGATGTTCCGAATACCATACGACAAGTACTTTTCCGAGGCTGTTTCCAGTATTTTTGTTTTGATGTCCATTTGGATGATTTTGGTACGGCGAAACTAGAAAACTTTTTTGGTTTAAAAGTTTTCAGGATTTGAATTAATTCTTTTTAACGAAAAAAAGTTCATGCACTTAGCAGCATCAAAACATTACATTTGTCCGTTAAATTATTGCATCTGCCATATTCTTATAAAATGTCGAAATCGTTCAAAAACATCCTGCAGCTACTCATCGGACTGATCGTAGCTTCGGTATTTTTATACTTCACACTCCACAATAAAGATTTATCGGAAATTTGGGCGGGCCTCCGCACCGCCGATCCTGCCTGGATGGCTTTTAGCTTTTCCATGCTTTTAATCGTATTCTATTTGAAAGCTGAACGTTGGAAGATTTTACTGGAAAATTCCGGTATGCAAGTGAAGTTTACCGATATTCTCAACTCGGTTGTTTTTGGATATTTCGTAAACTCCTTTACTCCCAAATTTGGCGAGATTATGCGCTGCACGAATATTAAGCGAACCCACGATTATAAATTTTCTCAATTGTTTGGTAGCGGGGTAAGTGAGCGTATTTGGGATGTTTTGATTTTAGGTGTTGGGGTGTTGATTGTTGGCTTGTTTGAGCTCGATAAATTTTGGGAGTTTTTTCTGCAAATTGGTAGTTCAACGCTCGAAGGCGGTTCAGCGTCCTGGCCTACCTACCTCTATTTGGCGATTGCTGTAATCGCCATGGCTGGTTTCTTTTTTCTGTTTCGGAAGCAGCTGATGCAAGTAGCTATTATTCAGCGTTTAGTGTATTTTGTTCAGGAAGTGGTTCAAACGGTTTTGCTAACATTTCAAATTAAAAAGTATCCACGGTTCTTACTGTTGACTTTTCTTATTTGGTTCTTGCTCATTCTGATGAATTATGGCTTTTTGCAAGCCTTGAGTTTGACCGCCGGATATAGCTTTTATTTTGCAGCGGTTACCTTATTCATAGGTGGCATAGGTTGGGCTTTACCGGCTCCCGGAGGCATTGGCACCACCCATTGGTTCATCCTACAGCTTTTCCTGGTTTTTGGACTCAGCGAACAAGCCGGATTGAGCTTTGGGATTTTATCGAATGGGTTGAATTTCTTGTATATCGTAGCGACGGGTATTGTTTTTTGGATCGTTCAGGAGATACGTATTATACGCTTGCGGAAACAGAACCAGTTGCCCTTGAATAAGCTTAATTCATGATTGATAATCGATTAGCGCCATGGATCGCGCCGAGGTATTTGTCCTTGATGGTGAATGTTCGTCCTGAAATGATTGCAGCCAATCCCCCATATTTAAACGATTTATTGAATGCTGGGGTGGGCTTGTTTCGCATCAATGCTGCTTTTGGTTCCCATCGTGATTGGATGGTGGTGCGTAGTGAGCTGGACCGAATTAACCACGAGAAGTCTCATTCCGGCAAGTTGATGCTCGATTTAGCCGGTCCGAAAAATAGGGTCGAAGAACTTTCTATCGACGGGAAGCCAGTAGATGCTCTTCCGTTGCGAAAAGGACAATTCGTTTTCTTGAGCTCCGAGTCAACCGTGCAAGCAGGTTCCTTGATTCAGTGTTCCGACCACGATTTTTTATCGCGGGCAAAAGCAGGGGAGCTAATCCGATTCGACGATGCCCGCGTAGAAGGAATCCTGATCGCCAAGCAGGGAGGAGTTTGGCAGGTTGAAGTGAAGCGAGTGTTTGGCCATGCATATTCCTTGGCCGTGGGGAAGGGTATTAATTTCCCGGAGACCAACACGAGCGGCCGTGGCTTGAGCGCGAAGGACTCCCGGGATTTGGAATGGGCCGCAAAGTACGCCGATGTGGTTAGTTTTTCCTTTACCCGCAGTGGCGACGAAGTGAGGAAGTTTCGCGAATTGCTGGTTCAACGGAATCGAAGTGAGTTAGCCATGAATATCAAGATTGAAACCCGCGAGGCGATGGCTCAGTTATCCTCGATTATGGCAGCTTGTGTCGATAATCCTCCCTGTTCGGTGATGATTGCTCGTGGCGATATAGTCTCGGAAGGAGGTCCCTCTATGTTGGGAATTTGGCAGGAACGAATCATGGAAGAAGCTCGAAAAGCTCGATTGCCACTATTTTTGGCTACTGGTGTACTCGATTCTTTTATTCAGTCTGGATTTTGGAACCGCAGCGAGCTGTCGGATCGCTATTTCTTACGATCGATCGATGCTTTTTTACTCGACCAGGGGCCTTACCTGTTAGAAGCTATACGGCTTTGGAAAGAGATGGAGGAGAAAATTTCGGAAGAAGAAGCTTAAGGGAATCTTAAGCTTCTTTGTCTTCCGGTGGGTTTGTTTTCTTGATGCGTCCGGCATTTTTCAGTGCTTGGTCGATTATCCATTCCATTTGACCGTTGATGCTTCTAAATTCATCAGCAGCCCATCGCTCTAATGCTTTCATCCGCTCAGGATCGAGCCTAACTACAAATGCTTTTTTCTTGGTCATACACGTTTTAGTAAATGCTTCCGGTGTTTACAACCGGTGTGGCATCTTTGTCGCCACATAAAACTACCATCAGATTGCTTACCATGGTGGCTTTTTTATCGTCGTCCATATCAACAATCTTGTTTTTACTGAGTTCAGTCAAAGCCATTTCGACCATGCTAACAGCCCCTTCTACTATTTTAAAACGAGCGGCAACGATGGCCGTTGCTTGCTGACGTTTAAGCATTGCTTGAGCAATTTCCTGTGCGTAGGCAATGTGGTTTATGCGTGCTTCGATTACGTGAATACCTGCGATTTCGAGGCGGGAGCGGATTTCATTTTCCAGTTCATTATTCACTTCTTCGCCACCCGATCGGAGGGTTAGGTCGCTTTCTTCGCTTTCGAAATTATCGTATGGATAAATGCCAGCCAGTTTTCGGAGGGCTGCTTCACTTTGAACGATTACAAACTGTTCAAAATCATCGACATGAAAGGCAGCGCGATAGGTTTCTTCTACTTTCCAAACCAGCACTAAGCCAATCATGATCGGGTTTCCGATTTTATCGTTCACTTTGATTGTTTGGCTGTCGAAGTTTCGAGCCCTGAGCGATATCTTCTTCTTCACATAGAAAGGATTAACCCAGTAAAAGCCATTGATTTTGATGGAGCCGACGTATTTTCCAAACAAGGTCATCACGACGCTTTGGTTTGGATTAACGATGGTGAATCCAATGGCGAAAAATACGCTGAGAAAGATTCCAATCAGAAACCAAAAATTTTCTACGTCGATAAGGATGTAGAGCGAGATGGCAAAGACCGCCAGGATGGCGCTAAGCATGAGGTAACCGTTCAACGGTTTACGTAATTTTTCTTGTTCCATGATGATGTGTTTTTAGTATTAAAATGATATCATAAAGCTAAGTGATTTTTCGAAGCGGTGCAAGTTTTTATTGGTTGCGGTGAAAAAAAGATTTAATCGACTATGGTATGCTATGCAAACCTTGCATTATCACGGAATAGGTAGATGAGATTGAGAAGCATTGTTCCTTAACAAAGCAGATACGAGGATGAGTGATGAAATAATCACGAACTTGCATCCGCTGTCATGTTTTTAAATCCCTTTTTTACCTTTGCAGGCAAATGTTCCTGCCTTAGGGTAGGTCCACTCAGAACCCATTCTCCCATCATGGCGCTTGTACAAAATCATTATTCAGTTTTGGGAAGCCGTTTTTATGCCGGCCCCGCACCCCGATTTGTCGAAGATAAGGCACTGAATGCCGATCTGAAATTTCTAAAGAATATTGGCGTAAATCGGATCATCAGCCTGATTAAAATGGAACCCGATAGCGACGAGTTTGAGGGCTACCAAACCTATCAGAACCTCGTCCCGACCTATGATATGGGCTGGAGTGAATTTGGAATTCCCGATTTTGGGATACCCGACTACCAAGAAACCCGTCAATTCCTGGTATCGATCGACGCTTGGTTAGCTCAAGGTGAAAACTTATACCTGCATTGCCATGCCGGAATCGGACGAACCGGACTTATCGTTGGCGCTTATCTTATTCATTCCGGAAGTGTTGACGTAAATGGAGTGTTGGAAAAAATAGCTTTTCTAAGAAAGAAAACACCCCGTGGAAATTTCCAATCGCCCGAAACTCCGGAACAAATCGAATGGTTGTTGGGGTTTAAGGTGAAATGACTTTAAAAAATACACAACCCACTTGAGTGAATTTATTCACTTAGAAAAAATACACCAAGGAAGCACTAGTTCCGCCGAATTGCATACTCAACGATTCGCTCCAACTCATCGATTGACTCCTTAAAATTCCGTAAAGCACAAAATCAAAAATCATTAAAAATCCTCCTTGCAGGATTAGCGAGCGACCATACCCCTGAAGCATGTCGGATTTTTTGGCTCCGGGCTTCTTCGAACGATGCAGGAGATAAATGCCACTTGCAATGTAGGCCACATCGAGCACCGCAGCATTGATTAATAAGATGTTCTCCGTTTTGCGATGCTCACTCAAAACCGATGATTCTTCGAAAATTCCCTGCGACTGATTCCATAGCGCAAATCCGGCGATACTTAAATTAACCGTGTTCCAGAAAAAATTCATCTGCCCAAAATACTTAGGTACTCCATTTTCCTGCGACCAGGCATAGGCCCCCAAACTCATATTGGCCAAAGCCCATCCTCCCAGTACAGCCATGCCAACCTCCTGAGTGCGCTTGCTCTCCCAGTAAAAACGTTCCAAATCGTTTGGTTGGCTCCATAGAAACTCCAATCCAAGGAAGAAAAACAATCCAGTAGTGAGCAAGAGTTTAATCGAAAGGGTTGGATTCATTGTAAAGGGATTTTAAACGGGAAAAGTGCCAAATATTTGCTCAACGGCACGGAACCGAAAATCAAAGATTTCTTTGAGCTTGTGCTTGATTAGAAGATGGTTAGCTATTGCTCCCAAGATGCCAAACGGGGGAGCATAGGTAACAATGTCTTTCATGAGAACTCCTCCGGGAATCTCCTCCAATTGATGCTGATGATGCCACAAGCGATAGGGCCCAATGCGCTGCTCATCGACAAAGTATTCCCGATCGCGGACATGGGTTATTTCGGTCATCCAA
The DNA here is from genome assembly GCA_937954085.1 of uncultured Bacteroidota bacterium. Taxonomy (GTDB): domain Bacteria; phylum Bacteroidota; class Bacteroidia; order Bacteroidales; family M50B96; genus M50B96. The sequence goes on from CALGAK010000055.1 coordinate 46,568, forward strand.
TCGGTTTTGATTCCGGCTACCGGACTTACTTTATACGTGATTATCATGCCTTGGTACATCTTCTCGGGCAGACCCCCAGAGGTTATGTCAAAACCCATGTAGGAAGGGGTGATTTTTTTCAAATTAGCGGGCGAAGAGATAAAATCCCATACAGCATCGAGGGGTGCAGGAATTTTCTGTTCGCTTTTTAACTGATAAAATGCCATGTTGAGCTAAATTTAAAGGGTTCAAAGATTAAATTGGAAGGATGATTTAGCGCTTGATTTTAACCTGTGGTGCTTTTTGGGGTAGCAACCACCAAGGTGTGCCGGGATATAAATGATGCTCGTGATGATATCCGCCAAAATGATAACAGCTTAAAAAAGACCAAAATACACCGAAGTTAAGGGAGTTCGCCCGATGTTGATCCGGAAAGGCTTCAGCGGTTTCGCGATGGGGTAGAAAAGTGCCAAAATAGAACAACTGAAAAGTGGATAATATCGACGGAACCACCCAAAAAAGGAGAAGATTACCTAGTGGAATCCCAACAAGATGGTGTAAAATATTGAAAACGATAGCAATGCCTAATACTTGCCACCAACGGATATAATGCAGAAGAAACTTCAGATACCAGGCGAAAAAACCGGGTTTGCCTTCGCTATGGTAATCGGGATCTTGCTCCGATGCGGGGTAACGATGATGGTACTGATGCTGATCTTTTAAATAAGGATACCACATGAAAGCATAAAAGAAAACCGACACGGAGCCAAGCCAGGTATTCCAGCTTGGCTTAAAGGGGACAATGGTTCCGTGCATCGCGTCGTGAGCGGTGATGAACAATCCGGTGTATAAGAAGGTCTGCAGCACAAAGCCTCCCAATGCTAGGAGAGGAGCTGCTGTCCAATCGAGACGAAGGAGAAAAATGAGCAAGAGCAACCAACTGAACAAAATACTCAAGGCTATGGCTAATCCGCGGTAGGTTTTCATCGCTAAACGTGTTTTTCTACTCGCTCGGCGGCAAGCTTCGAACTAATAATTGCCATGGGTAAGCCGGCTCCGGGATGCGTACTGGCCCCCACGTAATACAAATTACTGAACTCCTCGTCGAAATTAGCCGGACGCAAAGCTCCAATTTGCTTAATATCATGCGCTAATCCTAATCCGCTGCCACGGTATAAATTGAATCGACTCTCCCAATCTTTCGGGGTGTACGATTCACGTACCACAATGTGGGGCATGATGTTGGTCCCAATTCGCTCGGAAAAATCGTCGATGATGCTGTCGATAATCTTATCGCGATCGCTCCAATCCGCTTTGTAAATAAGGTTTGGAACCGGACAAACAAAAAAGAGCGACTCCGAACCAGCAGGGGCGCAATTATCGTTGTGCTTCGACAACACATTCACGTAGTAATAGGGTTTCTCGAGCAATCCGGGTTCTCGCATTACACGAGTAGCGTAATCTTCGTAATTATTTCCCAAGTAGTAGTTGTGATGATCGACATTCTCTAATTTTTTGTCGATTCCCAGATAAAAAGTCAGGTAGCCCATGGTCCAATTCTTCTTGTCCATTTTCTCCTGCGAATAGGCTTTGCGTTTAAGAACACTGTGTCGGAAAACAGCGGCATCGGCATTCGCCACAATGATGTCGGCAGTCCACTTCTTACCGTTTTGGTCGATCAAGGCCTCCAGCTTTTTGCCCTTCCCTTCATACGATTTAATTTCAACATTATAGTGAATCTTGACTCCCGCTTTCTCCAGTTCTTTTACCAAACCTTCTACAATTTTATACATCCCTCCTTTTACATTGTAGTATCCATCGTGCACAAACTCCGTGTGCGAAAGCAGGGTGTAAATCGAAGAAGTGTCGAAGGGGGTTCTCCCAAGGAAAAAGGCAACAAGCGAAATGATTTGACGAGCTTCCTTACTGTCGAAATATCGGGTTACTTGTTTCCAAAAACTCCGAGTCAGGACAGGTAAATGAATGGGATTAACCTGCGCGAGAGTGAGTAAATACTTTAATTTACTATCGAAATTATTTTTGATGACCAAATCGACCGTGTCGTCGAACAAACTGCCTGCTTTTTTCAAATACTTCCGCATCTTCACCTCAAAATCAGGCTCGTAGGGTTTAAACTGATCGGAGAATTTCGAAATATCTTTATGAATGTAAAAGGGTTTGTCGATCCCCTTGATGTTTACTGTGTAGAGCGGGTCGAGCTCCACAATGTCGAACGGAAGCTCAATGCCACATTCCTTGGCAAAAGCATGAAACTCGTAGGACATACTGAAAAAGCTGGGTCCGGTATCAAAGGTGAATCCGTCCTTTTTAATCTGATTGAGACGACCTCCGGCTTGTTCGTTTTTTTCAATCATTTCGACCTGGTAACCTTTCTTGGCTAAGCGAAGTGCGGTGGCTAATCCACCAATGCCGGCTCCGGCAATGAGTACCGATTGCTTCTTTGTCATAAGTTCTTATTTTTCGATGTTTGGTAATAATTCATTTTTAACCCATTTGAACCGGGAATCTGTTTCGAGTGCTTTCACATAAACCGACTTGGCCTTGGAAAGGTTCCCAATCTTTTCATAAGCCTGCCCCATGGTGGCTAACAAGGATAAATAGTTCCAATTGCGCTCAGTTTTCTTTTCGGTTTCCAGAAAGGCAAGGGCAATCTGGTAATACTTGATAGCTTCTTCTTTCGAACCACCAAAGGCAGGGGGCATGTAAAATTGCATGTTGGCTAACTGTGTGTAGGCCAGTGGATTCTTGCTGTCGGTGTCAATCGCCTTTTGAGCATACGACTTACTCTTTGGTCCGTAAAAAGGCGCTTTGTAGGGGGCAAGCCCAATCTTGTAGCCATAAAAAGCCGCTTTGTAGGCATAAATATTCGACAGCGAATAAGATTTCGACTCCAGATAATCGGCTATTTCAAAGGCTTCATCCAAATGACCGGAAGCTTCGTCGTCGCGGTCGTTGCCAACACACCAGGCTATGTAGCCATACAAATATTCTAAATACTCCAACTGGTCGCCTAAACTCAAATTACTCCGCCCAGCATAACCGTCTAACACGGCTTTCCAACGATGCATCTCGTCGAGTACATAGGCTTCATAGATCTCCTCGTGCGATTGAGCATGGCTTGCCACCGGATGAAATAAACTGAAGAAAATTAGGAGATAGAGCGTCCTTTCCATTGAAATGATTTTTGAAGGGTTTTTTGATAGGAATAAAACAAGATGATGGCAAAATAGAAATGCTGTACCAAGGCCATTCGATTGTTTAACCACATGGACTGATGGCTGGTAAGGGAGTTCAAGCTTCGGCGCGCTGTCCCGAGTAGAACAACCAACAGGAAGTAAACCGCATTTCCGCTTAACAGAAAGATCATTGGAACAACAACATGGAATAGCCAATAAAGGAGGGCTAAGGCATGCGACCCACCAAAATAATGATGGATGTTTCTGGAAAATCCCTGAATCGCTTCGCTGGTTGAACGATACATCCGACAGCTAACGGTTTCTTCGGAAGCTAAACAAGCAATCGTTCGTTTCGACTTCTTAAAATGACGGGCGATGTGAATGTCCTCGACTTTCTCCATCCGAAATTCCCGATGAGGCTGAAGCTCGAGGTAGCTATCTTTATCGAAAAGCATGAACTGCCCATTTGCTGCAGCCATGGAGGAGAAACCTAAATATCGAACCGCCGCTAAAGGCAACAAGCTGAGCAAGATTTGATTCATGATGGGAACAGTCGCTTGTTCTCCTAAGCTCGAAAACTCTTGCTTCGGGAAAACAGATACCAGCGACAATTGCTTTTGGTCGGCATAATGCAAGAGGCGGGAAATGGCCTTGTTTTCCAATCGAACATCGGCATCGAGAAAGAGGAAGTAATCCCCCACGGCTTCTTGGGCCAGCCGGTAGCAAGCATGATTCTTTCCAAGCCAGCCTTCCGGTAAGCCTGTCGAGGAAATCAATCGGATGGTTCCTGTTTGCTGTTCATACTGCCGAACTAACTCGGCTGTGCCATCGGTCGATTCGTCGTCGTAAACCAGAATTTCATGAGGTGGATGTTCCTGATGAAGAAGACTTTCCAGTAATTTGCCGAGGTTCTGTTCTTCGTTCCGGGCAGGAATCAGTACCGATATTTTTTTATCGACCGGAGGGATCGCCCCTTTTCCTATGGGGTCGCGAAACACATAATTGATGAGCGATACCAGAAAAAGCAAAATGTAAGCGTCGATTAAATAAACTTGCCAGCTAAATTCCATTATTCTGCCCTCCTTTTTTGAGCCGCAAGACAAGTGTCGAAAAATGCCTGGTAGGCTGCGTTAATGTCGTTCAATCGAAAAGATTCGCCTCTATATTCTTGTAAGCCAATCCATAAACTAGGTTTCTCTTGGGAGAAGTAATCGGTCAAATTTACCTGAAAAACAACTTGGACCTTGTCAAAGCGGTCAGCCAAAATACGCTCCACTCCTTTCTGAAATCGAATCTCATGCTCGTGCACCGATTGAATCGAACCTTGTGGGAACATTAAAACCATGTGCTGTGGATCGCTGAGTAACTCGCGGGTATAGGCAAGCGTTTCCAACAAGGAACGGTGATTCTTACTCACCGAAAATCCTCCGGTGTGATTGAAAAACCAATGCTTGCGTAGCTGATCTTCCAGCATCATGAAATGAAACTTCCGTCGGAGGACTTTCAAGTTGACCCACATCACCCAAAAACCATCCCACCAACTGGTATGATTGGACAGAAGCAAAACAGGCTTATCCGAAATAGGTAGTGAATTGGTTAATTCAACCCGGGAGAAATGCCGACTCATTTTCCAAAGCGTGTAGGCTTTGAAAAAAGGATGAATAATGAAATGATGCCGGGCTTTGAGTATCATAGGGTTGGAAGGAAATATAGATGGGCAAAGAATAGTATTTGCAAGATAAAAATGGCAATAGCCAAGGAGTTCTTAATTTGAATCCGGGATAACAAGAGAACCGTGTGGAAAATGTAGGCTACCAATCCCCATGCAATGAAATTTTCGAGCGGGGCCGCATCATTTGCCCATTCCCACATGTCGATTCGGGGTGCAATTGGCTCAAGAATAAAGTCGTAACCTAACATGAGCAAGCTTGCCACAACCGGCTGCAAATACCGCGGAACGTTAAAATGCTGAACCATTGCAGCACTTGTATAGACCAGTAGTAACCAGTTAAGTCCAATCATAAAAGGAGTTTCCCAGGCTTTTAAGCCAAGTGTATCGCCGTAGGCATAAACTCCGAATATTTTACCGGTATTCACTCCCACTACTTCTACCAAATATCCGAAGATAACGATAGCAGCAAAGACCAAGGCTTCCTTTTTCCCAAATACCGACCGATGGAAAAGTGCTAGCGCAAAAGAGCTTAGCAAGAGAGCTAAGGGAGTGAGCGACATGAAAAAACTTCGGGTGGGCTCGTAAATCATTCCCAATACACCGACCGTGTAAAAAAGAACAAAAAAACCGATTACTCCTTTGGGATAATCCCGAATCACCAATGCCTTCATATTAAGTCAACCTTGATTTTGATTTCCACCATTCAATGAGAAACAAACTGTAGTAAATCATACTAAACGCATAGGCACTGTCTTCAATCGGAATGGTAAAGATTCGAATGCCCATGTTCTCGGCATCGTTGTACCAAACTACTTCTCCTTCGATGAAACTCCCGGTAAGTATGCCATTCACAAGGAAGAAGGGAACAAGAATCAATAGGAAGCTCAAGAAGTAGGTTTGCATGGTTTTGCGCTTGTCGAATAGTCCGAGTAAGAGGGCAAATATAGTGTGCGCAAAAATGTAAGCCGTGTAGGTTCGGTCGTGAAAGACCACCAGCAGAAAGGCAAGGAGTGCAAGCAACCCGTAATTGAGGAATTTGAAAGTACGATCGCTCAGGGCTAAGTTCGGGAAGTAGGCTCGCAGAACATAATGCAGAAACAAGCTAGCGTAGGGTACAACGATAAAAAACAACCATTCTTCGATAGGTAAACCACCCGGAGTCCAACTTCCATGATACCGTTCGTTAAAGCCCCACACCCCTTGATGCGTAAGCCAAATATCCCAGGCAATGAATTCGGCAGCAACCAGGATAATGGCCGGTAACACCCATTTCCAGGAACGGTAAAAGGCAACTTTTTTATCGAAACTTAAGAGTAAAGGAACGGAAATCGACCCTAGTAAAAGGGTGAAGTAGAGCGACATATTCGAAGGTTTGAGAGGGTTTAGATTAATCCGAGGTGATTATAAACAATGGCTTTATTCATGAGCATGATTTTTTTCATGGAACCAACCCGGATCCGCTCTACTTTAATCCGACTGGCCGGAGTACGGCGTAATTTGTTAAGCAAACTTCGATAATAATAATAAGCCAACAACACAGCAGGTTTGGCTTCCGAAGGCAATTGCTGAATGCCTTTATAAGCCAAATTGAAATCGTTTTCGATATCGGCAATGATTTCAGCTTTCGATTCTTCGGTGAAATTATGACGGGTCACGTGGGGGAAATAACTGCGACCAAGGTTCTCGTGGTCGTTCTTTAAATCGCGTAGAAAGTTCACTTTCTGAAAGGCGGAACCCAGATACATGGCAGGCTTCTCTAAATCAGCAAACAAATTTGTATCGCCCTTGCAAAAAACAGCCAAACACATTAATCCAACTACATCGGCCGAACCATAAATGTAGGCTTTCAATTCTTCCTCGTTCGAATAGTTAATCTCCTTCAAATCGGCTTTCATGCTGTTTAAGAAAGCTTGAATGTATTCATCCTTAATGTTGTAGCGCTTCACCACCCGGAGGAAAGAATGCAAAATAGGATTCATGCTTAGGTCGCGCTCCAGGCTCCGATAAAACTCTTTCTCAAACTCTTCCATCAATTCAGCTTTATTCTGATGATGAAAGCTGTCCACAATCTCGTCGGCATAGCGAACAAAACCGTAGATAGCATAGATAGCATCTCGCATTTCGGGCGACAGCAAAGTCGTTGATAAATAAAACGACGTACTGTAATTTTTGGTAGTTAGCGCAGAGGTTTTGCTGGCTACCTCGTGGTATAATTCGAGACTCATATCGATGATGTTTTGATTGAATGAAACCCTTGGGCTAATTTGTTCTCCCCTTAAACCAACTAGTTTCCGTTTTGTTTAATGTTTAGGTGGTTAAGTTAATCAAAAAGTAAAACAAATTTGAATGAATTATAAAGGTAGTCGTACGGTTTTGAATTGTCAAGTCTTCTTAAAATAAAAGTTTCGCAGTGTAACTTGATTATCTTTGCATCAAGCCACAACCTATGAGTATCACCATCGAAAATAGCCTCCTAATAGGGTCCTTAATGCTCTTTATCAGCATTGTGGCCGGTAAAACTTCCTACAAACTAGGAGTCCCAACCTTGTTGCTCTTCTTACTTATCGGTATGCTCTCGGGATCGGAAGGAATCGGTGGAATCCAATTCGATAATTCCAGAGTCGCACAATTTGTAGGAATCGTTTCCTTGAACTTTATTCTTTTTTCCGGAGGACTCGATACCGATTGGAAATCCATTAAACCAGTACTCTGGGTGGGCGTTTCCTTATCAACGCTTGGCGTGCTGATTACCGCGCTTTCGGTTGGTTTATTGGTTTATTGGCTCACCGATTTCACGCTCTATGAAGGATTCCTGCTCGGAGCGATTGTTTCTTCTACCGATGCAGCGGCCGTCTTTTCGATCCTCCGCTCCAAAAGCCTCGCCCTCAAAGCGAACTTGCGTCCAACCCTCGAGTTGGAAAGTGGTAGTAACGATCCCATGGCGTATGTGCTGGTAATCGCATTTCTTTCCTTGGTCGTGAATCCGGAAATGAGTTTCTGGAGCATCATTCCCTTGTTTTTGCAGCAAATGCTCATTGGTGCCACCATGGGCTTCCTTATGGCTCTCCTCAGTAAATGGGTCATTAATCGTATTCAACTCGATTTCGAAGGTCTTTATCCGGTCTTAGTGGTCGCTCTCATGTTTGGTACCTTCTCCATTACCGACTACAGCGGCGGAAATGGTTTCCTCGCGGTGTATATCACGGCTGTTTTCTTGGGAAATCAAGAATTGATTCACAAAAAAACAATCCTCAAAGTATTCGATGGATTTGCCTGGCTCATGCAAATTGTACTCTTCCTCATCCTCGGATTACTCGTGAATCCGAGCGAGGTGGTACCGTATGTTGGAATTGGTTTGGTCCTTTCCTTTGGTCTCATCCTTTTTGCTCGACCCCTCGCTGTCTTTATCAGCCTGATTCCTTTTCGAATGAAAAACCGACGCCGATGGTACATTAGCTGGGTCGGATTACGTGGAGCTGTGCCCATCGTTTTCGCTACTTATCCGCTCCTGGCAGGAATCGAACAAGCCAACATGATTTTTAACCTCGTGTTTTTTATTTCGGTAAGCTCGGTAATTATTCAAGGGACAACGCTTGGCTACTTTGCGCGATTGTTCCACGTATCGCTGCCCGAAAAAGTGAAACGTGTAACCGATATCGATGCGCTTTGGAGCAATCGGCCTAAAACCAATTTGAAGGAAATTCGTCTCCACAAAGGGAATCGGGTAATTGGTAAGAAAATCGTTGACTTGGCCTTCCCAAAAACGGCACTCATCGTCCTTATTGAACGCAATAACGAATACATTACCCCAAATGGAAATACGGTTCTGGAAGAAGATGATTTGCTCCATGTTATTGCAAACCACGCCGACGCGCTCCAGCAGGTGTTTGATTGCTTACAAACCGGTGAAAATATGCAGTAGTTGGTGGCACTTTTACCGAAACTCACGCCCAAACAATAACTTGACTTCTTTATTCGCAAAATCTACAACTGATGATTTATTTAGTTACCAAAAATTGGTGACTTTGATAAGAATTTAGCTTAAATGAAAAGCACATCAATTTCACTTGGAAACTATTTTGATCAGTTTGTAAAAAGTCAAGATTTACTAAATAACTTATTCAAACATCCATACACCAAGATGAACTCTATAAAGCACTGATTATTAAGAAAATCCACATATCACCAGAGACTAAGGAAGTAGTAAATTATCGTAAAGCTATATTTCAAGGATATGACCTTGCGAAAAAACAAGGATTTCTAAGAGTTAACGACATTGTGAGTATCCAAGAGGAACTAGTTAATAATACTGCTGGGATTAGAAGTACGCCGGGAACCGTTTTGAAAAATGACAAAACTGGAGAAATTGTTTATACTCCACCTCAAGACAAAGCGGAAATACTTGATTTATTGACAAATTTTATAGACCATTTTAATCAACAGGATGACTTGTCTCCATTAATAAACTTGGCAATATTGCATTATCAGTTTGAGAGCATTCACCCTTTTTATGACG
>CALGAK010000056.1 GCA_937954085.1 uncultured Bacteroidota bacterium
TGCAGGAATCAGCCTAAAAATAACAGGCAAATCGCACTTAGGGGATTATTTCCTGAATGATTTCTCCGGTGGACCCATTGGGGGCATTCATTTGCAACATTTCGGCGAGTGAGGGTGCAATGTCGCAAACCGATACCGGCCGAATGATTTTATTTCGTTTCATTTTCCAACCCCACCAGTATAGATAGCTGTTAGCCGGAGCATAGCGGATTACTTTTCGATAGGGGTTTGCTTTGACAGTATAGTTTGGTTTTAATTCGAGAAACACATCGCCCGAGCGTTTTGGATAATACGAAGCTTGCATGGATCGATTTACTCCATAGAGGTATTCCAGGTTTCCTAAATTGCTTGCTGTATTGGCCGAGTAAACCGCATCCATTTCTTCCAGAATTGAAACACTTTGTTCCTGTACTTCTTTGAGCGAAAGGTTAGCGGCATGGATTAATTCTCGATTGAGGTAGATGTTTTCGCTGGTGTATGCTTCGATCCATTCTCCCGGGCCGTAAGTTGCATTCAGATAAGCTTTTAACAGCGTGACAAGCCGGTCGGGATCGAGTTCTCCTCCGGGGAGTTGCTGTTCCTTCAGAAAGCTTGCCCGGTGAGGAAGCACACCGGTCGATGTAAGAAAAACCAGTACGTTCTCTTTTCCATATTCTTTATCGAGAAAGGCCAGGAAGTAAGCAAGATCCTGGTCGAGGCGAAAGAGTGCATCTTGCAATTCTTCCGAGTGGGGCGAAAAATTCTCTTCAACCTCCCGTAGAATGGAGCTATTGATCAGGAGTACGTCGGTAACTTCATCTTTACCCAGCGATTCTTCGATGAGGCAATTCATGGCAAAATCGAAGAGAAAGGTATTTCCGTAGGGGGTTTGAAAAAGGTGTTGGTAAGGATGATCGGTGTTGCGTAGTTTTTCGAGAGGGTAAGGAAAATCTTTCGACGATTTCCCCCATGCTTTTTCTCCGGCGTTTTCCCGGTTGAGTAGTTGAAGGTATTTGAAGGCAGGATAAATAGGTTCCCAGCTTTTACTTTGATAAAGTTCCGGCAGTTTTTTCCCGTTGAACTTCTCTACCCAGGAAGGTAGTTTCGTTTCATAAAATGTATTGCTGACCCAATTTCCGGTATACGAGTCGAACCAGAAACTAAAATCGGCGGTGTGCGCTCCCATGGTAATAGCTGCGGGTGCTTCGGGTGCAATGGATATGAGTTTGCTCTGCAACTCGGTAAAGAGTTTTAATTCGTCGAATACTCCCGGGATAGCCATGTTGTTAGGCGACCAGTTACCCGAATACGCTGTGTTCCCAATGCCTATATAGTTTGGGTCGGAGCAGGCCGCTCTAGTTTGCTGCGACAAGCGATCGTACCATTCATCGGCAATAATTCCATGTTGCGCCGGATTAGCTCCGGTAACGATACTGGCAAGGGTAGGAAGGGTTTGCCTACTGTGATAATCGTAACGTAGGTGTCGAATTTGTGTCCCTTCTGCCGCCAGTTTTAGGAATCCATTCGGATCGAAATACTTGCCATATTTCTCGATAAATTCCGGGTTTAGGTTGTCGACAACAATCCCTACCACCAACTTTGGTTTGGTGGGTGCAATCTTATTTTGAGCTGCCAGGCTTAAGGACGAAAGAGCTAAAATGAAACTCAGGAAGAATTGTTTTGGGTTCATAAAAATTCGTTTAACAGGAACAAAGCTAATATTATCTGGCAGGTTTTTGGCTCTTCCCCTGCACTCGCAAAGGCTTAGAAAGAAAGCCGGTTTAAAAGCTGAAAAGATAGTGTGTGTTTTTAATCTTTCTCTATATTTGTGTTTGGTAAACGGTTCCCCCAATTGAATGAATAGTTTACTAGTATCTGAAACGTAAACCATACCCCGGGAGCAGATTACTAACTTAATACAAGTCGAATGAAAATCAGAGCTTACCACCCCTTAGGCTTTGAGAAATGGCGGCTGTTTGTCGGCTCATTTCTCCTTTTGTTGCTTTGGTTGCTTCCAAGTGAGCGTTTGGACGCCCAGTCCTTTTTTGAACGCGACGATCATATGGTCTTGAAAACCTATGGGAACGATCGTTTCTTCAGTTTTTATCCCGAGGAGATTAACTACTTTCTATTGGGAAGTACGATTGCACTCTTTGTGTTGGCCGGAGTTTTTCTGTTCTTGTATTTTCGCGATCGTTATTACGCGAAGAGCTATCGTCGACGGTATGAAAAGCTGCAAAAAACGGTCGATGAATATAAAAAGCGTGACACATTCAAATCGCGATTTATCCGTGAAAACTTGCAACTCGATTTGCAGACTTTGCGCCTGTTGAATCAATTACAGGTGAATTTAAGCGAAGTAAGTGCCGGAAGGGAAACCATAAAAGTAAGCGATATGCGTAGGGCTCTCGAACCGCTCGAACGCGTGGTGGTTACTCGCTTAAATTCCGACGAGCTGCACCGTTATTACTCCGGAGCTTTGCCCGTTTTTTACGCGCGCTTGGCCGAAATCCATCCCGACATCAGCCAGGCCGATAAGCGACTTTGTGCGCTTATTATGTTGAAGTTTAATGATAAAGAAATAGCCGGAATTCTGGGTATCCATTCGAATGCGATGGTAGAACTCCGGCTAGAACTAAGAAAAAAATTGGAACTAACGAATCCGGAAATTACCTTGGAAATGTATTTACGGAGTACGCCATTTTTGGTTTAGAACCGATTCAGACAGTTTAAGTCTTCGAAGGCAGTTTTTAATCGGGCTACCATTGCTTTTTCCCCTTCGCGTAACCAAACTCGAGGGTCGTATTTTTTCTTATTGGGTTTATCGTCTCCTTCCGGGTTACCGATTTGCCCTTGCAGATAAGCTCGATTTGCCGATTCGTAGGCTCTAATTCCATCCCAGAATGCCCATTGGGTATCGGTGTCGATATTCATTTTGATCACACCGTAAGAAATAGCTTCGCGAATTTCTTCCCGACTAGAACCCGATCCGCCATGAAAAACGAAGAACACCGGTTTTTCGCCGGTTTTGAGGTTTTCTTGAATGTATTCCTGGGAGTTTTTCAGAATTTTTGGAGTCAGGACCACGTTTCCTGGTTTGTAAACTCCGTGTACATTTCCGAAGGAAGCTGCAATGGTAAAGTTCGGGCTGATTTTGAGCAGTTCTTCGTAGGCGTATGCCACTTCGGATGGCTGAGTGTAGAGCAGGCTGTTATCTACTCCGGAGTTATCTACTCCATCTTCTTCGCCACCGGTAACACCCAATTCGATTTCTAAGCTCATGCCTATTTTACTCATTCGGGCAAGGTAGGATTTGCAAATCTCGATGTTTTCCTCGATGGGTTCTTCCGATAAATCGAGCATGTGCGAGCTGAAGAGAGGTTTTCCGGTTTGAGCGAAATGTTTTTCGCCGGCTTCGAGCAAACCATCGATCCAGGGTAATAATTTCTTGGCGGCGTGGTCGGTATGCAGTACAACCGGTACTCCATACGATTCGGCCATAATAGCAATGTGATGCGCGGCTGCAATCCCTCCGGCAATAGAGGCTTGTTGCGCATCGTTGGCGAGTGCTTTCCCGGCAAAAAACTGGGCGCCTCCGTTCGAAAGCTGAATAATAACCGGAGAGTTAACAGCTTTAGCTGCTTCGAGAACAGCATTGGCCGAATGGGAACCGATTACGTTCACAGCGGGCATCGCAAATTCGTTCGCTTTAGCAAATTCGTATAAGGTCGTAAGATCGTGGCCGGTTACAATCCCCGGCTTCAATAGGCTGGCAAGCGTGTTCATGGTCTATGAATTAATAGGGTGAATAGTGATTTAATGGTTGCAAAGTAGAAAATTAAAGCGGCAAAGCAAATGGGTTTTCGTGAATTCTAACTACTTAAATCCTTAATATTGCACAAAAATTTTTAAGCCAAAACGATGGGCATTGTTCAGAAGCAGTCAATTACCGGTTCGGTTTACACCTACCTCGGAGCAGGCTTAGGGTTTGTCGTTTCAGGATTGCTCTTTCCGAAGTTTTTAACCACCGCCGAGATTGGGCTAATCAATGTTCTGGTGGCCTATGCAGTGCTCTTTGCGCAGTTCTCCAACCTCGGAGTGCACAATATCACCACGCGCCTCTTTCCCATGTTTCGCGATAACCAATCGGGACACCACGGATTCTTCGGATTAGCCATGATCATTAACTTGATTGGAATTGGGCTCGGATTGCTGCTCTTTTGGGTCATGAGAAGTTACTTAATCGACACCGCCGAAGCCGATAAAGAATTACTCCGGGAATACATCCATATCTTGCCGCTTCTGTTCATCGCGGTAGCCTTCTTTCTCGTTTTCGACGATTATAATAAGGTGCTGTATAACTCCACCCGTGGGATTTTCCTCAAAGAGTTTTTCATTCGGGTGGTGATCTTATTATCCATTGTAGGCTACATTTTTGAGCTTTTCTCTTTCAAGCTTTTCATGTATGGTTACCTTGCTGCTTATGTATTGCCGGCGCTCCTCTTTTTTTATTATTTGAAACGAGAGAAAAGTATTTTTTGGAAGCTGGAACCACGATTTATTTCGCCCGAGTTTCGAAAAGAACTGATCAGCGTAGGCTTTTATGGAATCTTTTCAAGCCTGTCGGCTACGGTGGTGGTCAATATCGACCGGATTATGATCAAGGACATGATGGGTTTAGATGCGGCAGGGGTTTATTCCACTGCCTTCTTCTTCGGAATTCTTGTTGCCCTGCCTTCCCGGGCTGTTCTTAAAACCATCTCCATTTATATTGCCGAGTCGTGGAAGGAGAATAATTTAAGCAAGATCCATTTCATTTATCAAAAGGCAAGTGTTAACCAAAGCCTGATTGGTTTATTGCTGATGATAGGTTTGTGGGCGAACATCGATAATATCTTACTCATTTTAGGCGATGATTTCGCAGCGGGCTATTGGGTCATTCTCTTGATAGGCTTCACGTATTTTATCGAAATGGTGAGCGGGGGAGCGAATGTTATTCTGAATAATTCGAAAAGCTATCGACTCGTTAGTGTCCTACTAATCATCATGATTCTACTGCTCGTGGTTGGAAACTGGTGGTTAATCCCTCGAATGGGGATTGTAGGAGCAGCTATTTCCTCTTTAATTGCTCGCAGCACTTACAATCTCTCAGCCGTAGGAATCGTGTGGTTCAAATACCGACTCACTCCATTTAATTTTCGCTATACCTTCATTCTAATCAGTGGCCTTATTTGCCTCGCAATCGATTGGTTCCTACCCGCTTTCTCCTCGCATTGGATCGATATTCCTGTTCGCTCCATCTTAATAGGTGTTGCCTTCGTCGGATTGAACTACCTATTTCGTTCCAGCGACGAACTGAACATGCTCTTCAATCAGTTCCTCCATCGAGTTAGACGAGGATTTAAAAATTAATTCAAGATTTAAGATTCAATCCCGATTTATTGGGAATTCAGCTACCATTGAGAATTCAATATTGCTCTCTTGGCAAACCACTGAACAATTTTGATAGCTAACTATCCCCAATCAATCGCTTCTTCCCTCTGCTAATACTTGGAATCCCCAATTTTGAATTTTGAATCTCGAATCCTATCCCCGGTTCGCTTTTGCCCAGGAATCCTTCAACGATACCACTCGATTAAAGACCGGTTTTTCCGGTGTGCTTAATTTGGGATCGCGGCTGAAATAGCCAATGCGGGTAAACTGAAACTTGGTATCCAAATTGGCTTCGAGCAAATACGGTTCTACCATGGCTTCGGGAATGATTTGCAGCGAGTTGGGATTTAAAAATTCCGTGAAATCTTTATCCTTGTGTCCGTCGGGATTTTCATCGTTGAAGAGGCGGTCGTATAAACGGACCTCTGCTTTTTGTGCATGCGTGGCCGATACCCAATGCAAGGTTCCTTTCACTTTGCGCTGATCGCCCGAACCTGATTTAGTTGTTGGGTCGTAGGTGCAATGAATCTCTTCGATCATCCCGGTTGTTTCATTCTTCTTAAATCCGGTACATTGAACAATGTAGGCCGATTTGAGACGCACTTCGGCTCCGGGAGCAAGACGGAAAAATTTCTTGGGTGGATCCTCCATGAAATCGTCGCGCTCAATGTAGAGTTCCCTGCCGAAATATAATTGATGAGAACCGGATTCGGGATCTTCGGGATTGTTGATAGTAGATAGCAGTTCCTCCTCTCCTTCGGGATAATTGGTAACAATCAGTTTAACCGGATTCAGCACAGCCATGACACGATCGGCGATTTTGTTCAAGTGTTCGCGAACAGAGCTTTCGAGTAATCCAATATCATTCAGTGCCAGGTACTTGGTGTAACCAATTTTATCGATGAAATTCCGAATGGATTCAGGAGTGTAGCCGCGTCGGCGTAATCCCGACAAGGTGGGCATGCGAGGATCGGACCAACCATCGACCACCTTATCCTGAACAAGTTGCAATAACTTTCGCTTACTCATCACCGTGTAGGTAAGGTTGAGCCGGTTAAATTCAATTTGTCGCGGACGATAATCGTCGGATTTAAGCTGATCGATGAACCAGTCGTATAGCTCCCGGTGGGGAACAAATTCCAATGTGCAAAGGGAATGAGTAACTCCTTCGAAATAATCCGATTGCCCGTGAGCAAAATCATACATGGGATATACTTTCCAAGCATCGCCGGTTCGATGATGCGGCGTAAACAGGATGCGGTAGATGATAGGATCGCGCATGTGCATGTTCGAGGAACTCATGTCGATTTTGGCCCGAAGTACTTTACTCCCTTCGGGAAATTCGCCGGCATTCATTCGTTGAAATAAGTCGAGGTTTTCTTCCGGCGATCGGTCACGATAAGGACTATGCGTACCTGCTTGGGTAGGAGTACCTTTTTGTTTAGCAATTTCGTCGCTTTTTTGGTCATCGACATACGCTAAGCCACGTTTAATCAAATCGCAGGCAAACTCAAATAAGCGGGGGAAATAATCCGAAGCATAATATTCCCGGTCTTCCCAATCGTAACCTAACCAGCGAATATCGGCCTTTATCGAATCGACATACTCAACATCTTCCTTAATCGGGTTGGTGTCGTCGAATCGTAAATTACATTTCCCCTGATATTTTTCGGCTATTCCAAAGTCGAGGCAAATGGCTTTAGCATGCCCAATGTGCAGATAACCATTTGGTTCGGGAGGAAAGCGTGTGTGCACACGTCCGTTATTCTTCGCTTGCGACAACTCTTCTTCAACGATGAGTTCAATGAAGTTTTTGCTCAATTTTTTATTCTCTTCTGGTAGGTTGGATTGATCCCTGTTCATAAAATGACTTTAAATGTTGATGCAAAAATAACAGCTTGTGCGGGAGTGCCACCTGTTGCCGGAAGAAAACTTTTCACTAAAAATTGACTTGAGCCTGAAGTCGTAATAAGCTTCCTTCCTGTAAATTATCTTGCAGAAGAAAATCTTCGTAACGTCGTTGGGAGAATACGTACATAGCAACTAATTCGAACTGCCGGAAAGGTTGCCATTCAATGCCTAATTCAAGTTCACTTACTTCGTAACTGCGAGCATCGAGTTCGTGTTTTTTACCTCCATCGTAGTAATGATAGCGCGTAAATGGAATAATGACTTGCTTGTGTGAACGGATCAAATAGCTCAAGGTGATGTATCCTCCGTGTAGCTTTTGAACTTCGATCGAATCGGTTTGGGGGTTGAATTCTGGTCCGCTACCCCAATTGTATTCTGCTGCAATACCAAAGGGTTGAGGATACAGGATGAAAGATCCTGCTATCCGTTCGTCGCGATAACTTCGGTCGGTATTAACCTTTACTCCCGGGCTTAGGTTGTTTTCCAGAAGTACATAGTTGCCTGTGTAGGCCTGCACGCCCATCTCTACTAGTTGTTCTTTCCATTCAAAAGGATAGGAAATTCGACTCACAACATGAACCTGGTTGTTTAAATCGTTCAGGTTGGCGGTTTGTCCGTTATACACTCCCAGGGCAAAAACACCATAGTCGCCGCTCCCTTTCAACCCTCGTTTTCCGATATCGGAAAAGAGTTTTCGTTTTTCTTTTGGCGCATACATGAAAAAGACGCCCAAATCGCGCTCGTTATACACGGCCGAATTCATTCCGTCGTTACGGTCGAGAGGCAAACGATTCTGACTCGATTGCAAGTTTTCGAATCCGTAGGGAACTTTGCTTTGTCCTATCCGAAAACGAAATTCGTTGTTTCGGTCGAGTCCTACATCCATGTAGGCATCTTTGAGTTGGGCAAAGTTGAGTTTGCCACCGCCACCGCTGCTGGCAAAATCGGGCTGTATGTAAAAGAATACTCGTGGATGAATTTTTCCGTAGAATACGATTCGAATTCGCCTGAAAAAGAAACTTTCGTTGGGCGACCAGGATTTATCGCACTGTTCGCAACCTAAATCGGGATTTGTCACAAAGAGCTGATTGTAGCGAACTTGAGCATAACCCCGAATGGCGATTTTATCGTGCCATTCGCTAGTGCTTGCTTGAGGATTCGATAGTTCGACCGCTTTCGAGGTGTTGTTTTGTGTTTGTGCCTCTGATGAATATCCAAGGACAACCAAGGCCAACCCGATACTGATCCTTTTGAGGCTTGTGTAAATACACGAAATGCCAAGGCAGGGGTTTAGCCGCGCCAACCCGCGCAAAGTTTCTTTCTTCATACAAAAAAATAAACAGCCGCTTCGTTCTCCCTAACGAAACGGCTGCGGTTATATTAACTAGGTTTCAACTATAAAGTCGCGCTGCGATTTGAGTAAGTTAATCGAATGCAGTGTAAAGTTTTGTGTCTCGTAAATGAGATTGAAATACAATAAACTGCTGCGAGTTCCCGATGAAGAATCGGCTTTTAAGGCTCGAATGTGTTCTTTCCGAAGCTTTTTAAGCAAACTCAACAATTCTTCTTGCTTTTTATAAACGGTACCAATTTGATCGTAATCGTTGGTTTCGATAATGGTGAGGATTTCGCCTACCATTTCGTTGAGGCTGTCGTTAATCTTCTCGAGGTTGCGAATTTGATAATCGGCCAACGGACGATGGTTGTTATTCACGTGCTCGTAGCTTGGTTTGGCAATAAACGTGAGACAGTGAGCCATCTCGCGCAAATAATCCAATACCTGAACATAATAAGGTCCTGTGTCGATGGAGATATATTCGAGTTTTTTTATTGTTTTAAAGACCTTCGATTTCAGTTTTTTAGCTCGTTCGTTCAGGTCGTTTACCTTGAGGCTGATTTCCAGCAACTGCTTGCGATTTTCCGTTTTTAGCCCATCGATTACTTTTCCATACACTTCGGTAAAATCGATTAAGTTTTGAGTCACATTCGAAGTACAGCTTTTGACAATATTTTCCTTTTTCAATACTTCGGCAGCTTCGCTTTGCGCTGCTGTAGTTGCTTCGGTATCTTTTTTATGATGAAGGGCGTGTGTTCTGTAAATAATAACGGTGGCTAACACAAGCAATGCGCCCAGAGCATATACTTCTCCCCAGGAAATCAAGAGTGCAATGATAAAGGCAATGGTGAAGGCTATAAGTGCCGTGAAGAACCATCCGCTAATTACCGCTAATACCCCGGTAACTCGATACACAGCGCTTTCACGGCCCCAGGCTTTATCGGCCAGGGAGGTTCCCATGGCAACCATGAAGGTGACATAGGTAGTGGAAAGTGGTAGTTTAAGCGATGTTCCGAGAGCAATTAATACACTGGCTACTACCAGATTAACCGATGCACGAACCAAGTCGAAAGAAACTTTCTCTTCGCCATCGGGCGTTCGTCCGTTAAAATATTGCGTGTCGAATCGTTTTGCTACGGCAGTGCTTACGGTATCGGGCACCAGTGTTTGGAAACGCTGGCTCATTTTGATAGAGCCCCGCACGATGGACCGAGCAAAATACGACGATCCAAAGCGCTCATCTACCTCGTCCTGATTACTTAAGTCGAGCGATGTTTTTACTACCGAGCGCGCTTTCTTCGATAACCAAAGGGTTATTACCATAATTAATCCGGCAATGAGTAAGAAAAGTACCGGTGTAGCAACCTTTCCCTGCATACTCGACATGAGGAAACTGCCCGGGTCGGTAGCACCGCTCTTGATAAACGCTTGGTACGATTCATAACCGGCAATCGGCACTCCAATAAAGTTCACCAAATCGTTTCCGGCAAATGCCATCGCTAGGGCAAAGGTTCCAATCAGTACAATGGCTTTCAGGACGTTGAACTTGGTAAGCATGTAAATACCTTGTAGGAGAGCCGACCACGCCAGGAATCCATATAAAAGAATGTGATAGGTATGGTCTTTCAACCATTGATTGACGGTTATTCCGCTATCGAGAACAATTTCAGCATAGGTAGAACCTTTCATCCCTTTAATCAGAATGAAATAGGTAATAGCGGTAATGGCAGCACCTCCCCATAAAGCTCCGTAATACTTGATATTCTTCATGAAATTGAAGGTGAAAGCTAGGCGGGTAAGGTATTGGATAAGGGCTCCAACCGAGAAGGAAACCACTACCGATACGAGTATTCCAGTTATAATCGCCAGCGCCTTGGCAGAGTTAATGTATTGTGATAAATCGCCGGCATTCGGATCGTTGTAAATTTTCAGAATCGAAACAGCTACGGCTGCCCCTAATAATTCAAACACAATGGAAACGGTAGTGGAGGTGGGCATTCCGAAGGTGTTAAATACGTCGAGCAAAATCACATCCGTAATCATGACCGCCAGGAAAATAATCATGATTTCAGTTAAGTAGAAATGCTGTGGGTGAAAAATGCCCTTACGCGCAACTTCCATCATTCCCGAAGAAAAAGTAGCTCCGACTAACACACCGAGGCTGGCAATAACCATAATTAACCAGAAAGGGGCAACTTTGGAACCGATGGCTGAATTGAGGAAGTTAACTGCGTCGTTACTAACTCCTACCACTAAGTCGGAAATGGCTAGGAGGAACAAGATGGCCACAATGGCAATCAAGAAAGTTTCCATCGTATAAGAATTAATTTCATGGCGAAAATATATCCTATCTTTAACAAAAGGATGTGGCCTGTGTTAAGTTAATGTTAAGCGAATCTCGATTCAATATTAAGTAATTTTATGTAATTACTAATTATTCATTAAGTTACCTAGCCCCCCGGCAAATTATTTAATTTTGCAAAAAGTTTTAAAACATGAATCTCACCGCACCCAAAAATATGGCAATCTTCCTGGCACTGCTGATTGCCTTGCTAACCGGTTTACTTACCATCATGTTTGTTTGGGTCGATACGAACAGTTTTTTTGAACT
>CALGAK010000057.1 GCA_937954085.1 uncultured Bacteroidota bacterium
GCATAAAGCTCCAAACTTTCTAGTTGTTATAATCAAGCTAAAAGCTAAAAGCCAATAGCCAAAAGCCAACAGCTTTTGAAAAGTGCTTCAGCTCAATCGGAGGATATTGCTTATTGTGTTTTTTGAGATCTGTTTCGAGCTGTTTGGTGATGTTGGCGGTGTAGATGGTGGCTTTTACGCCTGGGTTTCTTTTTGAGAGTAGCATCAAAACACTTTCATCTATGTAGTTGTCGATTAGGACAATGGTTTCTTTGGCATCTTTGATTATTTGTGAAACGAATTGCCAGGCGTCGAAGATCTGACCATTGAAGAAGATGCCTTCATTTGGAGGTAGATTCGTTTGAACCTTAAACTCAATGTCGTTCATTCGGCCTTTGATATGATGTACTTCTTCTTCTATCCTGCCAAGGCGATAATTAACAACATGCCCTTTAAGAAGGTAATCTTTCAGTATTTTATTAGCCCATATCCGGAATTGAGTGCCTCTGAGGGATTTTACGCGATACCCAACAGAAATGATAACATCTAGGTTGTAATACAAGACTTTTCTTCTCACCTGCCGACCACCTTCGTCCTGAACTGTCAAGTATTCCTTGACAGTTGACTTTTCATCCAGTTCACCCTCTTTGTAAACATTCCTGATATGAAGACTTATATTCTGTTTAGTAGCTTCAAACAGCTCTGCCATTTGGATTTGGTTAAGCCAAACAGTATCATCTTCCAACCTGACTTCTATCTGGAAGTCGGATTGATTCAATTCATCTTTGTAAATAACTATTTCGGCTTTTTCCATAGTAATTGGAACGCGGATTGGCTTTTGGCTATTGGCTGTTGGCTTCCCGAAGGCTTTCGGGAGGCTATTGGTTGCTCAAACAGCAGTCTTTCTGTTCTTTGTGATTTTAGCAAATAGGAACTATTAACAAAAAGCTCCAAACTTTCTAGTTGTTATAATCAAGCTAAAAGCCAACAGCTAAAAGCTAATAGCCAACAGCTCAAATAGCTGACATTCTGTTCTTTGTGTCAAAGTGGTGGTACCTATAGGCTACCAAAATAATAACAAAAAGTTACAAACATTCTGGTTGTTACCCTCAAACTAAAAGCTAAAAGCCAATAGCCAAAAGCCAAAAGCCAAAAGCTAATAGCTAATAGCTATTAGTTCGTTGGCAACGATTGGTTTTCTATCATCACTCCAGATGGTAGGTTTAGTATCCTTGTGTTAATCATTCAAAAGTTTGAGAAAGGTTTTGCCTTTTTCGGTGATTTGAAATTTTTGCTGGGGATGATTCGGGTTTTCCGGTATGGTCTGTTCGACTAAATCAAGTACTTGTAATTTCTTTAAGGTGCGGTTTAGGTAGCCAGAGGCTGTTTTCATTCCGAAAGCCACCATTATTTCTTTTCTAGAGGCCTGCTTCATTAATAATTCTTCCAATACCAGGCTGAATAATGTTTTTTCATTTCGTTCTTGCCCTAGCTCTTGCCCTAGCTCTTGCCCTAACTCTTGCCCCAGGTACTTTTGAGCTTCTATTTTAGCACTATACATTCTATTAATAAACTGTACCTGAAAGGATAAACCTACTTCTTTCCACTGAAAATCAATTTCCGGATAGTTTTTCAATTCGTCTGCTATTAATTTCAGTCCATTTCCCCACTGATCGATGATACCCAATTGCTTAAAAACAGGCGCTATTACTTTGTTTTTTGCATCAGACTGACGGCTCTCCATTGCACTGTAATCAATAGATGGAGGAAGCAGCCCGGGACTGGTCACTTCAACCATATCATCATAAACGGCTATTTTAATATCTTTACCTGACAAGGAATAATCACGGTGAACCACAGCATTACGTATTACTTCACGAATCGCTTTTACCGGGTACTCCCATCGGGTTTTGGTATAGACACCTTCAACAAAAGCACCTTTATTGATGTGCCTCAAAACAAAATTATAGGCTTCTTCAGCCTGTAAAGCGATGTTTGATGTAATGCTTTTCTGATCGATAAACTCATCGCTTGCAGTACCTTTAAATCTGGCGCATTCCACTTTAGCGAAATGAAAGTAATGGTTGCGAAGAATATCATCAGAAAAGAGTAAAAGGGCATTTGTTGGATAATCTTCGCCCTGGTTTGGCTTGATTAGTTCAAGCTTATTAAGTGTAACCGCCGACAGTATTTCGCCTGTTTTTTCAAGAAACACCGATTTAAAGCCGGCAATTTGCAGGTCTTTTGCAGGTTTGTCAAAAACCAATTCGCCATCGAAAGATACATTTCTTTTTTTACGCTCCAGTTCTTCTATAATAGCCTGATCAGCCTTTCTGTTAGTAGAACCTACGCGGATGTATGTGCCTTCTGATTTTCCGGTGTCCTTTAAATAGTAGGGAGGCATACTGCCACGATGAACAGTAATTTTGATCAGGTGTTTTTCTTCTACCGTAAGGAATGAAATATCTGGTAATATTGTCGGGTAGCAACGTGTAAAAATGATGTTGCTGATTTGTTCTTCAAGCTCAACGAGTTCATCTTCGGGCAAACCGGCTATTGATCTGGGATTATCCTGCACTCCAATGTAGATGTGTCCACCAGCATCATTGGCAAATGCAATAACAGTTTTTGCCAGATCCGACTTGGAGGGTAAAGTTATTTTAAATTCAAGCCTTCTGCCCTCTGTTAACTGAAGTGTTTCATCCATCTTCATTGAGAACTGGGTTATCTTGCTTTATGATGTTTCACGGAGTTTTTTGATGGCTGTTGGCTTTTGGCTATTGGCTTCCCGAAAGCTTTCGGGAAGCTAATAGCTGCTTAAGAAGTTTTGCAGCGATTGGTATTCAATTCCTTTGTAGGTGTTGCCCTGGAAGCTTTCGAGGCTGATGACTTTTTTTGGAAAGTGATCGGGAATTTTATCGAGGTTCCCAAATTCGCGTTCGATGGTTTTTTCTTCCATTAATCGTAGAGCTACCTGCAGATACATAGTTTCTCCACCTTTTTCGGCTACAAAATCAATTTCATTGCCATGGATCTCACCTACTTTCAAGTCGAAGCCTCCATACTTGAGGTGATGACTCACTGCGCTTTCCACCACCATCTGCATGTCTTGCGGTCTGTAACCGGCAATCGCATTTCGGATACCCATGTTTTCGAAGTAATACTTTTCACCAAATTCAAACAGTCTTTTTCCCTGGATGTCGTAGCGTGCTACAGGAAATACGAGATAAGCTGAAGTCAGGTAAGCAAGGTACTGTATGACCTGAGCCGGGTTGATTTTGATTTGTTGGGATTTGAGATAGTCGCTGATTTTTTTGGCAGAAAAGAGGCTTCCGGTATGCTGTGCCAGAAACTGTACCAGTCGTTCCAGGAAAATGGTATTACGGATTGCGAAGCGGTTCACCACATCGCGGTAAATGATTGTATTATAGATATTTTTAAGATACTCAAAAACCACTGTATCTATTAATGGAAGATGCTTTAGGTAGGGCAATCCTCCGAATTTTAAGTAGAGATGCAGTGAGTCTTCGTTGTTTTGTAGTTGATGGAATTTTAAAAACTCGAGATACGATAAACTGAATACCTGGAACTCGATAAAACGTCCGCTGAGGTAGCCTGCCAGGTCGGATGAAAGCAGATTGGCGTTGCTACCTGTGATGTATATATCCGTATCGGGCCAGAGTAGTATAGAGCGCAATGCCAGGTGAAAATCTTCTATATCTTGAATTTCATCAATAAACAGTGCGTTGTTTTTATTTGCGATGTGCTGCGTTTTCACATAATCGTGGAGGTCGTCGGCCTTGCGTAAGCCGGCAAAAGATAAATCTTCCTTATTGATATAGATGATGTTTATCTCAGGGCTGAGCTGTTTCAGCCGATCCATCATCTGATAAAGGAGATAGCTTTTTCCAACCCGCCGTTGTCCGGTAAGCACCTTTATAATGGGTTTCCCAATAAAAGGCTCCATCTTGCTGAGGTAAGTTTCTCTGGCAATATAGGGCGGTATGGTAAAAGGAGTATTCAAAAAGTTTATTTTATAAATTAAGGATCTTGCGCTTTAGGGGAAAGTTTATTTTATATGATAAGGGCGATTGGCGGTTGGCTTCCCGAAAGCTTTCGGGAAGCTGTTGGCTGCTGAAACAGGTGAATTTCTGTTCTTTGTGTTTTTAGCAAATAGGAACTATTAGCATAAAGCTCCAAACTTTCTAGTTGTTATAATCAAGCTAAAAGCTAAAAGCCAAAAGCTAATAGCCTCCCGAAAGCTTTCGGGAAGCTAACAGCTAACAGCTAACTTCCCAGTGTCCGCCTTTTGCGGGGCCGATGCGTTTGATTTTATTTTGTTTTTGCAATGACTGTAAATAGCGTTGCACTGTTCTTTCAGAAAGGTCAATGATATCTGCTAGGCCTTTTGCTGTAATCTTATTGTTCTTTACAAGCTCCTGAAGGATCAGTTTTTCATTTTCTACGACATTTTCTACGACATTTTCTACGACATTTTCTACGACCCTATCGGTTGCTGATGTGGGAGTAGTTTTATACAAGGTAACCATTAAGCCATTTCCTAACTCTTCGAAAATCGGATTTGGTTTTCCTGCATTAAGAAAACCTTGTTTGATTTTATCAATACCCCTTCCCCATGCTTCAATATAGCCTGCTTTAAAGAAAACATCGGCAATGTGTCGATTTCTGGGAATGGATGGATGTTTCTGAAAAAGTTTATCCAGAGGGATTTCATCCGGTAACCTACCGGGATTCCATAAGACGATTTTGTTATCATACACACTTAACTGTATGTGAACGCCCGTATAATCTTTGTGGATGATAGCATTCAAAATAGCTTCCCGTAATGCATCCTCAGGATATTCCAGTTCTTCGATACGTTGCAGGCCTTCGTATCGGATGGGTGAAATTAAGTACTTTGCACGGAGGGTTTCGATTACTTTATCAGGCATTTCATAAATATTGCCTTCTATTACATCCTGAAATCTGAGGTCGTGATCACTCTCACCAAAACGACCAATTCGAAAACTTACGGAAGATAAAAACCGAAGTGGATCTTTCCCGAAAAGCAACAAGGCAGCATGGTTAAGCTCTCCATGTTCATTCATGAGCTTTAGGTTTGAAAGGATGACCTTGAGGTTATCCGTTTCGGATTCGAGAGTCATCCTATTTGCATGGACGGCTTTACGAAGGAATTTCCTGAAAGGTTTTTCATCCAAATCATCCACACTTGTTCCTGGCACGAATAAATCATCGAATGTTCGTCCCATTTTTTTCAGGATAAACTCCTGAAGTGTCGAACCCTTCAGCTCTTGTGTGGTACTGCCGCTTCTTACATAATACAGTCCTTTATGAGAGATTGGAACAGTATTGGGCTGAACTTTTATTTCAAGGTATTCCAGCTTGCCATCTTTATGCAAAATCACCTCCACATATATACCCAGCGCATGTATGGTTTTATTGGGGATATCTTCGAGTAATTTCTTATAATCATTTACCCCTGCAATACTCCCATCGTCCTCTACTCCTAAATATAGGCTGCCACCCCGGGTATTTGCAAAAGCACAAATATGCCGTAGGTATTCATCCTTCCAGATGCGTTTAAACTCGGTATTTTGAGATTCTTTCATTGTGGTTGAAAGTATGGAGGAACTGGATTTTGGCTTTTAGCTTCCCGAAAGCTTTCGGGAAGCTAACAGCCAACAGCTAAAACCCGCTGCCCGAATAAATCAGCACCGAATTCTCATCGGTGACGAAATCGTGGAGTTCGTCGGGATGGACGACCAAGAAGCGGACTTTGCGTTGGATGAAGGACTCGGATTTTTGCATGAGATCCATGATGAGTTGGTTGTTGAGCTTGGTGCCAACTAACAATAAATCAATTACTTTGCTGTCTCGTCCGTGGGCTAATTCACCACTCAGGTAGGCGGCTTGCAAAGGTCCTATCTGTTCCATCACGCGCTCAATAATCTGATCGATGCCCACATGCTTCAACAGGATGCGGTGGATATCGGAGAACAAGGGATGACCGGTGTTGGCCGTGTATATCTTTTTGTTTCCTTCCGTCTCACTAAGCAATAGACCTGCCTCCTCGAGCTTATTCAACTCGAGCCGAATCGCATTGCTGCTCTCGCCAAATTCACTCTCCAAATTCCGCAACCACGAACGGGTACTGGCATTCAGAAAGAACTTAAGCAGAAGCTTGAGGCGGGTTTTGCTGGAAATTAGGGTCTGGAGCAAGGAAGTGATTGTATAAGATAGGGGGAATAAGATTTAAAATTTAAAATTCAAGATTTAAGATTTAAAATTGGGTATTGAGCATGCGGGGGCGGTTGCATTGATGGATATCTTGCTCGATAATTTGAAAGTTAAACCTCGAAATTCGGGATGAATAATAAATTGCTTCCCTACTTTTTGAATTTGTGACCTTTCAATTCTGAATTGCGGAGGTAATTAATAAAGCCTGACAACTCGGATGAGAGTTCGGTCGTTCGTTGGATTAATTGCTCGAAATCATCCTGCTGGATATAATTAAAATCTAAAGCTCGGTAGGCTTGTGATCGGGTTTCGCCACAACTCCCTTTTGCAATGTAAAGGAATTGAACAAACTCCCTATTACCATTCCGTTCAAATCCCTCAGCTATATTGTCCATTATTGAACCTGCTGAAGATCTTATTTGATCGCGAAACCTAAAATCTTTACTAAAATGCTCATAAGAGGTCATTTGATAGACAAACTTGGCTAGTTGACGTGCCTTTTGCCAAACGGATAATTGTTCGAATGACTTGTAGTTCAAGATTAAAAATTTCGTTGATTTAGTGCTTTCGGTAAGCTGATATTTTTAATTCTGGATTGTCCGTTTCGCTGTGGAAAAATTTGACCACTGTAGATTTCAATTTGAAGAATGGAGCGCCACGGTAGTTCTCAATTACATTCCATGAAAATGACATCTTACTATTCGATTGAATCTCAATATTGAATTTTAAATATTGAATTTTGAATTTTACAGCTTCGCCCTCTCAGTCACACTATTTGCAACTGTTAAGGAGCTTTAAAATGAGTAGCAAAACTACTCAAGCTATGGAAATATGCAAGAAAATTTTGGAAAAAAACGATTTCTTAATAGTTGGCTCTTGGCTTTTACAATTGAAGATTTATAATTCAATATTTAAAATTGAACTCTTCGCAGCATCCTGCCTGAACTAGCATGAATGCTAAGCGCTAGGAGTCGCGATGCTTTTCGTGGGAATCGTGCTCTTGCTCGTGCTAACTTTCGCCTCTTCGCTTTTCACTTTTCACTTCCGTCGTTCACCGTTCACC
>CALGAK010000058.1 GCA_937954085.1 uncultured Bacteroidota bacterium
GGATCCGTATAAACCAGCGGGTTATTCGCACAGTACGCATACCGATTAAATCCCATTGCACTGCCGGGCGATTGCACGAAATTATCGGGACTTAGCATGCGACCAAGGGATGGATCGTAGAGGCGGCCATTCATGTTTATAAGACCAAACTCCAACAGATGCTCATGTCCGGTAAAACCACGCTGGAAATCGGGTAAGATGGTGGTATCACTTTGCCAGGTTAAAGGATTTCTTGGATTCCCCCAGGGATCAAAACTAAATTCCTGTTCCAGAGTTCCGTTTTCGCTTACCAATGCTTGCAAGGAACCTAAGTGGTCGGTTAGTACGTATTGAAACTCGAAATTTCCTTCGTTGCTGCGGGTTGCTACTCCGATGATTCCGGCTGGAGAAAAAATATAATGGTATTCTTTGGTAACTGAACCGGCAGCATCCACCACCTTCTCGTAATTCCCCAAAAAATACTTCTCGCTCTGCAAAACCTGATCTTCGTAGCGCAAAGTTTTCCGGCGCTGCCCGTCGGGCCCGTAGAAGAGCTCGAGGCGGTGGTTGGCTTGTTGAATAAGTTCGGGTTGATTATAGGAATTGTACCCAATACTTTGATTGTCGAGTAATTCAATTGGATCTACCACCCGATTTACAGCATGCACTTTTGTTGGGTCGTATTCAAATATTCCGGTTTCGGTTACATCCGATTTAAAAATCATGTTACCTTTTGCATCGTATTGCATTTGCGTTGGAAGGTCACTCCCTAATTGAAAACTTGTAAGCTGACGTTCGGTTTGTGAATCGTATTCAAAATTTTCGACAAGAGCCTTTAACAAATCGCTTCTGGAAAGGAGATTGCCAGATTCTGCATCGAAATTGTATGCTAGCCGTTGAATGTAGGATTGACCCGGTTTAATCGCATTTTTCTCCTGTAAGAAATGATCACTATCATAAACATTGCTGCAAATTACCGATTGATTTCCAAGCTCATATTGTGTGATTTGTCCCATTTCATTCATGGCTGTCAGCTCCCAAAGCGGTTCGTTGTTTTCTTTTGTAATTTTAGTAAAAAAACCATTCGCATCATAATCATACCTTATCGATAAACCTGAAGGATAAGTTTCCTGAATCATCTGATTCTTACTATTGTATTGATAGGAGTAGGTGTATGGGGTTCCCTGAATATGTTCGCTCCATTGCGACAATCTGGAAAAATTATCGTATTGATGATGTAATTGGTAGCCATTTGTCCCAACAAGGCTGGTTAATTTCCCAATGCCATTTGCTGATTGGTCGTAGGTATATGAATAATTCTCTGTATTTCCATCAGTGGCAGTAAGCACCCTTCCTAGTTTGTCGTAGGTATAATTAAATGTGTTCTGATTTGCATCGGTTTGCGATAAAAGCATACCGAATGCATTATACTCATAAGTGGTTATACCTGCATTGGGGTCGTTAAGCTGAGTTTGACGACCAATAGAATCGTAAGCCATGGTTGTAGTGCTCAATAAATTATTAGACGCATCTTTAACTTCAATACGGTCCACCAAGCCCAAATCGGTATAGGAATAATACAATTTGTTTCCGGCTATGTCTTGAACTTCTACAACATTACCAGAAGCATCGCTAAGAGAATAGGAACTTAAGTTTTGATAGACATCATATTCTATAGTTTTTAAACCATCGTAAGAATAATTTAAGATTCTTGTAGGACTTTTGGTTAAGATAATTCGGCCATAAAAATCATAAAAGTATTCTGTAAATTCAGATGGTGCAGTATTCACATGATAGGGAAATGTAGTTTTTATTATTTGACCTTTGTTATTGTACTCATTATCAATAGCAACGTTTGAATTGAAGCCGGGCGAAACACTTCTTAATGTTTGGCCTGAATTATTAAAGTATTGATAAACTATACCGCTGTTACTAGTAGATTGGTTTTAGAACACAGCGTGTTCGATATCTGTTCCTTGGTACCAATGTTTTTCATGCAATACTTCGTTCCCAAGAGCATCTTTCGATTTTAATAAAGTTCCAAGGCTGTTGTAATAAAACTTTGTTGATAAATCATTTGGAGACGTTTGGCAAGCAACTTGACCAGTTGAAGGAATATAGGTAAAAGTAGCTACATGCCCTTCGGGATTAATCGATTTTGTTAGAAATCGACCTTTGGAATCATAAGTAAAAGATTCCGTAATTGTATCAATCGATTGATTTAACTTACCGGATATTTTAATTTTTACCTGATTCCCAAAATCGTTATACACATATTCTTTAATGGTCCTATAATCGGGGTAGTTATAGTTATCTTTTCGTTGTATTAGTATCCCATTCGAATCAAATTCAAAACGGGATTCGGAAAAGTGTGAGCTGACTAAAGACAAATTACTTTTCTCGTGTAAAAGAATTTGAGGTTTATTGGGATAGAATGAACCTGCATCACTAAAAGATGAAGAGGTGAGTTTAGTCATCCATTGTGAAACACTATCTTCCATTAAAGTATTAGTCTGGCTTATGACATTTCCATACAAATCAAATTCGTTTTGAACTTCGGAGATTGTGTTAGTTAAGTAATTTGTACTGCTTACTTTACTAAAGAGTAATTGGTGAGAATTTACGTTGAATGCTTGTTGGAAGCTATAAGCCTCATTGTTATAAAGCTCGTATGAAGTATAGCTAAAAGGGCTTAATCCAACAGTAACAATCTCCGATTCTAAATATCGTATGTAAGTATTAG
>CALGAK010000059.1 GCA_937954085.1 uncultured Bacteroidota bacterium
TCTTCCAGCATTAATTCTTTGTATCGCCGATTTTTTTGCTGATTTCTTAACTCAAATAAGGTCGACCATACTGAACCAATAGAGAATCCATCTCTGTTTAGCAGAGCATCCACACTTAAAGGAGTTGAAGCTATTGCTACATATAGATCTGACCCATGAGCTTCAAAAATTCTCTTCTCAAGAAATCGAATTGCCGTGGAAAGTTTCTCCTGAATCTCAGTAGTATTTGGGGCTAAAATATAAAAGCTGCCACCAGAATTATAAATTACATTCGCATCAAAAAGATTCAATTCCCTTAATAAATGTTTAACAATACTATCTGATAACAACTTCAAATACAGAGAGCGACCCTTTAAATTCTTTGAAGCACTTTCTGAAATAATATTATAGATGTAATTCTGAATTCCGCTGAAATCACCTCCTATTAAAACAAAGGGTTCATCCCCTTTTTTATCATTGTAAGTCCAATCAAATAAGCATATGCTAATAGCAGCTGTTGTTTTGAGATGATCAAACAAAGAAACATCGGGAAAATGAATGGTTGATGATGGGGTAGTTGAAGTATATTTTAACAGTAAGCTCAGAAGAGTTTCGCTAAAAGCCTTTATGTCTGAAGCCTGAATAAACTTAAACTCCGCTATAAATTGCTCCCAAATCGTTTTATAATCAGGGGGGCTGGAAAATTCACTTTCAGGCAGAAACAAACTATCAATAGATACCTGATTAAGAGGCAAATGATACTTTACATTATTAGCATTTCCAGAAGTAGAATCAATCATTAAAGACTCCATAATGGAAGTCATTCTTTTCTTCTTAAAGGAATCCCAATCAGTTTCATCTTGATCGTCCAATAAAGCACTATCATTACTTCTGTCCATCCCTGAAGAAAAGTGGTCAGCTTGACGTATAATCTTTCCACAATCTGAAAGTTGGTCACTGGATAAATGATGCCCGGAAGCAAGGTAAAGTAAACTATCCTTCAGATCTAAATTTTCAACTTGAGTTGACCCAAGAAGCTTTTGAAAGACCGGGCGAAAATCTTCAATAAATTGAGCAGTCCATAACACATGCTTATGCGTCCTAAATCCATTTTTACCTAATGGACAAAATACTGATTCTAGGTTTTTTACATGCTCATTTAGGTATTTTGAGCTATTCACACTACCCGTATCTGCCCTCTGATAAAACTTACCTATATCATGTAAAAGCGCTGCTAAATAGATTTTCTCTCTGGTTTGATTGTTTGCATTTATTCTCATTGGTATCACACTTTTAATCTTTATATTTTTAATCTTTCATCACCACCCCATAACCCACACTGGCGCCTTTGCCTAAGCCAATGTAGTTGGGGAGAAAAAAGTTAGTTTGGAAATTAAGGTCGAAGGCTTTCAACTTATTTTGCTTAAAATCAATCCATTTCTCTTGATGAAGGGAAGTAATCTTTACTTTCAATTCTTCTTCTAAGAAATAACCAACCCCCTTAGCAAACGATAATATATTACCTGTTAACACCCTCTCTAACAAGGTTAACCGTTCGACCAAACTCTCAGCTTTTGTAAAAAGGTCGTAGTTCTTCTCATTCAAAGCTAACCAGTTATTGATTCGGTAACCTGTGCTTGCTTGCCAAACTCGCAACTGAAATGCATCCGCACTTAAATGCTGTATCGATAAATCTACAGCTTCTTGCCCAATACGTATGGACCAATTCCTTTGTTGAAAAAAGGCATAAATATCCTCAGTTCCATCATCAATGCATATTAATGCAGCCTTACCTCCTATACTCTTATACTGAATACGTGGATATTGATAGTGAAACTGATCATCGCCAAGATGATTATGGAAACTTACATGCTCTCGCCCCAACTTGGCAATAACAGCTCCCCTAAATTGTGTTATCTTCCATGATGGAACTGATTGCTCGAAAATTATTTTAAGAACTTTTAATTTCTTCATTGAATAGGAGAATCTATTAAATAACTGCCATTAAAGGTAGGAAAAGTTTAGTCTCTTTCACTGTTATTTCAAAAAACTTTTACAAACATCCACCTACCCTTTAATTTTAACCTTAGAATCCTAGTTTATTAGTAGTTACAAAACTACCAATTACCCTGCAGTAGATGTGCAGAGGAAGAAAAAATGTCGCCCCCCCTACCCCAGCGCACTCTGCAACCGTTCCTGAATCTTTAGTCGGAGGCTGTCGGGGGAGACGACCTTCACGAGCTCGCCAAACGATAGGATCTGACTCTCTAACTCAAAATTGGGAATTACCCGAAAACGAACTTCTAAATATGTGGGAAAGAATTTGCTCCGTTGGGAGGAATGAAAAGGCTTAGTCATTACATACGGTGCGGTTTCCAGTTTCACTTGCAAGACGATTTCCTCAGCGCGCACCCCTTCCAGGCGGGTAACACCTATCATATCGTCGAAGTATTCTTCCCAATCAATATCGGAAACTCGATAAGGTGCCGTCGACTGATCAAGTTTTATTATCCGGTCTAAGGCTAAAATCCAATGATCGTTTTGAGTAGGCTCATGAAAACCAATCACAAACCACCGATTGTTATATTGCTTCAAATAAGCAGGATGAAAAATAAATCGCAAGGGGGACTCACTCCTAAAATCCTGATACGTTACCTCCAAACTATGCTGTTCAAGTGCTGCACTAAAAAGGGGACCTAAATACTCAACACCCTTTAAATACTCATTCCATGAGAAAGAAATGACTGGTCGCTCCTGCTCAATCATGCCCAATTTAGTTTCAAGCTTCAAAATAATCTCGCTCACCCATTGATAATGAGGTTGTGCCGAAATTCGAATTAACAATTGTAAGGCATCTTTTAATCGTTGGACCTCCGACTGATTTAGCGGCTGATTGTTAATGGAATAACTTAAATCGTCATAACGATAATACTTACTGCGTCCATGCCTGTAGCGGACAATGGGTGCCGAAAAACCTGCCTCGCTCTCCATAAATCGGATATCCTCGTATAACTGGCGTTCTCTGATCCCATCGGTCTGAAAATCCAATTGTTGTAACGCCCGATTACATTCATCGATTAAATCGGGAATAAAGTACATCTTACCAGGATTCCGGAAACATCGGTCTAACACCTGATAGCGGAGCATTGCATTTTTATTCTTAGCCATTTCAAATGGTTTTGAGGGATACTAATTATTCACGTTTAAAAATACCATTTCTTCTGCAGTTAGAGTGCAAATGAATCCATAAGCTTTGGAAATATTTTTAACCTATAATCCATACCGCTATGAAACAGCTCTTTACAATCATTCTCCTGAGTTTGCTAACAAACACAATGGTGAGCCAGGATATCATTATCAAAAAAAACGGGGAAGAAATATCCTCCAAAATCATCGAAATTAATGAAGCACAGGTTAAATACCGCAAAGGCAGCCAGTCTGATGGCCCACTTTATTCCTTGAACGTTTCGGAAATAATTCTCATCAAGTTCGCAGATGGCACAAACGAAGTGTTTAATGCCAATCCCGGAATTACCGGTCAGGTTATGCCAACACCGGAAGATTTGCACATGCGTGGGCGGCGCGATTCACAAGTATTCTATCGTGGAAAAAATTCGGGAAGTGGTTGGATCGTAGCTACAACCATCATTTTCACACCTATAATTGGTTTAATTCCAACCATTGCGGTGGCTTACACCGAACCTGCCGATCGGAATCTGAATTATCCGGATATGAACCTGATGAAAGATCCGAACTACTATAATGCCTACACCGATGAGGCAAGCAAAACCAAGAAGAAAAAGATATGGACCAGTTATGGGGTTAGCTCAGCAGCCTGGTTAGTTCTCATCTTGCTATTTTAATCACGCAAGTTTCATTTACCAAAAACAACCAGTAACCATGAAAAATATAGTTCTCATTCTTTTTATGCTAATAAGTAGTGTACTAATGGGGCAATCCAACTATCAAGATATTGTTTATTTAAAAAACGGAGGCATCATTAGAGGCGTTATCTTGGAGCAAATTCCCAATCAATCGATTAAAATTGAGACAAATGATAGAAATGTCTTTGTATTTCCCATAGGGGAAATTGACCGAATAGCGAAAGAACCGATTTTGAAAAATAATCAGGGTAAAACCAAAGGCAAAAAAGTGATAACCGAATTAGGGTATCAGATTGGCATAGGAGATAATGCAATCGATCGTTTAACAGTGAATCTGATTCCCAGCTATCAGTTCAACCCTTATCTATCGCTTGGTATTGGGGCAGGTGTCCGCCATTATTTCGATGCTGAATCGACCCTCTTGCCGGTATTTATCGACCTGAGGGCAACGATGTTAACCACTAAAGTATCGCCTTATTTTACCTTTCAAGCAGGTTATACACTCGACCTTGCTCACCGCCATCGGTTTATTCCCCGATATACAAAAGCTGCTCTGCTAGGCTCAAAACCCAGCGGAATAGCAGGTGTTGGACCAATTATCCAACCGGCTATCGGGGTTGATTTTTCCCTTTCGCGAGGGAAGCGGATGCATGTAGGACTAGGGTATGAAGCTCAAATCATTGAGGACGAAGAAGGAATCTTCGGAGCACTCCATATTTCGATGGGCTTTACTCTATAACAGCAGGTAATCCGACTCCGAAAAACTAGTTGATTCGTAAAGCAATAATCAAGTCCTCCCCTTATTTCGATGTGAAATGGGGAGGCTCTATTCATCTCACAATCGATTACTTATAATGGCCTAGCACCAAGGATTTGGTACTGTAGGCAGTCATTTGATCGATGCTTACAGTCAATTCAGGATTTTAAGTTAGAAGACTATCCAGAAAAAGCGCGCCGTCGTTATGATTTATAAATCATAAACCCCATGAATTATTTTTCAGAGAAATTTATCGAAGATTTACCGATTTTACAATCAAGGGAATAAACTTGCCTTGACGAGATTTCCCGGCCAATTTCTTGTACCAGAAGTAGAACGACGAGCGATTCAATCCATAACTCTCGGAAAACTCTTTCACACTTAGGCCTGACGACTCACCTTTCAGCCGAATCGCTATCTATATGCAACTTATAATGGCACTGTTTAAATCGGATTTCCATTGGCCGCCGCCGCCCCCTCTCTGTCTCTCTTTTTCCCAGAACCCCACTTAAATCCAACAAAAAATGGCACCCTTTGCTCCGGATTCACTGGCACCCTTTCACCGGATATAGTGGCACGGTTTGCTCCGGATTATCTGAATGCTTACGGTGTAATTCTATGCATGTATCCATTCTATTTTCTATTCGCCTAAAAAATATATTTCATGGATATCATCTACAAAACTCCAAACTATGCAATTTCCTCAATTAATAGATTCATTAGACCACTGGATAGGCGATTTCACCCCAGTCTGAATAGGGATCAGTAAGCATAATTTCGAGAATGACCGGCAATATACTGAGCATAATGCGACAACCATCCTGCACTTGCTTTCGATTTACCTTACTGCCGCAAGTTGAACCTCCATGAATAAGCTGATTACGAAGCACGTACAAACGGTCTAACACAATTTCCATCACTCCGGCAACATCACCTTTTGCAAGCAAAGAATTGGCACGCTCAATCGACTTGTTGAATTCAGATTCCCAATGCACCGACATGCCCCTCTGAAAATCCCAGAACAATTTGTAAACAAATCGATTTTCGATTAGAATACGAATCGGCCCGCTATAAGTTGTCCATATTAAATGGAAAAGCTTCCTCTCCTGATCAATGGCGACAATACGCTCCAGAAAGGTATGCAGTCGCTTTCGCTCCGGAGCCGTTTCATCGGTTCCCAGTTCAATAGCATATGAAGCATTAAATCCAATCCATAACAAGATGAACTGAAGATCTGAATTCTGCTCATTTAGCTCCGCTTCCTTTAACCAAGATATGGAACGATGAATTCTGGTTCGAAATGCATTATCCAGATTATCAATCGATTTCAGCTTTATTTTCAAGTCATTGGCAATCATTCAACACAGGGTTTTGTATTTTCAAACATATCAAGATTATGTATCCTCGCAAATTTTGAAGTTATAACCTTATTCATTACTGCTGCTCTTTTATCTCAACTACGAACCCTCCTACTACATAGTAAACAAGCATGGCTGAGACCTTTTTGCCTTTGGGATGGCCTGCTTCAATCATCCTGCGATATAAGGACAACTGTGGTCCGTATTTGCCGGCATAATGATCATCCTCCGGATTCAACAATCGATTTCTACCACCTTGGTATGTTTTGTAATCGACCAAAATAAGCTCTTCATTCGTTTCCCATAATAAGTCAGCCTCACCCCTGATAATCTGTGATTCATACTCCATTTGCAAGGGAATTTCCCGATAAAGCTTAACTGCTTTTCCATACTGCTTTTCCAGAAACTGATACAGCGACGCTGCAGCAGTCAACAATTCGGCGGGACGAGGAAAGACTTCAGTTAAATTGTGTCCAATCAGAATTTCATTGACTGCTTCTTCTTGAATAGTCGACTGATAGGCCGCGAATATTGCATGTATTCCGGTACCCAGATCAGCATCCTCCGTGTTATTGCCTGAGATTAAGATTCGCTTTTGAAAATCAGTTAATTGTACGGCTACATATGACTTATCATCTTTTGCTTGACTGGGTGAAATGTATTTGGGTTCAAAGAATGAAACAGCATCTTGCGTGCCATGAATTTGCCATACTGCTTCAGATGATACTGCCTGAGTCTCATCTTGTTCCTTATTTTCAATTTCCTGAAACTGAATCCGGCTCGCAATTCCTGGGTCTAAACCGGCATAGAGTCCTTCTTTTTTCCAAACTTTTTTTGATTTACCTGCAGATGATCTCTTCTTTTTACCATCTGCATTAGCTTGTTCAGATGCTTGATTAATCGTTGTCTGTTCCCATTTCAAGATGTCGCTTGCCAATGGAAGTTCAGCTGCTTTCTCTGAAGTAGTGACCAAAACATCCCTTGCTCTAGTAAAACCGACATAAAGAACACGTTTTAGTTCAGAAACAACAGCTGCTTTGCGTTTTTCATAAATTTTTAATTCCTTAATTTTGTCCAGATAAAATTGTGGGATATTCGTATTTCCAGTCACAGGTCTGGGGATAAATCCAATCCATTTCTCTTTAAACGGGTCATCAATGGTTACGGGATTATCTTCATAAACCTGAATTGTTAGGATATTGTTTTTAGCAAACTTCTGTTCATCCAGTAATTTCTGATCAAAATCCGTAAGAATTACCATTGGCCACTCCAGTCCTTTCGAACCATGATAGGTGATTACATTTACCCCCTTGGAACTGGCGGTAGTGCCTTTCTCAGAGAACTCTGTCGCAGCAAGAAAAACCAGATACCCATGAATAGTGGCCGGAAGATTGAGTTGTTTGCAGCGTGATAGATATTTTTCCGTCTGCATGATCATTCTCAAAAGATTATCAGCACGAAGGGTGCCACTCTCGAGGTTTTCAAGCCATTGAAACAGACCGGTTCGAATAGTAACCTGTAAAATAGTTGCATAGAGCGGACTAATTTTACTTTTCCCGATCACATCAAAGCCGCTTAGTTCAGTAGGCAGATTATCTTTGCTCAACCAGAGATTTCCATACGAATCATCCGCATGATCCCGAATATAGCTTAGTCGGGATGAAACCAAATCAACCATGGTCATACTCCCACTGATATTCAGCAACTTGGCTTTTGAAAGAGCATTAGTGGGATTCAGGTAAAGTTCAAGAGCCGCTTGCAGCAATTCGAATTCTATTGTTTCACTAAAAAGAGTTTTTTGCTCATTCACCGGAATTCCCTGGCTTTTTAGCTCCTCCTGAACGCGTTTGATGTGATCGTTTGACCAACACAAAATGGCAATATCACTCGCCTGCAAGTCCCTCCAGACCAGGTTTTGATTCTCCTCATCAAAACGGGATGATACTTTATCAATAATATGGGTCGATTGATTCAGAATGCACTTTAGTTTGTTAGCTAATTCAGAATTTAACTTATCCAGAAAATGCCAGTGCTGAACCGGAACACTTCCCTGATCAGAATTTGAAGGAACTTTAATCACCGGTTTCAATTTGACTTGATCCTCAACAAACTGACCATCAAAGACCTTTGTAAAAACAGCATTCGTAAACTCAACAAGTTCGGAGCGAGAGCGCCAGGATTGATTTAATTCATCCGAGAACTCCAGCATTTCATCTTCTTGCGGTTTTTGGAAGTGTCTGGCAATCGCGTCGATAAGATCCGGGTTCGTTCCCCGAAAGCCATAGATTGACTGTTTGGGATCACCTACCCAATAGCTATAATCTACAAGGTCTGACAGTTTCGACATAATTTGAAACTGAATGGGGTTTGAATCCTGAAATTCATCAACATACACCCTCTTGAAGGATTCTTTAATTTCTTCCTGCACTTCTGTATCTTCCAGAAGCTTGAGGAAAAGACTTTCCATATCTGCAAAGTCAATTAATCGGTTTGTCCTTTTAAAATCCAGATAAACCTGACTAATATTCATTGCGGTGTCAAAAATTAAGGAAATATAATCCTTTTGTATCTGGGTGTATTTCGTGGTACTAAAAATCTTCTCTAGTTCAATTAAATAATGCGCCAACCATTCAAAAGCTTTATTGTGTCCTGCAGT
This sequence comes from uncultured Bacteroidota bacterium, assembly GCA_937954085.1. GTDB lineage: Bacteria > Bacteroidota > Bacteroidia > Bacteroidales > M50B96 > M50B96. The sequence continues at coordinate 8,635 of CALGAK010000059.1, forward strand.
ATCAAAAAGTTTAAGTGCTTTTCGCAGTTCGGTCAGATCATCAAAAGTGACAGGATTCCGATTGAGCATCGTCTGAAGGGCTATTTTCCTATTTTCAGAGGCTGTTGTAGTTGCACCATTCGAAATCTCATAATTCAAAAGCGCAGTTATCCTAGTTTTAATCACATTCGAATCATCCAGTTTGGGGGCATCCTTTACATTAAAGACTTGCTCGAACAGTTTCAGCGATTTTTCTTTTGATTCCCGAAGGTCCTCGATACGATTGGTCAGTTTTAAATCGATAACCTTTTTGAGGTCGTATTTCCAGCGGTCCGTTCCATTATTCCCACTAGTGAATTCTGAAGGAACCAAATTCATTGCTTCTTCGAATTTAGCGATTGTATTTTCAGGAACTTGATTCGCCAGTGCTTGACTTATATAGAAATTCTGATCACTTTCATCGATGACCGATATCTCCGGCGATAGGCCGAGCTTAAAGCAGAATTTCCGTATCATTTTTTCAGCCACTGAATGCACAGTACCGATCATAGCAAGCTGAAGCTGAGCCGCTTCAGCTACCTTTCCCTTCTCAATTAGTAGT
>CALGAK010000060.1 GCA_937954085.1 uncultured Bacteroidota bacterium
CTCCCGATCAAAATCGTTTTGTAATTTGGGATCACCACATTAGCTACGGAACCAATTACACTCCTCATGAACATGGAGTTACCTCCATGGATTTGGCTACTGAAGGCCAAAAATGGATACAACTTACCGGACATAAAATCGACTATCTTACCACCGGTAAGAATGTGGGCGATTGGGGGAAATATTGGATTATTGCCGAGAAATTATCTACCGACTTCGAATGGTTAGGAGCTTCTGAACCTGGAAGTTGGAGTGATACTGAAAACTGGCTAAGTGGTTTAGCTAGCGCAACGGACGATGTTTATGTTAAGGCTACCGCTTCGAATAGTCCACAAGTAGATGTAACCAACGCTGTCGCCAAATCGATTACCATTCACCCTGCCAGAACATTAACCATAAACAGTGGAAATACCCTTACCCTGAAAGGAGGAACAAATAATTCTACCGGGATTGGTTCCTTAAGCGGGACTGGCATTACCGGTGCGACGGGTTCAAATTTAGTCTTCGATTATCCTCTCACCACCGTTTCGGAATTAGCTACTTTTTCGGGGAGTGCTACTTTATACAATGTAACTATCGATGAAGATACGCGCTTCCAGATGGAGGAAAATGCCACCATCACCGTCAACAATGCAATCACCCTGAACACCGATGCGGTATTCGATGCGGGTACTTTTATCAATACCATTACATACAACGGAACAGGCGCGGTGATAACACCCAACGGTGGCGATGGGAAATACCATTCGCTTGGCTTTGGTGCAAGTGCAGCTCCCTCATCGGTGCCCGCGGCCATTGCCATGAAAGGAAATTTTAGCAATGCTAAACAAGGTTTGAGCTTAGCTTCAACCATTATCAGCCTCGAAGGAAATACACAGCAAACCATGGGCGGTACAGAACCTGCTTCCATGAGTGGTTTAACGGTTAACAATGCCGCCGGGGTTAGCCTTAGTCAAGACCAAACGGTTACCGGTACGCTCACCCTTACCGAAGGAGTAATATCGACCACCTCGGCTGCGCTCAAATTGGGTGCCTCGGCAAGCATTGCCGGAACACCCGATGCTACGGCGCACGTGGGTGGAAAACTCACCAGAGGCTACAGCGGAACCGGCGAAAAGGAATTCCCCATCGGAAAGGAAGGTAAATACCGTCCGGTTAAACTGAATTACTCGGCGCTGTCGGGTAGCTCCGATGTGAGCGTTGAACAATTCGAAGCATCCTACGGTGTTGCCCTTCCCGCTGGTTACGAAAGTAAAGTTAATCGCTACTGGAACGTCACGGAAACGGGTTCCTCTAGTCGTACCTACACCATCAGCCTAAGCAAAGGCGACGATTTTATTCCTTCGAGCGATGCCTTAGTTCGTATTCTTAAATACAATGGTTCCAGCTGGGAAATTGCCAATACAAGCTACGATTCGAACACCGGGTATTATACTAGCTCCACGTCGTTTACTACCTTCTCCGACTTCGTTTTAGCCGAAGCAATTATTACCTGGGATGGCTCTGAATCGACCGATTGGAATACCGCCGCTAACTGGGATCTGAACTTAGTTCCACCAGCCGGTTCCAGTATCAATATTCCCAATGTGACCAACCAACCTATCTTGTCAGGTACAGCTAGCATTCTTAATTGTACCATCGAATCAGGCGCCGATTTAACGATAGCCACCGATGGTAAACTAACCGTGGAAGGAAGCTTAACGAACAATGCCGGAGCTACGGGTATTGTGATTAAAAGTGCTGCTACTGCCACCGGTTCGCTCATTGCGAACACTGCAGTAGATGTAACCATTGAACGGTACATTGCCGGCTTGGGTGCCGATAATTGGGCTAGTCTCTTATCCACGGCTAATGGCTGGCACATGATCGCCTCTCCGGTAGCTGCCGAAGCAATTGCCGGCGAATGGACTCCAGCTTCTGGTTACGATTTCTATGCTTGGAACACCATTACCAATCAATGGGTGAATAAAAAATCAGCCGACTGGTCGGCCGTTCCGGGAACTGCCTATGGAGACCCTGAAATTCCTGCGGTAGATTACGGTGCTAATTTCAATGTTGGTCAAGGTTACCTCATTGCTTATGAATTAACACCAGAAACCACGCGCACCTTTACCGGTACGATTAAGGTAAATGATCATTCTGTCGATTCTATTAAGAGTCATTACTTTGCAGCCGAAGGTGAAAATCCTGCCTTTACGCGTCCGTGGCACTTAATCGGTAATCCTTACACGAGTGGTTTATCCTGGAACAATGGCGACTGGTCGTTGAATCGTATTGCGGGAGTGGCGAAAATCTGGAATCGTGAAAATGCTTCTTACAGCGATTTGTCTGCCGAAGGGGTAATTCCTCCGGGAAATGCCTTCATGGTTAAAGTGGAGAATCTGGGTACAGTCACCACCAGCGGGTCATTCGTTATTCCGGCATCGGCGCGAGTTCACAATAGCGGAACACCAGCCTTTTATAAATCGGAACGCACCGGTTTCCAATTATTGGTTCGCGACCTGACTTATCGTACTGCACAGGAAAGCAATTTCTACGTCCATCCGGAGGCTACCGAAACCTACGATTCGCAATTCGATAGCGATTTCCTCCCAGGATTTGGTCCTTCGTTCTATGCCAGTGTCGATAAATACCGACTAAGCACGCACGTTGTTCCGGAACTGACTCCCGATATGTACATTCCTTATCACTTTCAGGTGAGCGAGCCCGGCCAGTTCGAAATAAGTATTACCGGTCTCGAAAATTTCCCTGAGCAGGTTTGGTTGTACGACCGCAAATGGAACAAGCATCATTCCCTCACCGTGAGTCCGAAATATGCATTTAGCAGCGAAGAAGGCGACGCGCCGAACCGCTTCCTGGTTCATTTTGGAAACCGCGATTTGGACGAAATTGCCAACATTCAACCAGTTACCGCTTGGTACTACCAAGGCAATTTGTATGTGCGCACCGAGCTTAGCAACACGCAGTTACACTTGGTTGACATGAGTGGTCAGGTGGTTCTCGCTGAGCAACTGAGAGGAACGGGCTTGCACACCATTCCATTTACCGGTAAACCCGGCGTATTCGTTGTTCGCATGGCGGGCGACCAGTTTATTAATTCACAAAAAATAGTAACCCTCCAATAATCTTTTGTACATGAAAACTTTGAAAATAGCTTTACTATCCCTCAGCTTCTTTAGTGTTAGTGTTTTACTAGCTCAAGATCCGCCACCACCACCACCTCCCGGTGCTCACGGCTCAACAACTAGCATGAGTCCTTCCTCCGAAGGTGGAGGAGCGCCCATTGGGAATGGAGTGTGGATGTTGGGAGCTTTAGCCATTTCTTACGCTGCTGCTAAACGTAAAAAGAACGCGAAGGCTTCTTAAGCTGCGCAGATTTGCTTGGTATCGATGGTTGGGAAGACTGAATACTTCCCTTCCTAAATCAATCAGGTATAAGGCATCGCCACTCTTTGTCAGCCTAAGCCCGTTTCCTCTTTCGATCAGCTAAATCAAAACCGATTCCTACTTTTGTAGGAGGAATTATCGGGATTGACAAGCGAACGAACGAAAAGGGAACGGGCTTTTTTATGGACTCTTTTTTTGAATCCTTATTAAGGTTGCTGATTGAGCACGCGAAAAAATTCGTTCCGAAAATTCTCGGTGGGCGCAGGGGCTGGAACAAGGAGCAATTTCCCATACGGATCGATAAGGAAATAACTTGGGATGGTTTTCACCCGATAGGTTCGAAATAGTTCCGAATGAGCTGACGCATCCAGCACCGTCCAGAAATAGGATTTTTGATGCAAGCTATTCACCAATTCCCGGTAGTTTTCGTCGCCCGAGAGGCTGACGATCTCCAGTTTACGCTTGAACTCTTCCTGTAATTCCTGCATTAACTGAAAGTTTACCCGACAGGGATATGATTCTTGCGAGCAAAAATTCAGGTAAACGTATTTCCCTCTAAAATCGCTGAGGCTAACGATGTTTCCGTTCGCATCGGGGAGTTTGAAATCAGGAGCCAGTTGACCCGGCATGAGTTGCAGTATTTGTTTTTTAATGAGCGGGGTGAGCGATTGGGTAAGCTGATTCGAGCTGTGTGCCATTGCGCTATCGAGCAATGCCACGAGTTTATCGCCTTCGAAGCGACCCTGCCAGTAGCGAGTAAAGCTAACATGAAGCAGGAAAAATTCGGCCCAGGGACCCACCTCAAAACCTTTCACCGCTTGTAAGTGCGACAAGGCTCCTTTCCAATCCCCTTGATTCATGGCTTCGTTCAACGCTGCCGTTTCTCGCTGGGCATAGGCAAACAATCCGTCTTGTTCTTCTTTCAGAAAGCGCATGTAGGACTCATGGTTCGGCATGATGGAATCGGTCGAGAAATAGTCGGTCAGCAAAAGCTGGGCAGGTTTATAATGAACCAGTTGTTTTAGTGGGGCTAATTCATATTTCAATTGGGTGGACCAGAACGCTGATTCAGGAGGGAAATCCGCATATTGCTTATCGATAAATGCTTGAAGCGTTTTGGGCGATAAAGCTCTGCGGATAAGGGCTTTTTCGTGCACCATCATGAAAGAATCGATGCGGAAAGTAAGCTCCCGAATCCGAAAATTGATCTCGTTTGCCTCGCTGCTGGATATGCCCAGAAAGATGGTTGGTTGTTCAAAGAGAGGATTTAAGGATTCAGCCTTACTTTTTTCGCGGTATTCGGGTAGCACGATTTCGTAATTTTTCCCTGCTTCAGCGTAAAAGCTACCTCGGTAATAGCCCAAATCGACATATAATTGCTCCGTGCCGGTAAGGGTGAACACAGCCTTCCAATTTCCAGCTTCATCTACCGTGCAACTCGCTAAAGTATCCACCGGGTAAGTGATTTGATTGGAGTAACGATAAAAATGAAGTGCTTGCCCGGAATAGGTTTCTGCTTGTCCCCAAATGGTCGTCTCTTGTGCATGGATTGGTGATAGGGCTAGGCTCACGATCGTAAAAACGGAAAGAAAAGGCACAACGAACTTCTTGAACATGAATTTGGGAAAAGTTGAGTAAATAAAACGGCTTCGAAACGAGAACGAATTTAGAACAATTTTCATACGTAGCGGCTTTAATTTATCCGAATTCATTGGCTAATAAAGACTACTTTCGTTCGATCAATGAAGGCGCATAAAACAGGATAATCATGTCGAAACCCAGCATTTTTCTAACCGGAGCAAGTGGTTTGCTAGGCTCTCACCTGGCTGCTTTTCTCCTACATCGGAAGAAAGCCGTATTGGCCTTAAATCGAAATAATTCAAATAAATCTCAAGTTAAAAGAATCTATGCTTTGCTTTTCCCCGAGGAAGCTTTTCCCGAAGAACTGTTGCATTGGGTAGAGGGCGACATGGAGGACTATGCCTTGTTGGTAAATTCTTTGGACGGAATCGACGAAGTGTATCATGCCGCCGCACTGGTTAGCTTTAATCCGGCCGACGAAGCCGAAATGATTCGAACCAATGTGAATGGAACGGCCGCTTTGGTGAATGCTGCTCTCGAAACCGGAGTGAAAAAGTTTTGCCATGTCAGTTCTACGGCTGCCTTAGGGAAAGAAGATCGCGACGGTTTCATCGATGAAAAAAGTCCGCGCAATCAGGCCGACGATTATTCAGCCTACAGCCTGAGTAAGTTTTATTCCGAGAATGAAGTTTGGCGTGGCATCGAAGAAGGCCTAAATGCGGTTATCGTGAATCCTTCGGTTATTTTGGGTCCCGGCGATTGGACTCGAAGCAGCGGGCAATTATTCCGCACGGTGGCTAAAGGCATGCCTTTTTATACCACCGGAGTTACGGGGTATGTCGATGTACGCGACGTGGTAACGGTGATGCTTTCGCTCATGGAGAAATCGATGTGGGGAGAACGATTTTGCGTCAGTGCCCACAACTGGAGTGTTCGGGAGGTTTTTAGTGAGATTGCGGTTCGGGTCGATAAGAAGCCACCTCGTTGGGAAGCAAAACCCTGGATGATTGCTCTGGCTTATCGTTGGGGAGCTCTTTTTAAAGGGAAGAATCAATCGTTGACCCGCGATTCGGCGCGCAGTGCTTTTTCCAAACATTACTACCGATCCGACAAGGTAAGCGAGGCGTTATCCTTCACCTTCATGTCGAAGGAAGAAACCTGGGATTATGCCTTGAAGCGCTTGTGATTTTCTTTCTTCAGTCAAAAGAACAAATTATGAAAGAAACTGGAGCTCTTTAGTGC
>CALGAK010000061.1 GCA_937954085.1 uncultured Bacteroidota bacterium
GACCGATATTTTAATCTCGTATGATAACGGTGTTGTTTTAGAGAACGTTGATGAAGATGAATTGGCCTTTTCTGTTCATGTATTTGGAAACACAACCGATGCTCCACTTGCTAGTACTCAGCTTAGCAATGAAGGTACTGCTGGTAGTGATGTGTTGCGCGAAACTTCTGCTACCGGTACTTATTTCTTATATATAGGTGGTGCTTTAGGAGGAACCGTTGGTACTCCAGCTGCGCTTTCTGCTCAAGAACAAGGCGATTACACGGGAACCATGACTTTCGAAGTAAAGTATAACTAATCCTTTTCATTCCGGGCAGTGACTTCCAAATCATTGCCCGGAATTTTCTTTTCGCTCAAAATCAGAAATTTAGTTACATCCCACCTAAAAAAATGAATCATGAAAAAACCACTGCATTACCTGTTCTCCCTTAGTTTGCTCCTGGTATCCTCCATGGCGCTTCATGCGCAGGTTACCATTATGCCAACATCGATCTTTATTCACGATGGAATGGGAGTGGAGTCGCTGAACATTAGCAACTACTCCGAGACTCCGCAAGAGGTGCGTATCAGCTTCGAATTCTCTTCCGCTGGATACGATTCGCTCGGTCACCTGGTTATGGTGGATCCCGATACCGCCACTGCCGAACGCTATGGATTAGGTGATTATGTGCGTGCTTTCCCTCGAAGCTTTGTGCTTCAGCCAAAGTCGCAACAACTGGTTCGACTTCAAATAAAACCATTCAGAGATAAACCGGAGGGCACCTACTGGTCTCGTATCATTATAAGTAGTAATGGAGCTGTAAAAGATATTGAGACAACTCAAATGGCCGAAGGAGTTGGCACCCGCATCAACTACATCTTTAATCAGAACATTCCGGTGTTCTATAAAAAAGGGAAGGTGAGCACCGGCTTGCAAATCGCTTCGGTCGATGCGCAACTGGAAAACGAGCAACTCGCCGTGGTAGCTCGCCTCATTCCACAAGGGAATTCGCCCTACAACGGAAGCGTGCAAGCGCGCATTGTCGATGAAAAAGGCGATTTAGTAGCCGAAAAAGAAACCAATACCGTGGTGTATTTCGAAGCACTGCGTCGCGTGGAGATCCCACTTCCCGAAGCCGGATTGCCCAGCGGAAACTATCAGGTAGAACTGCTCTACCAAACCCAACGCCGGGATATTGGCACCAAAGAACTTGTTCAGGCAGAACCCGTTCGCTACAATTTCCCCCTGAACGTAAAATAACCAACCAGCATGTTTAACTAACCCTATAACCGATAAAAAAAACGAAAACGTGAAAGCTCTTTATTCTCTAACTCTCGCCCTACTGCTGATGACGGCTTCCCGGAGTCTGATGGCTCAGGACGACGAGTTTTTACTGAGCTTTCGTCATCCTGCCGTAGGTGGTTATTACATCAATGCTTTGTACAACGAGCATGGTGTGTATTTGCCGGTAGGGGAGTTGTTTGGATTACTTTACATCCCTCTCGAAAAAGGAGAAACCGGCTTCAGCCTGAAAGGAACCTATCCTGAAGAGCAGGAGTTTTTGATTGATCCAGCCGGTTTTACCGCAAAAGTTGGTGGAGAAGCTTTCGCCTTGAATCCCAACGAAGTACGCATTGGCGAAATGGATTTATTCCTTGCTCCAGCCGTGTACGAACGCTTGTTCGGATTACTTTTCCAGGTCGATATGAGTGCCTTGAGCCTCAGCCTTACCGCTTTGCATGCCTTGCCGGTAGAGGAACGCAAGCAACGCGAAAGCTTGCGGAAAGAACTGGAACGTCGGCAAGGCGACAAGCGCGATTTCCCTTTATTATTCCCACGTCAGCATCAGCGTTTAACCGGTGGAATGGTCGATTACGCGCTCGGTTATACCCATGCACAAGGTTCCAATCAAATGAATTATACCTTTTTAGGCGGCATCGAATTATTAGGTGGCGATATTCAGGGTAGCGCTTTTGGTACTTTAGGCGATCAAACCAATAGTTTGGGTTTTTCGAATTCGAACTGGCGTTTTGTTCCTCGCGATAACCGCTACTTAACTGCCATTCGGGTAGGGCAGGTGAACTCGACCAGCATTGCTTCCAGTAATTTTATGGGTGTATCGCTCACCAACGATCCGGTAATGCCTCGCCGCGTTTACGATACCTACGTAGTGGAAGGAACTACCATTCCCGACTCCGATGTGGAACTATTGGTCAACAATCAATTGGTCGATTATACCAAAACCGATGAGGTAGGGTATTATCGTTTCAATTATCCCTTGAATTATGGTACCGCTCGTATCAGCACCCGAATTTATACTCCCTCCGGTGAGGTGATTGTAGAAGAACAACAGATTCAAGTTCCCTTTACGTTTTTACCAGCCGGAGTGATGGCTTACAATGCGCAAGCCGGTTATGTGCTCAACGATAGCACCAACCTGAGCCTTGAGAATCCGTTTCGGATGCACGGCGACGTTGCCTACGGTATCACCAGAGCATTAACCGCTAAAGTGGGAGCCGATTGGTCGCCAAACGATACCTTACCTTTTTATTATGGTAGTGTTTCTACTCGTTTATTCAATCAGTACTTATTCAATGTAGATTTGGCTCCAGGCCATTTTTCGCGTGCTAGTGCCAGCGTAACTTACGCCAGCAACAAAAGCATTCAGTTGGTAGCATCCGATTATTATTCCGAAGGAATGTTCAACACGGGTGCCTTGAACCGCGATTTGCAAGCTAGTTTATATTTGCCTTTCCATGTATTTGGGATGTTCTCCGGTGTACGTCTGGGAGCCGACCAACAGTATTTCCTCAACGGTTCTACCGGTACGCAATATCGTTTCGATTTGAATACCCGGATTGGACGGACCATTCTTCGTTTGAATTTTCGTGAGCGGGTGATGCAAGATTTGGAATTGCCATTGGAGTATGAGCAGAGTCAAGCTTCTCTTGTAATGAATTACAATGTAGGACGCTCGGCTGGTTTGCCTCCATTTTTACGCGGTATGTTTATTCGTTTGCAAGCCGATTATGCGGTACGCGAGAATCAACTAGCGCGGGTTGCTTTACAATTTAACCGACCCATTAGCAGTCGCGGACGTATTCAGTTCCGTACCGGATACGATTTTGCTAATCAGGGCTTTACTGCACAGGTATTGCTCACACTCGATTTATCCTTTATTCGTTCCAATACCCAGTACACGCATCAGGCAGGTCAATCGAATGTATCGCAGAATTTGACCGGTTCGATTGGTTTCGACAATGGTAATCAGCGAATTATCCCTACAAATCGGAATCAGGTTGGCCAATCGGCTGTTTCGGTTCGCGGATTTGTCGATAAGAACGAGAATTTCTTGTACGACGAAGGCGAGGAGATCGTTCCCATTCGTAGTCTAAGCCTCGATCAGGGAGCTATGCAGCAGTTAGGTTCCGATACCATTTTACGTATTTCTCAGCTTCAGCCTTACTGGCGCTACAATGTTAGCATCAATCCGAATGCGATTCCCAACCCGATGTTGGCTCCTTTGGTAAATGAATTTTCTTTCGAAGCCGACCCGAATCAGTATAAACCCATCGATGTACCTTTGTATCGCACAGCCGTGATCGATGGAACGGTAGTTTATGACGAAGGCGATGGAACGGCAGAACCCTTGGGCGGATTACGACTCTTACTCGAATCGAATTTCACCACCTTTAGTGAAACCATGCGTACTTTTTCTACCGGAGAGTTTTACGCGATGAACATTCTGCCCGGTAGCTATACTTTACGAGTCGATCCGGTTCAGTTAGATTTCCTGGGTGCTCAATCGGAGCCTTCTTCCATCAGCATCAATGTAAGTGCTAAGGCTGAAGGTGATTTTATTGAAGGATTGAATTTTTACCTGAGTCCGAAAACCGATACTCCTCCGGCCGAGCCTGTTGGCGAACCCGATATTCATCAGTTCGATCAGCTTTATTCTCTCAAGATTCAGCAGCATGTCCACCATTACGTAAAAGCGCAAGAGTATTTCTACGAGCGTGATTTCCAGAAAGCACGCGATGAAATTGATGCTGCTTTGAATTTCTATGCTACCAATGTTGCCCTTGCCTTGAAAGGAACCATCCTATTTGCTTTGGGCGATCGGAACGAAGCGCAGAAATTGTGGGAAGGAGCCCAAAAGAACGATCCGGATATACAAATACCCGATTCACAGGAATTGGAAAAAATTATTTTGAACTAAAAGCATGAACAAGACTTTGACATCGATCAATCGGCAACTTTTCCCAGCGTGGGGGAGAGGTATGGGATTGCTTTGTATCTTAGTGCTTGTTCTCTCTCTGGGTTCCCTAACGGCACAAGATTCGGTGGTGGTTTCCAATCCGCCACTCGATTTAGATAAATTCTTTTCTACCGTGTTGTCCGAAGAGAGTCCACAGGAAACCAAAGTTAAGAGCGACAATATTTTATCGACTCAGGTACGAACCAAAAAGGTTCAGGAGAATCAAAAACTCGACGATTATCGCTTGAACTTGCTTAAGTTCCGCTACGAAGAGAAATTGCGCAGTACCCTCGATTTATACTTCGATCCATCGAGCTATTTTGCCACCATCGATTTAGATGTTTCAATTGAGCAGAGCAAAGAAATTCCGACGCTGGAGATTGAAACCGGTGAGCCCGACAACACCAGTTTGCCCGGCATTCCTTTCGTACCGGAGAGTATGCTCAAGGACCGCGATTCACAAAAGAGCGAGGTTGAGCTCGAGGCCGTGATTAAGGATGTGAAAACAAGCATTAATCAAGTGAAGCTTACTTTATTAATCGACAGTTCTTTTACCGAAGAGCAAGTGAGTTTAATGCGCACGATGGCTACGTCCACGCTTAATTTGCGTCCGGAGCGAGGCGATCAGATTATTATGCGTTTGTATGCTTTCCCCGGACGCCAGGAGCCAATGGTTCGTTCAACGGTTTCGAACGATTCTTTGCGCGTGTATTCCGATAAAGATGTAGTAGCCGAAGTGAAAAATACACCTCAGGATGACGAGCCCACCTTGTCCCGTTCCAATTTATGGATTTGGGTATTACTACTCATTTTAGGGTTTTTCCTCACCTTATTTGTAGCGAATCTACTGCGCAAACGCCGCACCGACAGCGAAGAATCTGCCGTGATGGTTAATCCGGGTCATGCCCTTCAGCCTATCGATGCTCAGTTGCCTGATAAGCGTGTAGCCATGAGTTCCGCTTTCGACGATGAATCGCTCGACCAAATGATGAAAGCTTTTATCGAGACTCCTGAACAGATTGCTTATTTGTTCGATCAGTGGATATCCCTATCGGAAAGCAAAGGAGCTCGCAAAGCGGCTCAATTGATTCATTTAACCGACTCCCGCTTTTTACCCATGCTTGAACCCTTTATGAGTAAGGAAATGTATGGTTTAGTGAATCGAGCCTACGAGGATCAGCGCGACCTCTTTTTGGAGCTGAGTAATATTGAAATTCAACGCTTACGTTCTGAGTTTGCTCATATCTTGCGCAGCGAGGTGTTGGGTAATTTGAGCGAATTCCGTTTCCTGAATTATGTGTCGAACGATATCATTCTCAGAATTTGTCAGGACTTATCGCATGAGCAGACCGCTATTCTGATTAAAAATCTTCCTACGGAAAAGGCTTCGGAATTGATTAAGAGTTTGAATCCGCTCAATGCCGGACGCGTTTTATACCTGATTGGTAAAAAGGATTTTTACGATTCGGAAGCATTGAAGCAAACTGCTCGTAAAGTTTTTATGGATTACGTTCAGTTGAACAATGCAGTGGAGTATAAAGATAAAAACGTAACCTCTCTTATTAAGATTATTGAAGATTTACCTGTTGATAATCAGAGTAGTATGTTGCGAATGCTCAGTGAGCAAGATCCCGATTTATACAACATGGTACGGAAGCATATTTTCACTTGGGATCATATTTTCAGCTTCAGTAACCGCATTCTGCGCGAGGCCCTGGTTTCGGTCGAAAGTCGCAGCATCGCTTTTGCGATTGTCGACATGCGCGAGGAGCATGCCGATCGATTGTTGCAAATACGCTCCGAGCGTGAGCAGCAGTTAATCATGGAAATGATTGCCAATCAGGATATGATACCGGACGAAGAGATTGAAGAAGCCAAATTATTGATTATCCGTACGGTAAAATCGTATGTCGATCATGAAAACAGAAAAGATGCCTTGGTTAAATCGGCCTCTTAAATGCAAAAAAGATAAAGGACAAAAGAATATGAAAGCTACAACAACATTAACACGAGCGTTTTTCATCCTTGCGATGGCACTTTTAACGGTTAGTTCGTGTACAACTCAACGATCAACCGCTATTGTCGATTACGGTAAAAGCATGCAAGCACCACCCAAACAGGAAGAGGTAGCCGACACTCCTGCCTTATTGGCCGATAGTTCCACCGATGGAACAGTGGCAATCGACGAGGAGAGTATTCAGCGTTCTTATATCGAACGAGCCAATCAAGCATTGAAATATTATTTAAAAGCACAGGTTTCTTTCCGCAGTAAAAAATATCAGCAAGCACTCGATTTTATCAATTACTCGCTTAATACCGAATTTACAGCCGATGCAAGTGCTTTAAAAGGAAGTATTCTGTATAAAATGGGTTCAACTCGCGAGGCCGTCGAAGCCTGGAAGCTTGCTTATGAGACCAATCCGGCCAGTATCAATGCCGATTTGCCCGGTTTCCGCGATGCTTATCAGGCATTTCTGAAAAACCAGTAATTCGATTCCCGACCGGCCAAGTGAATCCGGTCTTTCATTCCTAAAAGAAAGGAATTGACGTGGTGTTTCTTTTGTTCGAGTAAGTTAAACGGATTGATTCTTCTCCCATGCGCATCAATGTTATCAGTATCCTCATTATCGTTTTTTCCCTGAGTATTTTTACCCTCGGACTCCTGGAGGTTTCGGGTATTTATCCCTGGGCTCCCGAGTTTAATGAAACTCGCTTTCTGAATCTTCCCAGTTTATTCATCCTCCTGGGTGGACTTATGAATTATGCAGCGGTTACGCGACCGCCGAAAGATTTTCTCATCATTTTGCGCGCCATTGGTATTTATTTTTCCCACGGACGAAACGATCGGGCCGAGCATAAGCGCAGCATCGATACGATCATATCCTGGCAAAACATGCTCAAAAAAGACCGGCTCGATTCCCTTACTGTCCTAAGCCGCAAATACCGAAACTCGTTCGAAGGTTATGTGTTCTCCCTCATCTTGACCAATTATTCCTACGATGAGGTGAAAATTTTAGGAGAACTAGAAATCGATTCCCGCTATCGGAACACAGCGGCCGGCAGTCAGATTTTATCCCAGCTAGGCAATGCTAGCCCGGCTTTTGGCATGCTCGGAACGCTCATTGGTTTAATTTCCATGATGAACTATTTTGAAGATCCCTTGCAATTGGCTGCAGGATTGACGGTAGCTCTCATGACGACCCTGTATGGTCTCGTTTTAGCGCAATTCCTGTGGTATCCGCTTAGTAATAAGCTGAAAAATTACGCACAAATTGAGGCTTACCGAAATAAGATTTATCTGGAAGGGATCATCCTCATTGCCAAAAATAGACCTCCACTGTACATAAAAGATTACCTCCGGGCGCTCATAAAAAGCGAAGTATGAAAAATCAATCGGAGCCGGACTGGAAATACGACACAAACCTCGATGATTCAGGTAATTCCGAATCCATTTGGATGATTAGTTACCTCGATACGTTTACCCTCCTGTTGGCTTTTTTTGTCTTGATAACGATTATTACCGGCAAGCAAATGAACTTGACCGAAGCTGAAAAACGGGAGTTAACCAGCTCACTCAAAGGGGAGGATCATGTGCGGTATCCGCTGCAGGAACTTTTGCTCGACTTGAACCTTTTGTTGGAAAGCGAAAAAGAGGCCGGAAGAGTTATTATTACCGCCGATGAAAATGAGCTGAGACTACAGTTTCCAGGCAGCTCCTTTTTCTTGAGTGGAGAAGCCAATGTTTTGCCCAATGGAAAAGCTATTTTGGAAAAGATTGTAGGCGTAACCCACCGCTTGAAACATTATCCGTTTAAAATCGATGTGGAAGGTCATGCCGATAATCGTCCGATTAATTCATCGGTTTATCCGAGTAATTGGGAATTATCGGCAGCACGAGCAGCTAACATCGTCAAATCCTTTATTGAATCGGGTTACGACCCGAAACGCCTCAAAGCTTCCGGATATGGCGATACTTTTCCTCTCAAACCCAACGAAGATATTTTAGGCAATCCAATTCCCGAAAACCTCGATTTAAACCGGCGCGTGGTGATTCGCTTGTATTTCTGATACCGGGAAGTTCACCCGCAAAGCAATTCTTTCGTCTTTAAATTGGAATCATTCTTTTTTACAGGCCAAGCCTTTAAATCATCTGGAGCTTGATTGAAATCCTGTATTTTTGATACATGCTGCTCGGACAAACAGATTATTTGGTAATTGGCGGAGGAATCATTGGACTTTCCATTGCGCGGGAGTTGAATCGGCGCGTTCCATCGGCTAAAATTATAGTTTTGGAGAAGGAGACCCAGGTTGCAGGACATGCTAGTGGTCGAAACAGCGGTGTGCTCCATGCCGGATTTTATTATACAGCCGATTCGCTCAAGGCTAAATTTACCCGCGACGGAAACCTCGAAATGCAGGCGTATTGTCGGGAGCATCAGTTGCCGCTGAACCCAAGTCGTAAGGTGGTAGTGGCCCGCAACGAAAGTGAATGGGCTACACTGCAAAATCTCTTGGAGCGCGGAAAAGCGAATGGAGTGAGGGTTTCCCTCATCGACGAAAACGAGCTTCGGAGCATCGATTCCAATGTGAAAACCTATCGACACGCCTTGCTATCGCCCGATACAGCTACGGTTAATCCCACCTTGGTAACGCAGGCACTTAAAAATGAATTACGGGCTAAAGGAGTGAAGTTTTTGTTCGAGGAGGCTTACCGATCGAGGATCGAAGGGAATAGAATCATTACGAGTCTGAATAATGTAATTGAAGCTCGAAAGATTTACAATGCAGCAGGTTTATATGCCGATCAGATAGCCCGCGATTTTGGCTATTCCCACCACTACACCATCATTCCCTTTAAAGGTATTTATTTGAAATACAAGGGAGTAAATCCTCCGGTTAGCTTGAATGTTTATCCGGTTCCTAATTTGAAAAACCCTTTTCTAGGCGTTCATTTTACGCTTACGGTAGATGGTGAAGTGAAAATTGGTCCAACCTCCATTCCTGCTTTTTGGAGAGAAAACTACCAAGGTTTCGATCGGTTTAACTTGTTGGAAGTTGGTCGAATACTCGGGTGGGAGGCACGCTTGTTTTTAGAGAATGCCTTTGGATTTCGCGATTTGGCTCGGGAGGAAGTGAAGAAGTACCGCCGATCCTATTTCGTTGCTTTAGCTTCCTCGATGGTGCATGAACTCGATAGCGATGGCTTTACCGAATGGGGAAAGCCGGGTATTCGGGCTCAGTTGCTCGATAAACGCAATCACGAATTGGTAATGGATTTTGTGGTCGAAGGCGATGCTCAATCGGTTCATGTCTTGAATGCCGTTTCGCCGGCTTTTACCGGAGCTTTCCCTTTTGCCCGCTACGTGGTCGAAAATTCCTGGTTGACTAAAACTTCATCCTAATTACAGCTTTTTATTCAACGGTAGTAAGTGCATAGCCCTAATCAGGACGTAAGTCTCCAATTCATGTTTTATTGGGTTTTCATCGGACAGTCAAGATCCAGCCAAGCTATTTGCCAGTCCATCTGTGTCGACCAAGTCTTGTAAATCCTACCTGCACCTAGCAAGAAATTGAGCGCCGATTCCTTTTTATTCGTTTCGAGCTACTTTTTAGCTCGTTTGTAAAATATTGATTGCTAGAGAAAAATAGCTGATTCTAGACAGTAATTCTTCACCGTTTTTTTAAGTCGATTATATTGGAAGTCACTGGTGGAATCCGTATTTTCGTGCCTGTTTTTTTGATAAAGAAATCAGCAATCATACTCATTTTCAAGAGAATTAATACCACTGCCCTAGGCAGCTACTGATACATTTGTGTTGAATTCCTGCGGGAAACTAATTTATTAACCATGTCTGATAATGAAAAGCTCGAGCAGCAAACTCCTGCTCCTCACGATTTGAATGCCACCGAAAACCCATCATCGCTCTCAACGAATGATGCATCTGTACCGGATGAAACCCCGATTCAGGAAGAAAGCGAGGTCCTTTCGACTAACCCCGAACCAGCACTAAGTTCCTCTCCCAATGAAGAACTTCAAGCAGTTTCGGATCAATCCGATTCGACCGAACCAGTGGAAGCTGCACCAGCCGATCCAGCGTCGGATGAAGTTGTAAACGAATCGACTCCCACGCAAGTGGAAGACATTCAAGTTCCCGAAGTGGAAAAAGAAGTGGAAGTAAAAGAAGCTGATTCACCTGTCTCGGAAGAAACGGTTGCTCCTGTTGAGGCCGTTGATTCCGATGCTGAAACCCATGCCGAAGCAGCTTCTGAACCACAGGACGAAGAAAAACACGAGGACGAAGAAGAGGAAGAGGAACTTGCTGAAGGCCAGGTTGATTTGAATAAGTTGAGTAAGCAGGAATTGGTTGAACTGTTAGAGGAGCAGGTAAATTCGACTCCAATCGAGGAAATTACCTTCGATGTGGACCGGATTAAATCCTTGTACTACAAAATTTATCGTGCCGAGGTTGAAAACATGCGTCGTGCCTTTATTGCCGAAGGAGGCGAATCGGCCGAATTTACCTACGACCCCGATCCCCTCGAAGAGCGTCTCAAGCAAGCTGTAAGTTTGTTCAAGCGTTTGAAGTCGGAGTACATGGCCGCCCAGGAAAAAGTCAAGCTGTTAAATCTGGCTCAGAAGTTCGAAATAATCGAGAAGATTAAAGAACTGATTAATGGTCAGGAATCCCTCAATAAAACCTTCAACGATTTTAAATCCCTTCAAAATCAATGGCATGAGGTAGGCCCTATTCCGCAGGGAGAAATGAAGAATCTATGGGAGACCTATCACCATACCGTTGAGCAGTTTTACGATTACATTAAAATTAATCGGGAATTACGCGATTTAGATCAAAAGAAGAATTGGGAAGCGAAAGTGGCTATTTGCGAACGAGCCGAAGAACTTTTGCTCGAGCCTAGTGTGGTTAAAGCGTTTAAAGCTTTGCAGGAATTGCACGATCGCTGGCGAGAAATCGGGCCGGTAAGCCCTGAGAAGCGAGAGGAAGTTTGGCAGCGCTTTAAGCAAGCTACCACCACCATCAATAAGAACCATCAGGATTATTTCGAAAACCTGAAGAAAGAACAACAAACCAATCTCGACGCCAAGCGCGCTTTGGTCGAAAAAGCTGAAGAGCTCGCCGATTTATCTATTCAGGACTTGAAAGAGTGGGATAAAAAATCGGAAGAATTACTCGAGCTGCAAAAACTTTGGAAGACCATTGGATTTGCTACCAAGAAAGAGAACAACAAGGTATTCGAAGATTTTCGTACCGCTTGCGATCGATTCTTTGCCAAGAAACGTGAATTCTTCCAGGAATTTAAAGGAGAGCAACAGGAAAACCTTCAGCTTAAAACCGATTTATGTCTTCAGGCCGAGGCAATTAAGGATAGCGACGACTGGAGAACAACTTCCCAGGAGCTTATCGCCTTGCAAAAGCGCTGGAAGGAAATTGGTCCGGTTCCCAGAAAACATTCCGATGCCTTGTGGAAGCGATTCCGGAGCGCTTGCAATGCTTTCTTCGACCGTAAGAACAAGCATTTTGAAAATATCGATTCGATTCACGATGAAAACTTGCAACAAAAATTAGCCTTAATCGACAAGATTAAGTCTTATGCAAAGTCCGACAGTGCCGAAGAGAATATCGCCGCCTTACGCGAATTTCAGAACGAATGGAGTGCGATTGGTCATGTCCCTATGAAACAGAAAGATAAGGTGCAAGAAGAATATCGCGAAGCCTTATCTGCTCAATACGAAAAACTGAAAATCGACGAAGGAAAACGAAACGTGCTTCAGTTCAAGCAAAAGCTCGAAAACCTTCAGCAAGACGGTCAAGGCGGAAAGAAGAACAAGCAAATGAATTACGAGCGCGATCGCATTCTCAATCGCATTCGGCAGCTTGAAGCCGATATTCAGTTGCTCGATAATAACATTGGCTTCTTTGCAAAGACGAAAAATGCCGAAAGCCTCATCAACGACGTGAAGCAAAAAATTGAACGAGCCAGGAAACAAATTCAAGTAGAGAAACAAAAACTCGATGTGCTTCATAAATTTGAATAAAGAATAATCCATCTACTCATAAGGGAAGGGGAGAAATCCCGTTCCCTTTTTGTGTTTAAAGAAATCTACATGCTACGATTTATCCTGACTGGTTTGATTAGCTTGCTCCTAACGATAGGAACCTATGCGCAAAATGGCTCTATCAAAGGATTTGTTTACGATAAAGGCAATGGCGAGCCGGTTATATTTACCAACGTTTACCTCGAAAATACCACTCATGGTATAGCTACCGACGTAAACGGGTATTACAACTTATCGCAAGTTCCTCCCGGCGATTACAAGTTAATGGTGAGCTACATTGGATACGAAACCCTCGTACTCCCCATTAGTTTGGGCCCCAACGAAGTGAAGACTCAGAACCTGTATCTCATCCCTTCGAATGTGCAAATCGACGATGTCGAAGTTTCGGCCGAACGACAAGAATTGCAAACCGCCGTTCGTACCGCTGTAATTAAGGTGTCGCCTAAGCAAATAAGTAAAATTCCGACCATTGGTGCGCAGCCCGATATTGCCCAGTACATGCAAGTACTGCCGGGAGTCGTTTTTACCGGCGACCAAGGTGGTCAGCTATACATCCGCGGCGGATTGCCAATTCAAAACTTAGTCTTGCTCGATGGAATGACGATTTATAACCCCTTTCACTCCATCGGTTTATTTTCTGTTTTCGATAGCGATATCATGCGAAATGCCGACATCTATACCGGTGCTTTCCCTGCTCAATACGGCGGTAGAATTTCTTCGGTAATGGATATTACCATGCGCGATGGCAACAAACGTCGGCATGCCGGTAAATTCACTACCAATACTTTCGGCTCCAAGATTTTATTGGAAGGACCGCTCCTCCGCATGGGCGATAACGGAAACACCGGCTTAAGCTATATCGTCTCGGCCAAAACCTCTTACCTCGACCAAACCTCTAAAGCTCTTTATTCTTACATCGAGGGTGGCGGATTGCCCTTTAGCTTTACCGATATTTATTCCAAAGTGAGCCTCAATTCCAACGGAGGTAGTAAGGTTAGTCTCTTTGGTTTTAACTTCCGCGATCAGGTGAATTATCGCAACGTTTCGAACCTGGGTTGGAATTCGGCAGGAGCAGGAGCCAACATTGTACTCGTTCCCGGTATGTCGGATTTCCTCATTAAGGCCAACTTCTCCTATTCGCATTACGATATTCAGTTCCAAGAAATTAATCAACTACCTGCTTACAGTTCCATCGATGGTTTTAAAGCCGGCCTGGATTTCACTTACTTCCTGGGCGATAATTCCTTCAATTACGGTTTGGAAGCCATGGGTAATTCAACTTCCTACGAGTTTTATAACTCCATTGGACGCAAAATTGGTTCGGGCGAAGAGGTAAATACCACTGAATTGGCTGGTTATGCGACCTATAAATGGTCGTCGGGTAAATGGCTCGTAGAACCGGGCCTGCGTTTGCATTATTATGCCTTCATACCTTATGCTTCTTTCGAACCGCGTTTAGGTGTTAAGTACAAGTACTCCGACCATTTGCGCTTTAAAATGGGTGCTGGAATTTATTCGCAGAACCTGGTTTCGGCTATTTCCGATCGCGACGTGGTGAACTTATTCTACGGTTTCCTTTCCGGTTCCTATAACCTTCAGCGTGAATTTCAGGGAAGCGAGCCATTGGCCGATTTACAAACCGCTCAGCACCTCATTGGCGGCTTCGAATTTGATTTTAACAAGCATTGGATGCTTCAAGTCGAAGGCTACATTAAATACAATCCTCAAATTATTGTCCTCAACCGAAACAAGTTATTCAACGATAGTCCCGCTAATATCGATCAACCCGATTATTTTAAAAAAGACTTCATTCTGGAAACCGGAAATGCTTATGGCGTCGATTTCCTCCTGAAATACGACCACAAGCAAACCTATTTGTGGTTTGTGTATTCGCTTGGCAAGGTTACTCGTTTTGATGGAGTGTACGATTATGCTCCGATTTTCGATCGTCGGCATAATGTGAACCTCGTGGCCTCTTACATTTTTGGCGACGATTTGAGTTGGGAGATCAACGGTCGTTGGAACTTAGGTTCAGGTTTTCCAACCCTTCAAAACCAAGGCTTTTACGAGCAACTTACTTTTACCGATGGCATTGCTGCCGACTACACCTCCGACAATGGATTGGTAGGTGTCCTGTACACCTCTCTCGATCAGAAAGTTCGCTTACCTTATTACCATCGTTTCGATCTTACCCTCAAACGCGAAATAGCCATTACGACCAACTCCACGCTGGAGGCAAGTTTCAGTGTAACCAATGTATATAATCGCGAGAATATTTTTTATTTCGACCGGGTTTCCTACGAACGGGTGAACCAATTGCCCATTTTGCCTAGTCTTGGAGCATCGTACACCTTCTAATCCTTCGAAATACCTTTTGACGACGACTTTTTTTGAACGATAGTATAAAGTGAAATCACATCATGAATAGAACGAAGTACATTTTTGTAACTGGAGGCGTAACTTCCTCCTTAGGAAAAGGAATTGTTTCTTCCTCATTGGCCAAATTGCTTCAGGCACGAGGATACAAAGTGACCCTTCAGAAGCTCGATCCGTATTTAAATATCGATCCCGGTACGCTTAATCCTTACGAACACGGTGAATGTTATGTAACCGAAGATGGAGCTGAGACCGATCTCGATTTGGGGCATTACGAACGCTTCCTGAATGTTCCTACTTCTCAAGACAATAATGTAACTACCGGTCGCATTTATCAGTCGGTTATAACCAAAGAGCGCAAAGGCGATTACCTCGGAAAAACGGTTCAAATTATTCCGCACATTACCGACGAAATCAAGCGGCGTGTCAAATTGCTAGGATCCAGAGGCAAATACGATATTGTACTCACCGAAATTGGCGGGACTGTAGGCGATATTGAATCTTTGCCCTACATCGAAGCTGTTCGACAATTAAAGTGGGAAATGCCCAACGATTGCATTGTAATCCACCTAACCTTGGTTCCTTACCTGAGTGCTGCCGGCGAATTGAAGACCAAACCTACCCAGCATTCGGTCAAAATGCTGCTCGAAAATGGGGTGCAACCCGATATTTTAGTGCTGCGAACCGAACGACCTTTAACTATCGATATACGAAAGAAAGTTGCTCTTTTCTGTAATGTCGATATGCAATCGGTTATCGAATCGATCGATGTTTCTACCATCTATGAAGTGCCACTTCTCATGAAGAAGGAGAAGCTCGATATTACGGCTTTGCGTAAATTAAACCTTGCCAGCGGCGATGAACCGGAATTGAAGAAGTGGAAACAGTTCGTTCGACGCCTTTCCAATCCAAAACATCATGTTACCATCAGTTTAGTTGGGAAATACGTGGAGTTGGGCGATGCCTATAAGTCGATCTCCGAAGCGTTGGTGCATGCCGGAGCTGCGAATGAGATTAAAGTGAACTTGCGGATGGTCCATTCGGAAGATATTGAGAAAGAAAATGGACTTGATTTGCTTCAGGGAAGTGATGGGATTCTGGTAGCACCCGGATTTGGGGAGCGTGGCATTCTGGGTAAAATCCTGTCTATTCAGCATGCACGCGAACAAAAAATTCCCTTTTTTGGTATTTGCCTCGGAATGCAATGTGCGGTAATCGAATTTGCCCGCAATGTGCTCGGTTATCAGCAAGCGAATTCGACCGAGATGAACCGTAAAACTCCTTACCCTGTAATCGATCTCATGGAAGGTCAAAAAGGAGTGGTCGAGAAAGGTGGCACCATGCGTCTGGGGGCTTATCCTTGCACGCTTGAACAGCATACCCGCGTTGCCGGAATCTATTCCGAATTGCATATCAGCGAAAGGCACCGTCATCGCTATGAATTCAATAACGATTTTCTCGATGAGTTTCAAGCGCATGGCATGAAAGCCACCGGTTTCAATCCCGATACCGGTCTCGTCGAAATAGTCGAAATACCCGATCATCCGTGGTTTGTTGGGGTGCAGTTTCATCCCGAATACAAAAGTACGGTTATAAACCCCCATCCCTTGTTTGTCGATTTTGTAAAATCTTGTTTAAAATAATTGAAGCTTAACCATGAATAAAGACCAAACCATTGGAATGTTGCTGATAGCCCTCCTTTTTGTGGGCTACATCATTTATACGCAACCGTCCAAAGAAGAATTAGAAGCTGCCCGCCGCGAACGCGATTCCCTTGCTCTGGTCGAGCAGCTAGCCATTCAGCAGCAAGCGCAGAATGCCTTACTGCAGGAAGAACAAGCAAGGCTTGCTCAGGAAAACCCCGAATTACATCAAGATATCCTGTCGAATAAACTGGAATCGGAATACGGACGATTTGCCAACGCAGCTCAAGGCGACGAGGAGTTTATTACCCTCGAAAACCAATTGCTTGAACTAAAAATTGCTACCAAAGGGGGATACATTTATTCTGCCCGACTCAAAGATTATCAAACCCACGATTCGCTGCCTCTCGTGTTATTCAATGGCGATTCAACCTTGTTCGGTTTTACATTCTCCACCACCGACCGTCTGGCCATTAATACACAGGATATGTTCTTTAAGCCTGATAGAATGGAGAAAATCATTCGGGCCGAGAGTAACGAGCAAAGCCTATCGATGCGTTTATATGCCGGCGAAGACCAATACATTGAATACCAATACACCCTCCAACCCGATAACTATTTAATCGATTTCAATATCGAATTTGTGAATATGGGAGAGGTGATTCCACGGAATGTTCGGTATTTAACCCTCAATTGGGCTTATTATGTTCCCGGTCAGGAAAAAGGCTGGAAGTTCGAAAACCAATATACCGGCATTTATTACCGACCATTTGAACAAGACCCTGAATATCTGTCGGAAAGATCCGATTACGAGTCGGAAAACCTGACCACCAGCGCTTCGTGGATTGCCTATAAACAGCAGTTTTTTAGTACTATCCTGATGGCAAAAGAAGGCTTTAATGGCGCTTACATGGAGCATACCGCTCAAGCAGAAAATAGCAAGTACCTTAAATACATGCGCTCGGAAATAGGTCTTCCGTACAACGGAACCGGAAACGAGTCCATTGCCATGAACTTCTACTTTGGTCCGAATCACTACAACACCCTGAACGATTACGACCAAAAATTCGAAAAACTTATTCCACTAGGCTGGGGAATCTTCGGATGGATTAACCGCTATGCAGTTATTCTCCTGTTCGACTTCCTGGGGTCGTTCATCAGTAATTATGGTCTGGTGATTCTGCTCTTAACCTTGGTGTTGAAGCTGGTCCTTTTCCCATTTACTTACCGGAGCTATTTATCTACGGCCAAAATGCGGGTGCTGAAGCCTCAAATCGACGAAGCAACCAAGAATATAGGGAAGGACGATGCCATGGCTAAGCAGCAAAAAACCATGGAGATTTACCGAAAAGCAGGTGTCAGTCCGCTGGGAGGTTGCTTGCCCATGCTTCTGCAAATGCCCATCCTGATTGCTATGTTCCAGTTTTTCCCGGCTTCGATCGAGCTGCGCCAGAAAAGCTTCCTCTGGGCTACCGACTTATCTTCATATGATGCCATTGTTTCCTGGACGACCAATATTCCAATCCTCAGTAGCATTTATGGTAATCACATTAGTTTGTTTACCCTCTTAATGACTATTTCGACCATCATTTATACCCGGATGAATCAATCGCAAATGGGCGATGCCAATGCGCAAATGCCGGGTATGAAAACCATGATGTACCTGTTCCCACTCATGATGTTGTTCTGGTTTAATAACTATGCTTCGGGCTTAAGTTATTATTACCTGCTGGCGAACCTGATCACTTTCGGTCAAATGTTCTTGATTAAGCGCTTTGTGGACGAAGATGAGATTCTTAAAAAGCTGGAAGCGAATAAGAAAAAACCTGCGAAGAAATCTAGTTTTCAGGAACGTTTGGAAAAGATGGCTAAAGA
>CALGAK010000062.1 GCA_937954085.1 uncultured Bacteroidota bacterium
TTGACTTTAACTTAAACCATCAACCAAAAAAAAGAAAACCTGCTCTTTAACTCCTCTCGGCTAGTAGAGTAACCTTGCATTTTCCTATAAGGCTACTATCTTTGTTCGATATAATTTATTCCAATCAACTTATGCGAAGTATTCTCCTGATAATGGGAATTTTATTCATCTCTTCCCATGTAATGGCGCAAGTGCCTGCAGCCGAAGTAAAAACTCTCGATGGTCATACCTTCAACACCAGCGAAATTACCAACGATGGAAATCCAATCATCATCAGCTTCTGGGCAACTTGGTGTAAGCCATGTGTGCAAGAACTCTCGGCAATCAACGAACTTTACGACGACTGGATGGACGAAACCGGTGTAAAACTAATCGCCGTTTCTATCGACAACTCGCGCTCCATGAGGCAAGTGGCTCCTTTTGTAAACGGTAAAGCATGGGATTACGATGTGCTGCTCGACCCAAACGGAGAGTTTAAACGTGCCATGAACGTAGTAAACGTTCCCCATACCTTCGTCCTCGATGGCGAAGGAAAAGTAGTGTACGAACACACCTCTTACGCCACCGGCGACGAGAGCAAGTATTACGAAGCAATCGTAAAAGCATCAAAAAATTAATAGTGAAATCTGCCTTTGTAACAACGGCCTTCGAAGTGGTTCAAAGAAAATACTCTTTCCCTTCGAATGCCGTTGTTTGCATTTTAGATACTATCATTCATCATCAGCTTAATAACGCATAGCCATGAAACGCAAACTCTTGCTACTGGCTGCCGGATTATCCATTCTGTTCCAGCTTCAGGCTCAGGAAGACCAACTTGTGATTACCGGTAATGTCCAACTCGATGCTCAAACCTATCGGGAGGACTCCATCATTGGAGCAGAAGCCGCTCCCGAAAAACTACTCAGTAACTTCTATTCCAACTTCCTCGTTTCCTACAAAAATTTTTACGGTGGAGTGCGTTTCGAAGGTTACCTTAACCAAATGCAAGGATTCCTTCCTCTCAACGAAGGAGTAGGTGTCCCCTATTATTTCGCCGGCTTTCAAAAAGATAACATCGACATCACCGTAGGTAGCTTCTACGAACAGTTCGGTAGCGGATTAATCCTCCGAACCTACGAAGAAA
Organism: uncultured Bacteroidota bacterium; assembly: GCA_937954085.1. GTDB lineage: Bacteria > Bacteroidota > Bacteroidia > Bacteroidales > M50B96 > M50B96. The sequence goes on from CALGAK010000062.1 coordinate 1,124, forward strand.
AAACCCTCGGATACGACAATGCGTTTCAAGGAATCCGCATTCGACTCAATATGGGTTATGGACTTACGCTCAAAGCAGTGTACGGTCAACAGCGACTCGCACAACTCTACGTGAACGATAGGGCTAGTCTGGTGCTGGGAAAGGGAATTGTTCGGGGAATCGATGCCGAACTGAATCTCAACGAAGCCATTCGCGCTCTTAATAACAGCTCTACCTACATCACGCTGGGAGCCAGCTTTGTGAGCAAATACGAACCCGACAACAATCCGGTGTACAAGCTACCCGCAAACGTAGCAGCAGGAGGAGGTCGCATCGATGTGACTACCGGAAAATACAGCTTCATGGCCGAATATACGTATCGCGCTCCGGATCCATCGGCTGCCGGACTCGATAATTCGAACGGAAACGTGGGGCAAAACTTCATTTATCGTCCGGGACAAGGATTCGTAGCCAGTGCCTCCTATTCTACCCGCGGACTTGGAGTTTATGTGGCAGCCAAATCGATCGACAACATGAATTTTCGCTCCGATCGAAACGCCAAAATCAACGACTTGCTCATCAACTTTATTCCCGATTTTACCCGAAACTACACTTACCTCATTGCTGCCATGTATCCCTATGCCACACAGCTGAATGGAGAGGCCGGTTATCAGGCTGCCATTCAGTACAATATCCCCAAAAAAACGTTTTGGGGAGGCAGGTACGGAACCGACTTACGCTTTGAATATTCCCGGATGTTTAGCCTGATGAAAAATCCACTCGATTCCATCCCTCTCACAGCCAACTCCGGAACCGAAGGCTACGAGGCAAGTTTGATTGGATTCGGGAACGACCTGTTCTATCAGGACATCTCCCTGGCGATGGAACGAAAATTCAACCGAAAAGTGAAAACCTTACTCATGGTTCAGCACCTAACCTACGACAACAATATTTTACACGGAGCGGGGGAATACAACGGAGTAATCGAAGCTTTCAATGTGATTGGCGACGTTTACTATCGTTTTACCAATACCAAAACCTTACGCACCGAAGTGCAACACATGGTAACCGAAGGCGATAAAGGAAACTGGGGAAGCTTGCTCTTTGAGTACACCTTGCCGGGTTGGTTCTTCATTGTGGGCGATTTATACAATTATGGCAATCCAAATGTAGAGGAGCGCGTTCATTATTACACCTTTGCCATTGCGTATGCTCACGGAGGGAACCGCATTCAAGTGGGCTACGGAAAACAACGCGAAGGAGTAGTTTGTACCGGAGGAATTTGCCGAAGAGTACCAGCATCGCATGGATTCAATATTTCGCTCACCAGTACCTTTTAAAATGGGTAGGAAAAAATCACCAGGCTACTCTTATCAGCCTGATAGGAATCGCTCCCGGAATAGAAAATCTTAAAATCATCCTCCAGAAAAGATTCTTTTAAACAGAGGCACAACCTCAATACAAGCTTGAAAAGTAACTTTAAAGACTTAAAAGAACACCATCATGCACCGAATACTAAGTTTTTTGCTTGCCCTGACCATCATCGGATCCTGCGACACTGTTGAGGCTCCCTATATAGAACCAAACAGTCTTAATTGCAACTATGACGATGATGCTCCCGTACGTAAAGTGCTCATCGAAGATTTTACCGGCTATCAGTGTGTGAATTGTCCTCGTGCCACCGATGAGCTAAAATCGATTGTAGAACGCTATCCCTGCCATGTGATTCCGGTTGCCATTCACTACGGATTCTTTGCTGAGCCAGCTTTTGGAACAGAGGACCCCGATTACCGAACACCAGAAGGAGCAGCTATTGGCGAATACTTCGAGGTAACTCAGGCCTTACCCATTGGGATGGTGAATCGTCGAGCAGAGAATGGCAATTACAACCTCGATTACGAAGATTGGGCCATCAAACTCGTTGAGCAAGTTACCGCTAGCCTTTATGCCGATGTGGAAATTCTGGCAAGCGCCAACTTCACTGCTGATAGCCTGCTGGAATATAGCATCGAGATCAACGACATCAGTATTCTGAATGTGAATATGCATGTAGTCGCCAGCTTACTGGAAAATAAGGTTATCTCGAAACAAAAGGATGGTTCGCAAACCGTTTACGACTACGAGCACAATCACATGTTACGCGCCGGTGTGATGGAGGATCCTATCTGGGGAACACCTGCCAACCTTCCCTTCAACCGTAATTTTAGCTATGCTGTTCCTTCTGGTGTTACCTGGAACCTCGACAACATGGAATTATTGGTTTACGTTTACAACAGCGATACAAAAGAAATTATTCAGGCAGAAGTATTTCATATCGATGGCATTTAACAAACTCCTTTTAATAATCAGCATCTTCCTGCTCGGAGCCGGAAGCTTGCTCAGCCAGAATTTCCAAGCAGGGATTATGGCGGGACCACTTAGTTCGCAAGTCGATGGCGACATGGCATCCGGTTACAACAAAGCTGGTTTTCATGCTGGAGTCTTTGTTCGCTATTTACTGTTCGAGGACCTCGCCGGTCAACTCGAAATGCGATATATCACCAAAGGAGCCCTGGAGAATCGTCTCGAAACCGATGGCTATTATTACCGTTCCGGACTGAACTATGTAGAAATGCCTTTGACCTTCAGCCTGAAAAAAAACCGATTCCAATTCGAGGCCGGTCCTGCACTTGGGGTACTGTTATTTAGTAAAGAAGAAGATGCTTTTGGAGAGCTTAGTTTGGGATCTTACGAAGACTTCCGCAAGCTTGAACTGAGCGGTATCATTGGATTTTTTTACGAAGTGACCGACGATTTGCGAATCAACTTCCGGATGCAATATTCCATTACACCTGTCCGAAGAACCCTTAGCAGTCAGGTAAACACGGTTTACCGCTACCAGCGTTTCGCTTTTAATAACCTGGTTAGCTTTGGCTTATACTACTATTTGAAGCAGTAAGGAATCTCTACTGTTCCCGGATGTAAGCCTCGAATTGCCTCAAACCCGATGCACATTCTCCACATACCCGCAGTTTATCTGTGAGAAACCAATTTTTCCCCTCCTTTCGAAAACTGTAAGCAACTTAGCGCTTCGTTTGAATCTGAATGCGTGAAAAATGGATTCAGCAAACGTCCGGTAGGAACCCAAAAAGCAACATAAACGAAGATAGAATTCACTTACGAATTAAGTCTTTCGTAGTTTCCCAAACTCTTTCCCATGAAAGGTGGAAACAGCTACCTTAAAAACCTTGACATTAAGCACGGCCGGTTTGCTGTATCGAAACGATCCTTCGGCATATTGATTCATGATAATATTCAACGCTTCAACTTTTTGATCGTAATCGTCGATAAATTCAACTTCCCCATAGGCTAATACCGAACGGTAGGCCATACTATAACTGCATGCAACCTCTTCGTTTTGATGATAAAGCTGATGATCGGTGGAAAAAGAAATGGCCACTTTCGGATTTTTTGTCAACAGCTCATTCTTCCGTCCTTTCGGATCGCCATGGAAATAAAGGATTCCCTCGTTGTAGCCAAAATTCATGGGTACGACATAAGGTTGCCCTGATTCATCAACCATAGCTAGGTTACATGATTCGCAAGCCCGAATAATGGACTCCACAAAGGGAAGAGAATCGTCGCGTCTCGCTTTCATAAACGTTTTATTTTAAGGTAATTAAATGATAGCTCGGTCGCCTAATTTCTTGGATAAAAGCTGATTAATGGCACTAAGCTGTTTGATCATAGCAAGCGCCTGCATCAGTTCCTCATCATCTTCAATATGATTGAGTTTATCGTTCCATTCTTTGAGTAAAACCTGAACGCGATGCTGTTTGAGCGCATAAACTGTTTCCGGAACCAATTCGTTCAGCTTCTCCGACTCATCTTCGACATACGACTCTTTTTTTCGCCATAAATTACTCAACAAATACTCTTTACTCAGAATATCGGCAACGGTTCGACTTACCTCCGGATTGGTATGAAGAATAAGATCCTGATGATTAAAAGCTTTTCCCTCCAACTGACTAGTTGACACCGCATCGAAAATGATTTTCAGATGAGGAGTGCGCAGTTTGAGGCTTTCCTCGGCTTCAATTTGTTCGCACAGGTAGCCAGCAACCGTATAATCGTAAGTTACATCCTCTTCCGTAATCTGAATAGGAACATCTCCATACTTGAGCAATAGTCGAATTACCTCTTGCTCAAAATGTGGAGTGAGGTCCTTTTCTACTTTTGGATTAGCCAAGTAAGAAGTAGATGTTCCCTGCGAAGGCTTTGCTTGTTGCTGACCACTAGCCTGATAGGAGCGATTTCGCAAAATTTTTGTCACCTCGCTGTATAGCATTTCTTCGCTCATATCGAGCTGGCGGGAACATTCTCGAATAAAAACCGAGCGTTTAATCTTATCCGGTATAAGCGAAACCGACTGTAAAATATCCCGAATCAGATTTCCACGAGCAATCGGATCGTTTTGAGCATCTTTTTGTAAGAGATGAGTTTTAAATAGTATGAAATCTTTCTCGTTCTCTTGCAGATAATCCAAGGTTTCGGAACTGGTATGCGACTGACTGTAGGAATCGGGATCTTCGCCGTCGGGGAACATCACAACGCGCACATTTAAGCCTTCTTCCAAAATCAAATCAATACCGCGCAAACTGGCTTTGAGACCGGCTTCGTCGCCATCGTAGAGAACGGTAATGTTTTCTGTGAATCGCTTAATCAGTCGAATCTGCTCCACGGTGAGAGCTGTTCCCGACGAGGCCACTACGTTTTCGATTCCATTCTGATGCATGGAAATGACATCGGTATAGCCTTCCACCAAATAGCATTTATCGTGCTGTACAATAGCACGTTTAGCCTGAAACAAGCCATATAATACCTGGCTTTTATGGTACACTTCCGATTCGGGCGAGTTAAGGTACTTCGCTGTTTTTTTGTCGTTTATCAACGTGCGTCCACCGAAGCCAACCACCCTGCCGCTCAGGTTATGAATAGGGAAAATGATCCGCCCACGAAAACGATCGCCCAACCAATTATCGCGTTGAATGGTTAGTCCGGTTTGGATTAGATAATCTTGCTGATATCCCTTTTTCAGGGCAGCATCGGTGAACAGGCGTGTTTCGTCGGGGCAATAACCAAGTTGAAACTTTTCAATCATAGGGGGCTGAATACCCCGTTCCTTGAAGTAAGATAAGCCGACACTTTGACCTTTTTCTTCCCGATGCAGGTAGTTAGAAAAAAACTCCTGCGCATAGGCATTTACAATCATGAGACTCTCGCGCAGGTTCTTTTGCTCCTTTTCTTCCGGGCTTTGTTCCTTTTCAATGATTTCGATATGATACTTCTTGGCCAGGTATTTTATGGAATCGACGAAACTCATGCCTTCGTGCTCCATGATAAAATTAACGGCATTCCCGGCCTTGCTGCAACCAAAACACTTATAAATACCCTTAGCCGGCGACACCATGAACGAAGGTGTTTTCTCCTGATGGAAAGGACACAAACCCTTGTAGTTTACTCCGAATTTTTTGAGTTGCACAAAATCCCGAATCACTTCTACAATATTGGCAGCATCGAAAACTTTATCGATTGTCGAACGATCGAGCATTAAATTTCAGTTTGATTATCAGTTATTTATTATCACTTTTGGCGAAATTTAAAGTTAGCAATTATCCTCAGTTTTTTGAGCCATGAAGTTTAAAATCCATACCGACTACATTCAATTAATCCAATTACTCAAAGCTATTCAATGGGCCGAAACCGGCGGACAAGCTAAGTGGTTGGTAGAAGAAGGATTAGTCCGATTAAATGGCGAGGTCGAATTTCGCAAAAGAGCTAAACTCCGTGTTGGAGATGTAGTTGAGATGGACGGTATGCAAGTGCTTATTACTGGGTGAACGACTCGGCGACTTGGGCGACTTAGGCGAGGGGGCGATATAGCGACTTGGCGAGAGGGCGAGAGGGCGAAAGTAGCAACAACGAACTGCCGCGCGACTCCCGGAGCGTTGCACGAACTGCAGCGCGACTCCCAGAGCCTGGCACGAACTGCCGCGCGACTCCCGGCGCGTGGCACGAACTGCCGCGCGACTCCCAGAGCGTGGCATGAACTGCCGCGCGACTCCCGGCGCGTGGCCTTCATTCTAATTTAGGCGAAAAACTTTGCGCCCTTTGCGTATCCTCCGCGCTCTTTGCGCGAACCTTTGCGAACTCAAACTAAAATCAGTGCCTTCACTTTGCAAAAATCTCAACCATTGCTGAGCGAGGGGCTCATATTCAGCATTGAACTTTGATTCGATTATATCGACTTGAATGAAATCTGTGTAAATCCGTCAAATCCATGTCATCTGTGTTCCAAGTGAACGAAGGAAGTGAAGAGTGAAAAGTATTCGTTTTGCAATCCTGAGGTGATTAATTAATAATGAACAAAGTTCCAGTCATCCAATTCCACAGCCCGTTAGGGGTATTATCTTCGTAGCGAAAATTGGAACGCAGCGAAAGCCCCGATTCATCGCAATTGACTATTGAATGCTAAATTTTGAATTGCCTCCCGGATCCTTTCTGGAAGCTAAAGCAAAGCGCTCAAGATATCGATATCCTTTACAGGCAAGTCGAAATACTTCCCAATCTGATAATTGGTAAGCATCCCTTTATAAACATAAATGCCATGACGTATTTCGAAATCGTGCTGAATCAGATTCGACATCGATGAGGCATCGCCCAAACGAATAAGTAAGGGAGCAAAAATATTGCTTAGTGCGTAACTGGCTGTCCGCGCAACCGTAGAAGGAATATTGGGGACACAATAATGAACGATACCGTGTTTAATAAAAATGGGGTGTTCATGCGAGGTTAATTCCGATGTTTCGACACAACCTCCCTGATCGATGCTGGTATCGATAATGACCGACCCTTTCTTCATCAGCTTAACCATATCTTCGGTAATATAAAACCGGGAATTTTCACCCATCGCATCGATGGCTCCAATAAAGATATCGGCGGTAGCTAGCGCATTTCGCAGGATTTGCGGTTGAATAATAGAAGTAAAAACCCGCTGATTAATATTGCGTTGCAATTGATTCAGTTTCGCAACCGAGTGGTCAAAAATCTTCACAACAGCACCCAATCCGAGTGCTATACGTGCTGCAAATTCAGCCGTCGTACCAGCTCCTAAAATGACCACTTCCGACGGATTAACACCAGAAATCCCTCCGACAATTTTCCCCTTCCCTGTATTAGCATTGCTCAGATACTCTGCCGCTTTAAGGATGGCAGTACTGCCAATAATTTCACTCATCGAACTAACCACAGGGTAATGCCCTTCTTCATCGCGAATCAGCTCGAAGGCTATGGCAGTTACCTTCTTCTTCATCAAGGTAAGGAGATAGCTTTTCGATAGAATTCCAATATTGAGGGCCGAAATTAGCAACTGATTGCCTCGGAGCAATTGAACTTCTTCGGGAGAGCATGGTGAAACCTTCAAGACTATATCCGACTGAAAAATCTCTTCGCGGGTTTCGCAAATAAAGGCACCCATTTCGCTAAAATCAGTATCCGTGAAATTCGCATGAATACCCGCTCCTGACTCAATTCGAACTTCGTGCCCCATGGCCACCAAAGTATCGACCGCCAAAGGAGTTAGCGCAATTCGATTCTCGTTCGGATCTTGTTCTTTCGGTAAACCAATAATGAGTTTATGAGGTTTTCGTCCTACAGCGAGCCGTTCCTCCTGCGGACTAATACTGGTTTGTAATTTAAAGTAAACAGACCTGGTCGGTTGCATACGTCATTTATTCTTTAGGAAAGATTCTAAAAATACGATAAAAATTACTTCACTCTCCTTATGCGTTCCGATTCTTAACAGAAAGTTTGAATATCGATTCGAAAGCCGAGTAGTATCCCCTTTTAGATTAGAGAAATGCATTGGAATCAGGCCCAATTTTAACACAAAAAAGTAAGTCATCCCTTAAACCATCGCTTGTTAAGGAGTGTTAAGGGAAGGAAGATTTTAAGACTAATTCCAAATTGAGTATTTAACTAAGTAAAAACCTAATTGACTTTTTAGAATTTTTATCTTTGGCCGATTGACCTCAGTAACAAAGCGTTTAATCCATTTATTAACGATCTATAGAAATAAATTATACCATGCTAGAATTCACAAAATCGGAAACAACAGAAAAGAAAGACCGCAGGGACTTTCTTAAAATGTTGGGGCTCACGATTGGAGCAGCAGGGGCCGTAACAACATTCACGTCCACTACGCTCGGAGCCACAAATCTTAACTCCTCCAAATCAACCCTTTCTTTAATTGGTCCCGATGGCGACTTAGTTGAAGTTGATCCTGCTAAATTGCAAATGGCTGAAGAAATTGTCAGCGATTCAGAGTTATTGCGCGAGTACCAACGTCGAGGACGCGAAGGGATCCCAGGGAAGAAATGGGTGATGGTGATCGATTTGGCAAAGTGCCAAAACGCCCGGAAATGTATGGAAGCGTGCCAAGGAGCACACGAATTGCGCCCGGAACAACATCATATCAATGTATTACGGATGCAGGACACTCCCGACACCGCTCCTTATTTTATGCCAAAACCTTGTTTCCATTGCGATAATCCTCCCTGCGTTAAAGTGTGTCCGGTCGATGCTACTTTTAAACGTCAGGACGGGATAGTGTTAATCGATAACCTCCGCTGCATTGGATGTCGATTCTGCGTAGCCGGTTGTCCTTACTCCGCTCGTATCTTCCAATGGAGCGAACCCGATATGACCGAGGAAGAAAAACTCAGAACCTACGATGTTGAGCTGAACGTTCCACAACGTAAAGGAACTATCTCTAAGTGTCTATTTAGTGCCGACCGTTTGCGTATTGGGAAATTACCTTATTGCGTTTCTGCTTGTCCTAATGGAGTTTACTGGTTTGGAGATAAGAACGAAGATGCAGTCACAAATGGCACAACTGGTGAAACGGTCCGTTTCAGCGATTTGGTTCGCGACAATGCAGGTTACACCATGCACGAAGAATTCGGCACCAAGCCCCAGGTCTTCTACTTACCTGCTAAGGACCGGCGCGTTCCGTACGACGAAGCAAACCGAATGACCACTCAGAACTAAAAATCTAACTAACTATTTGATATGGCCGAAGTTAATTCTCCTTCGCTCACTGAGCGAAAACCATTGTCGCAAATCTTCAAAGATTTAATTACACCTATTAAAACGGTCTCATTCTCCTCGAAAGTGTGGGACCGCTTTCTTATTTTAATCATCATCTGGGGGACTTTTGCATACATCCACCAGCTCCAATCCGGATTAGGAATTACCGCCATGCGCGATTATTCCACCTGGGGAGTTTACATATCCAATTTCGTATTCCTAGTAGCCGTCAGTTTGGTCGGATTTCTCTTAACGGCCATCCTAAAGTTAACCGGGATTAAATGGGCTACCCCTATTTCACGGATTGCCGAATTAGTCGCGGTTGCAGCGGTTATGTTTGCCGGATTATCCATCATCGTCGATATGGGTCGCCCCGACAGAATACACCACATTCCACTCCACGGTCGTTTCTCATCTCCTATTGTTTGGGACATCACGGTTGTTAACATTTACCTCATCATGAGCGTGATAATGCTTTATCTGCCAATGATTCCTGACCTTGCGATTCTGCGCGACCGCTACACGGATGCACCCAGTTGGAAAAAAAAGCTCTATACCCTGTTAGCCTTAGACTGGAAAGGAACCGATGAGCAATACAAATTGCTAAACCGCGCCAACCGAATCATGATGATTCTGATTATGCCGGTGGCTTTGGGTATTCATACAGTTACCTCTTGGCTCTTTGCAGTTAACAGCCGAACCGGATGGGATTCAACTATTTTTGGACCTTACTTCGTTTCGGGTGCATTCGTAGCCGGTACCGCTGCCGTAATCATCGCCATGTATGTTTATCAGCGAGCCTACAAGCTCGATGCCTATATCACAGGCAAACATTGGGATATGATGGGTAAGTTGCTGGTATTGGTTAGTTTGGTTTACCTCTACTTTAACATCAATGAATTCCTGGTTCCTGGTTATAAAATGAAGAAACTCGATGCCGAGCATATTCGAGCTTTATTTGTTGGTCACGAAGCTCCATTGTTCTGGTCCGTTCAAATCCTGGGTATGATTATACCAATTATACTGCTCATCTTTAAACCTTTCCGCAAACCTTTACCCATGATGATCATCGCTCTCTTTGTGTTGGTTGGCGGTTGGCTCAAACGCTTCCTCATTGTAGTGCCCACACAGTTCCACCCCACTTTCCCCATTCAGAATGTGCCGGAGAACTTTATGGTCTATCATCCTACCCTGGCCGAAATTAGCATTACGCTTGCTCTTATTGCTGGTGTGCTGCTCATAATGACCTGGTTTGTGCGACTCTTCCCAATCATTCCTATTTGGGAGATTGCTCACGAAGAAGGGTATCACCAAGTAGAAGAAGAAGCGAAAAAACCGGAATCGGCAGAATAATTCCGTATTCATCAAGAACTCAAGTAATCAACTCAAGGATTTATGTCAATCATGAAGCAAACTAAATTTTATATCCTCACAATCGTCTCCATACTAATGGGCTTTTCTGTCCTGGCAATCGATTTTCCGCCATGGGATGTCCCCGAAGCCGAGGCCGCAAAAGAGAATCCACTTCCTATGGAAATGAAATATATTTCCGAAGGAGCAGCTCTTTACAACACACAATGCGTGGCCTGTCATGGGGTAAACGCCGATGGAATGGGAGCTATCCCAGCAGCTAATCTTTCAACGGATGCTTTTCGCAAACAATCCGATGGCTCTATTTTTCACAAACTGGTTGTAGGCCGCGGCACCATGCCCTCTTTTAAGGCTCTTGGCGATGAAAGCTTATGGAAATTAGTCCTTTACCTTCGCTCGCTGGGCGAAGATCTGGAAGAAGTCGTCAAGAAAAAAGCCTCCGTACTTTTGTCGACCAAAGTGGAAGGTGACCAAAAAATGCTTGTTGCTCAATTTTTTGAGCTTCAAGAAAATGGGAAAGAATCCCCGGTTGCCAATGCTAAAGCCGGACTCTACGTAAAGCGTTATTTTGGAAATCTTCCTCTGTCGAAAGAATCCCTTTTCACCGACGAAGAAGGTAAGATTTCCCTTCCTTTTCCAAACGATATTCCTGGCGATAACGAAGAGAACCTAACGGTTTTAGCTCAATTAGAAGACTTTGCCTTCGAAAACGTTCAAGCCAGTGCTGTTTTACCATGGGGAACGCTTTTACCCGAAGATAGCTTTACCAAACAATGGGATAATACCCGCGCGCTTTGGCGAGGCAATACGCATGTTCCTTACTGGATGCTGGGAATGTACCTCGGAATTGCCGGTGGAGTAATGCTCGGAATTCTATACGTATTATTGTTGGTACGCAAAATTAAACTGGCAGGTAAAAACGCTTGATAAGCCAGTTGGAAAAATTTAGAAAAGCGACTCTTCCCGGGTCGCTTTTTTTATCTTCCAATAAAATGAAACTACAAGCTTGCTGATTACTTTTGTATCCTAATGCTTGTCCCACTCTTATGAATCAACTACCCTCAAACCCGAAGCTCGCAATTTGGCACGCTGTTTACACACGCGGCCGTCACGAGAAAAAAGTATACACTCAACTTTTAGACAAAGGAATCGAAGCCTATTGCCCTACCCGCATGGTGATGCGCCAGTGGAGCGACCGCAAAAAGAAAGTGGAAGAGGTATTATTTCGCTCTTATGTATTTGTGAAGGTAAATCCGCAAGAATTTCTACCTGTCCTTGAAACACCCGGTGTTACTCGCTTTGTTTATTACCTGGGAAAACCGGCGGTTATTACTCAGGAAGAAATCGATACGATTAAGCGCTTCCTGGAAGAAACTACCGATTACTCCATATCCTTCCAAAAGAACGACGAGGTCATGATTACCGAAGGCGCTCTAGCTGGCCGCACCGGGATCATTGAACAACTCGGCAAAAATCGTTTGCGCATAAGAATTCAACAATTGGGCATCAGCTTATTGGCAGAAGTGCATCGAAATAAAGTTGAGAAAAAATAAGTACCCTATTCATTCCCCTGTCAAGCAGCCATTCGATTTACTCCAATCCAATAACTTTTGTCCAAAGCCCACAAAATCAAGTGTTGATAGAAAAAGGATTCCTGTCTCTAGAAATTGAGTGCTTGGGAAGAAATCAAGCTTTGTGAACGACCCATTTGCTAAAGAAAAATAGACTTCGGGTTTCGTAGACTTACGCTTCTTTGCAGAAGTCTTATTTGAGTCTCCATCCGTATAAAAAAAGAACCCGCAAGCGTCTGGAATTTATCCAAAACGTCTTGCGGGTTCTTGGCAATGAGTCGCCAACGTTAAGTTGGTCGCAGCCTATCGGTTAATGACTAAACGACTGGTTTTTTGACTTACACCATTTTCAACGATGGAGTAAAAATAAACACCAGGTTTCAGATCGGATAAATCAACCGATACTTGTCCATCGGAGTTGCTTAACGCTACTCGTTTCATTTCGCTACCGAGCATATTGTGCAGAACAAAGAAGTTCTGATTTCCGGCGCGTTGAAAAGTGTAATCGACACGAACCTGATTCGAAGCAGGATTCGGATAAACCGCTGCGCTGGTCACTTTTGCAAACTCATTCACCGAAACGAAATCGATACTGTATTGGTAAGTAACTGTCATCGAATCGGAAGTGTTGTCGCTATTAATGAAGCTAAACATTACCTCCGAATCGCCGAAGCTTCCACGTGGCTCAAAATGAGCTGCAAATCCTTCGGGATAATTAAGCGAACCATTGGCTGGAACAGTAAAAGGTTGCGAGGTAAGCGTAAAGCTCGGATAGCAAGTTTCACCAACACAGAAATAGACTCTTGAGTCGCCGCTAAGCGATAGTTCGTACTTCTTCACGATAATGGTAAGTTCGGATCCGGTTTGGTTTACCAGATTAACACTGTTTACGTGTTCGTTAATAGCATCGAACGATTCGACTTGAACGACCGTATTCCCGATGTTGGTTCCTAAACTATCTTCCATGATAAAATTGGACGATTGAGCATAAACGAGGAGGTTTACACTGGCAATCAGACTAAGTAGCAGTAAATATTTTTTCATCATTAAAATTTTTAACCGGTTAATATTTAGAATCTTCGTTGTGATTTAGATAAATCAACCTGAAGATTAATTCTGTTCTAAATCGGTTTACCCCTATTCGAACACAAAAATAAGGATTATTTCGTATCCTGAAAACGTGTAATGTTAAACAGGAGCTGGGATTGAAACTTTTAGGATTTTTTTAAGAAGTGCTGTTGACTAAACTGACTTAAGCTGCGTTTTGGAAAGTGAAAATCGGTGAACGGTGAATGGTGAACGGTGAACAGTGAAGGGTGAACAGTGAACAGTGAATGGTGAACAGTGAACGACGGAGGTAAAAAGTTAAAAGGCTCTTTTCAGTATTGAACCTGGAGCCAATTATATCGTCTTGAATCAAATCTGCGTAAATCCGTCAAATCCGTGTCATCCGTGTTCAAAGTGCTCGAGGGGGCGAATTTGCGACTCGGCGAAGAGGCCGCGAGACGAAGGGGTGAACGGTGAATGGTGAACGGTGAACGACGGAAGCATGTCAAACCTAAAATATGGTTGACCTTTTTGAGTCTAGAATTCAGGGATTCCGGGAGAGTGGCTTCTTTCTGGTTCAAGGGAAAATTAACAACAACGAACCAACCAAAAGCCAATAGCTAATAGCCAAAAGCCAATAGCCAAAAGCCTCCTCATCACTTAAACTGCACTTAACTTTGTTGGATATTAATTTTCAGTATATTAGCCACGATTAAACAGAAATAAGCTATCATGATTGTTAAAGAAAAATGGATTTTCTCCACGGGCACCCGAATCTTTGGTGTTTTCCTGCTCATTGTTTTGGGTGCGATAATCAATTTTTCGGGAGGAGAAAAAAGTCTCGAAAACTCTAACCAAACCATCGTTACCCTCACCCTACTCGTTTTTGGACTTTTGGCCTTGTTCGTTGGCCTTGGAAAAGCAAAAATTACCATCCACCAAACCGACCGACGCATGGTGATTCAAATGGGCTTACTAGGGCTTCCCCTTTTCAAAGAAGAAAAAAAGCTTCCGGTTGTGGTTACGAAAGTCTTGATTTACAAAGAGAGTAATGCCTTTAAAAAATTCACCTCTTTTTTCACTGGAAAGCGCGACCAGATCTACAATTACACCGTTTTTTTACTGAATTCAAAAGGGCGTCCTATTCGGTTGATGGCACTCGAACAAGAACAAGAATTAGAGATTATTCGAGAGCTGGCAAGGGTCGAATCTGCTCCGATGGAAATAATCGATCGAGGCAAGCCAGCTTCAGCCTAAACTTTTGTAATTTTGCAGCGTTTATACATCAAAAACTCTCACACCATGCATACAAACGACGATTTCAGAAAATACGCTACCCGGCATATCGGGATCAATAGCAACGTATTCGACCAATACGTTCAAGTCACCAACTCCTACATCACCCCTAACATCATCGAAGAAAGACAATTGAATGTTGCTGCGATGGATGTATTCTCACGATTGATGATGGACCGCATCATCTTTTTGGGCTTACCAATCGACGACTACGTAGCGAATGTTATTCAGGCTCAATTACTTTACCTCGATTCGACGGAATCGTCGAAAGGAATTCAGATTTATTTCAACACCCCCGGAGGTTCGGTTCATGCCGGTTTAGGAATTTACGACACCATGCAGTACATTACCTCCGATATTACCACCATTTGCACTGGGATGGCCGCCAGCATGGGAGCTGTTTTACTTGCAGCCGGATCAAAAGGAAAACGAACTGCTTTGAAGCACTCACGAATCATGATTCATCAACCCATGGGTGGTGCCCAAGGGCAGGCAAAAGACATGGAAATTACCGTTAGGGAAATCCAAAAATTGAAGAAAGAATTATACGAAATACTGGCCTATCATACTGGTAATCCATTCGAGAAAGTGGAGCAAGACAGCGACCGCGATTATTGGATGACCTCGGAAGAAGCCAAAGAATACGGAATGATCGACGAAGTATTATTCCGCAAACCAAAGGAGAATTAATTTGATGTCGAAATGTTCATTTTGTGGTAGAGCAAAAAAAGATACGCGTTTGCTCATAGCCGGTATGACCGGGCATATTTGCGATGCTTGTGTGGAACAAGCTATGCAGATTGTGAATGAGGAATTGCGTTCAAAAAAATCCTTCGATGTAAAAGGAATTAAGCTGCTTAAGCCCATCGAAATAAAATCCTTCCTCGACACCTATGTCATTGGACAAGATGATGCAAAGAAATACTTGTCGGTGGCTGTTTACAACCATTACAAGCGACTTCAGCAGAAGCAAGTAAGCGATGAAGTTGAGATTGAAAAATCGAACATCATTCTGGTAGGAGAAACCGGAACCGGCAAAACCCTATTGGCTAAAACCATTGCCAAAATGCTGCATGTTCCCTTCACCATTGTAGATGCCACCGTTCTAACCGAGGCCGGATACGTTGGGGAGGATATCGAAAGCTTACTTACCCGCCTGCTTCAGGCCGCCGATTACGATGTTTCGGCTGCTGAAAAAGGTATCGTTTTCATCGACGAAATTGATAAAATTGCCCGCAAAGGCGATAACCCCTCCATAACCCGCGATGTGTCGGGCGAAGGAGTGCAACAAGGCTTGCTCAAACTGCTCGAAGGTTCAGTCGTAAATGTTCCTCCTCAAGGTGGGCGGAAGCATCCCGATCAGAAAATGATTGCAGTCGATACACGGAATATCCTCTTCATCTGTGGAGGCGCATTCGAAGGGATCGACAAAATGATTGGTCGCCGCTTAAACACGCAGGTAGTTGGCTACACAGCCAGCAAGGACAAAGAGAAGATTGATGCCAAAAACTTAATGCAATATATCTCCCCTCAGGATTTAAGAACTTACGGACTTATTCCGGAAATAATTGGCCGTTTGCCAGTGCTTACCTATTTGAATCCTTTGGATCGAGAAGCTTTGCGCGCCATCTTAACCGAACCTAAAAATTCAATCGTTAATCAGTACATCAAGCTCTTTGAAATGGACGGTATCCGGTTGGAATTTACCGAAGAGGTCTTGGATTATATCGTAGATAAGGCGTTGGAATTTAAACTGGGAGCGCGTGGATTACGATCCATTTGCGAAGCGGTAATGATCGACGCCATGTTTAAATTACCGATGGAAAATGTAAAAGCTTTCAAGGTAGATAAGGCTTATGCCGAGGAAAAATTACTAAAACTGAACTTACAACGTCTGAAGGCTGCCTCTTAGAAGCAACCTTACTGAATATAAAAAAGCCGGTTAAGCATGTTCAAATGCATAACCGGCTTTTTTAATTAAAGAGGAAGGAATCCGATTTTTTTTTCGGATGCTAGACTCGCCTATTCTGGCAGGATCAGTTTAAATCCTTTGCCATGAATATTAATAATTTCAATTTGAGGCTCTTTGCTCAATAATTTCCGCAATTTGGTAATATAAACATCCATACTGCGCGCATTAAAATAGGTGTCGTCGCCCCAAATTTGCTGCAAAGCATAATTGCGCTCCAGCACTTCATTTTGATACATGAATAGTAATTTGAGCAATTCGGATTCTTTGGTAGTTAGTTTTTGTGGTTCACCATCGAAAGTGAGCATTCGGTTATTCGGATTGAAAATATATTTGCCAAAGGTAAATTCCTGGTTCACCATTTCCGATTTCTTTTGAGAACGCTTCATAATCGCTTCTATGCGATAAATGAGCTCCTCCATATTAAAAGGCTTTTTAAGATAATCGTCGGCACCTGCTTTAAAACCTTCAATGATATCGTCCTGCATGGAACGAGCTGTGAGAAAAATGATGGGTATTTCGGAATTGATGGAGCGAATATCTTTTGCAAGTGAGATTCCGTCTTTGTGCGGCATCATGATGTCGAGGATACACACATCAAACTTGTCCTGCATAAAGGCTTTGTAGCCTTTATTTCCATCGGAGGCTAGGACCGTATCAAATCCTTTAACTTGTAAATACTCTCTTAATAAGCCGCCTAAGTTTTCATCGTCTTCCACTAGGAGGACTCTGGTGCTTACTTTATTTTTCATTGGTTTACGATTTAAATTTGCCTAATCAAACGAAGATTATGGTATTGGTATCATGTCTTTCAGGTGGTAATAATGCCATTTCTTCCAAATTATTGTCTTCAATCTTCCGTTTTGGAGTCACGAATTTAACAATTTTTACACCAAGTTAAGCATTGCGACAATCTGACAGGGAGGTATGAGGTGAAGGGTGAACGTCGGAGCGCAGCGGAGATCCCGGTGGCGGAGCCTATCGGGAGTGAAGGGTGAAGGGTGAAGGGTGAACGACTTCAGCGACCAGGCGACTGGGCGAAGAGGCAACTGGGGGAAAGGGCGAATTGAGCGACTGGGCGAAGAGGCGAAAGGGGGACATGGCGACCGGGCGACTGGGCGAAGAGCCAAAAGCATGCAACAACGAACCGCCGCGCGACTCCGCAACAACGAACTGCCGCGCGGCTCCCGGCGCGTGGCTTTCATTCCAGTTCAAGAGAAAAATTTGCGCCCTTTGCGCGATCCTTAGCGGACTCATAAACCTTGACGCCTCTTTTTAAATACTGCTCAGCACCTAATTAACTACACAACACTCGCTCTTTGAAAACATCTCGACCAATGCTGAACGGGGGGTTCACGCAAAGGGCGCAAAGGTCTCGCAGAGAGCGCAAAGAGATTAGTGATAAGGCTAGTCTTCAGCCTCGAACTTGAACCCAATTATATCGTCTTGAATCAAATCTGTGTAAATCCGTCAAATCTGTGTCATCCGTGTTCTTTAAGAACGAAAGGGCGACTTGAGCGACTGGGCGAAGAGGCGAAAGGGGGACATGGCGACCAGGCGACTGGGCGAAGAGCCAAAAGC
>CALGAK010000063.1 GCA_937954085.1 uncultured Bacteroidota bacterium
GATGCCTCCTCGGTTAACTCGAGCGGTTCCTCGCCTTCGATAAGCGCTGCCTGGCAGTCTTTTACTACCGGTGCTTCGGGTCTATTATCCTCTATCAGTTTGGAGTTTGTTGCCGGAAGTGGTAGCAAAAACCTTAGCATTTATAAAGGGGAAGGGATTGCAGGAACACTCATCCATACGCAAGGCTTCACCTTAACAAACACTAGTTTGAATATCGCTCTCGATTACACGATTCCGGTTAGTTCAGGCGAGGTTTTTACCTTGTATCTGCACGATGGAACGGGTAGCTTTGAGCTTCAAACGGGTTCCACGTATGCGGGTGGGCGCGCTGATTATAGCGCTGGCGAAGATTACCTTTTCTCCATCTACCTACGATCGATTCAGACCTTAAACGGGGCAACCAACGCCAGCTACTCGCCCTCCACCGCCACCGTCGGGACCAGCCATTTCTTGCTAATCGCCTCTCTTGCCGGGACCGATTACCTCAGTAACCTGAGTGGAGTAATCGAAGTATTGCCGATTCCGGTTAATTCACTCGCCCCAGCTGTCGGCGATGGAACTGAACTCAATCCCTTCGAAATTAATTCTTTGAGTAATTTGGTCTGGGTGTCGGAAGATGCTACACGCTGGTCCTATCATTACCGTCAAACAGCGAATATCGATGCTTCGTCCACTGCCAATCAGTGCTTTAACGAGGGAGCTGGCTGGCTGCCCATTGGCGACGCTACGGTTCCTTTTACTGGTTCGTGGAAAGGACAATTTCGTACCATAAGTAATCTCTATGCTAACCGTCCTGCATCTAACAATATCGGGCTTTTTGGTAAAACTCAAGGGGCTACTATCCAAGATCTTCAACTTCCGAATGCTTCCATGAGCGGCGTAAATTGGGTGGGTATAGTGGTGGGCCATCACGGTACCAATAGCCTTGTTCGCTCGGTGGTTAGCTCCGGTACAGTTACCGGAAATCAATTCGTTGGAGGAATTATCGGCGATAATAGGAACGGAGCTACTGTCGACCAGGCAGTTAGCTCTGCCAGCGTATCCGGTGTCACCTTTGTAGGAGGGCTTGCCGGAGCGAATAATACAGGATCGATTATTTCCAATTCTTACTGCGCCAGCAATGTTACCCGGCTGAGTGGTGATGATATCCGGGTAGGAGCTTTTGTAGGAGAAAATTATAGCAGCCAAATCGTCCATTCATACACTTCGGTTGCCAACGTCTATTACACCGGAGCTGAAAATCCCACCAACGATGGCTTTGTTGGCAAGGATCTTACTGGTTCGTACTCGAATAATTTTCATAATGCTACGCTTTCGAATCAAACCTCCGCGATTGGGGCTACAACGCTTACTGCTACCAGTTTACAAGATGGATGTACCTTCATCAACGCAGGTTGGGATTTTGCTCACGAGAGCATCAATGGTAACGGCGATTACTGGGGAATTAATGCTGTCAATAATAGTTCGTATCCCTTTTTAGTTTGGCAGGGTTTTGCTTCCAGCACTACTCCTTGCTGCATCGATCCGAATCTTGCCGGGGTGGTTTCCCACGAAGCGATTTCTTACGATTTCGAAGGAATGGCTGTCAATTCGGCGGTGAATAATCTCGATAACTGGAAAGTCGTTACTTCGGGAGGAGCCAGTGTTAACGCTCTTACCGTTCTGGAAAACAGCGATCAGGGGTGGTATGCCGGTAGCAAAGCTTTATCAGCCAATCTAGGTGGTAGTCAGCATATTTGGGGTACGCGGGTGAACGATGCCAATTTCAGTTTGCCTACTTTCAGTGGTTCCGATTTTTGGACCCTCGAATTCGATATGGATATCAATTATTGGGGAAACCGATTTGCTTTGGGCTTCGATGAAAACAACAACGGACATCTTGCTGCCTCCGAGATTAGTTTTGCCCTCTATGGTTCCCGTTATTCAGGTGAAATTCAACTACAAGGTGCCGGTGGATCTGTCTTGCAATCCCTGTCGCTCGCTACCGGAGGCAATCTTTTTCGGTTTCGTATTCAGGTCGATATGGCTGCCAATGCCGGAGCCGGTTCAATTAGCGTTAGCTACCTCGACCTCAGCGGTAAAGGAACCTGGGTTTCGCCTGCCTCCTTGCAGGATATTAGCGCGGGCTGGAATCCTTTAGCCATTAATCATACAAACCCCACGCGTATCAATGCCATGCTCTACGATCAGGAAGCGGGCGATCGAGGTTACCTCGATAATATTCGGGTGTATTTTAATAAACAACGAGCTTGTAGCCAGTCGAATACACAAATTCTGACTTCGGTTCTGGATGCCGACTTTTATATTGGAACCCTCGAGTATCAATGGCAGGAATCCACCACGGGTCCCGAATCGGGATTTGTCAATATCAATGGGGCAAGCTCGAGTACTTATCAGCCCACTAACCTGACCCAAAATACGTGGTATCGTCGCTTGGCAAGAGTTGCTTGCTCGGCCGATTGGTCTGGAGCTGTAGCCACACCAGCTTATCAAATTGAATTAGTCGGATATTCAATTTATACCGAAGGGAATAAATTAGTTTATACCGATGAATGTAATTCCAGCGAAAGCCTTAACATCACTCAGGAAGTAGGTGGAATTCAATTCGATGTTTCCGGAACATCGGTCAGCCTGAATCATCAGTCGGTTCAGCCCTTTCCGGTAACCATCGATGTCGCCGGATTCGACTCCCTCATCTTCCAAATGGGAGGAGGAAGCAGTGAAATTCTCCTCGGGGTGAACAGCCAAACTGCCTTAACCGGGAATTTGCCACCCATTGCTATTCAATCGGCTGCATCGTCTGGTTTAATAGTAGCTGCTAACTATAATCATGCGCATACCGATTCGGCCTTTTGGTTCATCCAGGCGGGAGGATCGCTTGAAATAGAGCTTCAAACTACCGGAAATCCTATCAATTCGGTCGCTTCGGCGAATGGAGATATAACCCTTGGAACCGCCGGCTGGACAAGCAATGGCGGACGAGTTGAATGGTCGGGAAATATTCTAACACTCGCTCAAAATGGAGTGGAAACGAGTGGTGGCAAGTGTGTGCTTACGGCTAACCAAACGATCATTCTCGATGGAAATACCCATCAAACATCCGGTGGTCGCTTTTCTGCCACTGCTGCCAGCCTCACCATCAAAGGGGGAGGACTCGATACCGATGGAGGTGTTTTTTTGGCCAATCTCACAGGAAGTATGCTCATACAGGCTGATGGTTTGCGTTCCGGTGGGGGAAATATTCAGGCTGGCGGAACTACCCTAACGTTCAGTGATACGTATGGGATGAATACCGAGGGGGGGAATTGCTCGCTTGCCTTCGATTCGATGATCCTAAACGGATATCTCTATACCGAAGGCGGTGATCTATCTGCCAACGGAGGATCCTTACTAACCGATGGAATCAGCTCGGCCAATGGAAATATTCTTCTCAATTTTACCGGCGATATTCAAATTCAAAATGGGGGAGTAAGCAAAGGAACCGGAACCTTCACATCGGTGGGTAATCATTTGAGTATCGATGGAGCCGGACTTTATGGAACTATTGGTGATATTACCTTCAGTCATACCGGCAATGTGACAATTCTGGGTGCAGGAATCGTTTCCGGCGGAGGGAATATTGTCTCCCTTGGTGTCGATTTTAATTCACGGGCTCCCGGAGGAATATCTTCTGGTGGAGGAAATATCACGCTCAACCACTCAGGCAATGTAGTCCTGGATTGCAACCCCAATGCTACCAATGCCGGAATACTTACTAGTGGGGGTAATTTAGTGTCCATAGGAAACGCATTCAACCTCCTTTGTGGTCCATTGGTCACGGGTGCGGGAAGTGTAACCATCGACCATGATGGTGATGTAAACATCCTTTATCAGGGAATTACAACCGAATCGGGGAGTGTGGTGCTCATTGGAGATAATTTGGCGGTAGCCGGCGCCGGCATTGTTACAGCAGGTGGTAGCGTTACTTTAGCTTTTACGGGCGATGTGTCAATCGATGGAAATGGAATCGATACCAACGGAGGTTACTTGGGTTCGTCCGGGTCTGATTTAAGCTTGGCTGCATTCACCGCAGGACTCCGCAGCGATGGGGGTAACATTCAGCTATACCATCCTGGAAGTATCACCGTGCAAAGTGGGGGAATTAGCTCCGGTGGTGGTTCCATTCAAATTCAGGGTGGTAGCCTAACCTCTTCAGGAGCTGGAATTTATTCAACCACTGCAGCTAGTAGCGGCCTCATAGGGATCGACCTTACCGGCTATGCAATTATTCGCGATGCGGGAATAGCCTCCGGTAGTCACTCATTCGGATTGGAATGTAATACGTATGCCTTGTTCGAAGCAAATATCACTTCAAGTGCCATCAGTGTGGCTGCAGGGACATCTCTTACCATCAATGCTTCTGCCCAGCTAACAGCCTCTTCCGGGAATATCGAATTGCAATCGGGCAGCAGCTTGACCATGACGAATGGTACTGCTATCGCAGCTCCTTCAGGAACCGTGACCCTGAGAGCTACAAACGACATCGAATTGACAACCGTTTCCTCTACAGCTGAAAATATTTCCATCCAAAGCTATTCCGGCCATATCCTGCGGAACCCATTTACCTTGTTTAATAATGTATCCACTGCCGGAAAGATCAGTTTCCTTGCTTCGAATGGTATTGGTTGGGAATCGAATCTTATTGAATCAGATAGGGGTATTTCTTTTACTGCCGGACAAGTAGAAGCAAGTTCTTCGCAAGGTGGAATCGTACTATATAGTATGTCGAATGTGGAATGCCTCTCCCTGGCTGTATCGTCGGGTAGTGATTCCATCTATTTAAACGCCCTGGGGGATATCACTATTTCAGGTAATATCGATGCTCCCGGTAAACTGTATCTGGAAGCATTGAGTGGAAACGGTGTGTTGTTGGGTAATACCACCATTACTCTCGGTCAAACCAATGGCTTGGCGATGGAAGTTCATGCCGGGAAAATTGTTTCAGCCGGATCAGCGGCAGGAGGTCAGGTAAAGGCTAGTGCTAATACGCTTATCCAATTCGCATCCCTTTCTGCACAAGGTCGTATCTATACCGGTAATCGGGCTGCCAGCACAGGACTGCTCGATCTGGTGTCACCAGAAAATACCAGATATTACGTCGATGCTTCAACTACATCTTTTTCCCCTACGCTGGGAAATGGATTATACCTGCTCTTCCGGGAAAAACCAGCCGATGTGAGCTGGGTAGGTATTTCAAGCGATTGGAATAGCCACTCCAATTGGAATCCGGCTTTCGTGCCAAGCGATGGAACAAATGTAACCATCTCTTCTGCTTCGGTTTACCCGATAATCAGCTCCGGGACTGTCCACTTGAACGATTTGAATATTCAAACGAATTCGGCCGAAGCCATTACCATTCAACCCGGCGTACAACTGACCATTTCCGGGAATCTGAACCTTACAAGCGGCGGAAGTGTTAAGGTAATTGCTGCGCCCTGATGTTTTTCATCTTTTCAATCGAGAAAAATATTTAATTTGGTAGCGTGGGATAATGAGTATTAAAGGTTTAATTCGCTCTGAGACAATTGCCGCAAACGGAGCAAGTTAGATTCAGTTGTATTCGCAGCTAGCCTTTCATTTCGACCTATGAAAGCTACGAATGAATGTAATTGACCAATGAAGCCAATGGAGATCAAAGCCTCCCTGCCATCATGATTCCCGCAACAAATTTTAAGTCAAAAGCTTTTATAATGATTCTAAACCCTGTGTGGAAACCCTTACTCCTCCTAGCTGTCTTCTCAATGTGGATAAGCTCCGCTATGGCTCAATCGGAACCGGAAAATCCACTCAAAGATGAGTTGAAACAAAGAGTTCAGGCAATTAGCTCTTTGTCCGACCCGGAAGAGGCTACCCGCGAATGGGATAAGCTACTGGATTGGATTATCAATCAAGGGGCTATGGATCTCATTGCTAACTATTATTATGAACGGGGTATTTATAATTACCGCCTGGGTTACTACAATCTTTCCAATAATTTTTACAAGCAACTATTACGAATTAAACAACCGGAGGTCGACCCGGTACTAAGATCCTCTGCAAATAATAATTTGGGCGTAAACTATAACATCATGGGCATGATTGATAGTGCTCTTTACTTTTTTCAAAAGAGTGCCGAAATCGATAAACTCCTGGGCGATGTCCACGGAATGAACATGGTAATGCTCAACGTAGGTTATTTGTATATCGAAACCATTCAAGTCGATAAAGGAATCGATATCACGAACAAAGTGCTGCAATATTTTACCGAGGAACAGGATACCTTGCACATGACGCTTTGCTATCAGAACCTGAGCATCGCACACCAACATAAGAACGATTTTGCTGCATCGGAACGGTGTATCAACAAAGCGATTCAAATGGCGGAACTAAGTCAGAATAATTATGCTCTATTCGACTTATATGTTAACCGTGCCAACGATTGTATCAAGGTGAAAGAATGGGAGATACTAAAAGAGTATCACGACAAAGCGCTGGCCTTACCTGAGTCGGTTCAAACAACCTCCGGTATGGGATTATTGAGCATGATTCATGGTATTTATGCTGAAATTCATGGCGATTTTGAGCAAGCTTATCAAGATTACTTGAATGCCTTGAAGAATTACGAGGAGCAAAAAATTGAAAAGCGAATCCCGCATACCTTATATTATTTGGCGAAGATCTCGGTTAAGATGGGCCGACAAGCCGATTTTATTCAGTATTTCGATCAGTATTCACAGTATCTGGAATATCTGAACAAAAAACAATTGGAGAGTCAATTGGCTGAACTGATGATTATGCAGGATATTAGCCTCAAGGATGCCGAAATTCAAGCGAACCGATTACTCTACGAACGGTCACGCCGAGATTTCATCATCCTCTTGATTGCTGCCATCATCATTATCCTGGCACTAGGGGTGGTGATTTTCTATCGGATGAGGCTGAAGGATACCCATCGATCGCTGTTCCGCTTTAGTGTAAAGAATCTCGAAAGTGACCACCCGTTCACAAAGTCTGCTCGCCTGGAATCAAGCAATCAAGAAGTAGTCCCCGATGAGCCACTCTCCAATGCCGTTGAAAAAGTGGAGGAAACAGAAATTGCGGAATCTCCCAACGAAATATTGAAACGATTTGTAAAATTCCTAAAAGAGAAGGAAGGCTACAAAAATCCGGATCTAACACTGGCTATTGCTGCTTCGGCCATCGGAACGAACGAAAGATATTTGTCGAACGCTATCAATTCTACTGCGAAGGAAAATTTCAATTCCTTGGTCAATCAGTTTCGTATCAACGAAGCAAAACGTATCATTTTGGCTCGACCCAAAAGCGATATTCGAATCAATGACTTATCCATGGCAGTTGGATTTAAAAATCGTCAAACCTTCTTCAGAGCCTTTAAGCAGGTTACCGGATTAAGTCCGACTATCTTTATAGAACAAGTAAGGGAGAAATAGACTTACAATGTTGACCCACTGTCGCCATTTGAACACCTTTCCGTGGCAATACCCAACCTAGCTCCATCCAGCTACATTCCTATCTTTTGGCGGTCTTCTGCCAGTTGGCATCTTCCAGTTCTGTCAGTAAAACAAGCTTACTTACTTGGATTTTCGCTGCTATTCAACCTCACAGACTTATTCTCTCATTCCCTTAAACCTGATTGAATCGTACGACTACAACTCTTATTAATGTATTGTAATTCAGGTTTTTGTTTGGATTCATGGGGCGAATGAACCCTTATTGTCCCGTTTGGGTAGCCATTTCAAAGCTTCATTTCAGTTTTTCATCCTTTTCTCCAATTTTAAGGAAGATGTAATTACGTCGAAATACTTAAAAAAATAATTTGTCTAAGTCGAAATGCTTAAAAAACGACCTATTGTCAAAAATGTAACGCGTCATTCATTACAAAATTACTGGAAATGTAACCGATGAATTTCAAGATTTGCAACATGCTTCCTCTCTCATAGGCCTTTATTAGTGCAAGCAAAAAGCACGATTTTTTGCTCTTTAAAATTGACCTAAAGCTTATGAGTGTGTCCTTACCCCATTCCTTCATCTTGTATGCCCCTGATGTATCATTAGGTGACATCCCTTTTTATTACACCCCGTTTGTCAATGATTCTCTTTTTGACGTCAAGCTGGGATCTATTCTGCCAATCAATTGCCTAATTTCTCTTGATATATGAAAAATTCTACTCTATCGTTTTCCCTTTTGAAAGGATTCGTGTGGATTCTTTTACTAGGTTTAGTATCTGCCGGTCCACTTACGGCCCAATACAATTTACCGATTCAAGGTAACGATGCCGTGCGATGCGGGGCTGGAGAGGTTACGCTTGAGGTTAGCGAAAATACCAGCGTTACCGGTAACTGGAGCCCTAATAATTTCGATGCCAACAACGTTAAATGGTATACTGTACCGAATTATGGGACACCAATCGCTACGGGACTTACTTACACCACGCCTTACATCGAATTCACGCAGGCTTTTTATGTCGATTACATTGGTGCAGACGGTTGTTCGCAATGTGACCGCCTCCTCATTCAAGCGGTTATAGCCGACCAGGTGATTACTCCCAATATCGTTTATCCGAGTATCGCTCTTTGTAATAATACGAACAGTAACTTTACGCCTACCATCGTTGGCTCCTCCGCCGGGGAATTTTCGGTTAGTCCTTCCTCCGGATTAGTCGTCAATGCTACCACTGGTGCCTTTAATCCTGCTGGAGCAACTGCAGGACAATACGTTATTACCTATGCACCAGAAGCTGTCACGGGTTGTAATAGCAATGCGGTGAGCGTAACCATAACCATCACACAGGCTCCCTCTATTCCCACTATTGCCTATGCTCCCAGTAATTACTGTTCTTCTTCTGCTCCTGTTTCTGTAACGCAAACCGGTCCAAGTGGAGGATTCTACACAGTGTCTCCTTCCAGTTTAACGGTAAACGCATCAACGGGTGAAATTACCCCGGCAACAAGTGCAACCGGATCTTATACGGTAACTTACACGGTTCCTGGTTCGGGTGGATGTGCACCGGTAAGTGGTTCAACCGACGTTGATATCCTGAAGCTTCCCACCGCTTCCATTAGTTACCCGGCAGCCTCCTTTACTCAAAACCAGGGTGCCCAACTGGTAACCTTAACCGGTACCGACGATTATACAGGAGGAACTTTCAGCGCTTCCCCGACCGTGAATCCGGGTGGAATAGGTCAAAATGATCCAAGTCCTAGTTTAAACATCGATGCTAACACCGGTACCATCGATCCTTCGCAAAGTGATGCCGGTACGTACACGGTAACTTATACCAAAGCAGCGGTTAGTCCGTGTGCTACTAATTTAGTGGCGACCACTACGGTTAGCATCTTTGGTTTACCTTCAGCAACGATAGCCAGCGACGTAACGGATGTGTGTTTAGAAGGAACTGACCCGGTAGTCACATTTACGGGTACCGGAGGACAATATCCCTACACCTTTACTTATCAGATTGGGAGTGGTCCTTCTTTCGATATAACGACAACAAGTGGTAGCAGTGTTACGCTCAATCATTCGACCCTCATTGCCGGAACCTATGTTTATAAAATTTTAAGTGTCACCGATGATAATAGCAGTACTCGCAATTATGTTTCGGGTTCAGAGCCAAGCGTTAGCATTAACGTCAATACACCGCTTACTGCCAGTTTCGAATATACCGGAACACCTTATTGTAGCGATGCATCCGATCCTACTCCGGTTTTACTGAACAACAGTACTGCAGGTACCTTCAGCTCGACCAACGGGCTAACATTCCTCTCCACCTCAACCGGTGAAGTCGATCTTTCGGCCAGCACTGCCGGTACTTATACTGTTACCAATACAATCGCTGCCACCGGTGGTTGCCCACAAGTGAGTGCCGATGCCTCTTTGACCATCACTCGCTTATCGATTACTGGATTTAGTTATGCTAATGCATCCTATTGTCAATTAGATACTGATCCTACGGTCGTCTTGGATCAAGATGCTGAACATGGATTATATTCCTCCGATCCAATTGGTATTCTTTTTCTTGCCAATGGAGGAGTAAATCTCGATGAGAGTGAAGCTCAAGCCTATACCATTTATAACACGGTCGCCGCAAGTGGCGGTTGTCCGCAGGTGCAATCTTCTACTTCACTAACGATAACCCCAGAGGTAATTATTAGTACCCCGGTATTCAATGCCGGTGCAGCTACTTCGCGTTGTCAAGCTGGGGAAACGCTCGATATTTATGGAGCAACTTCAACCGGCAGTGCTTCAATTACTTACAGTTATGCGCTCGATGCTGCTAGTATAGCTGCAGGAAACAGCATTAACAATACTACAGGAGCAGTAACTTGGTCGGCTACCTTCTATGGTAGTGCAACCATTACGGTAACTGCATCCGCTCCTTGTGCTCAGGATAAAACTGCATCTCACGAAGTAACCGTAAATCAATCTGGCGCGCTCGATACACCTACTTTCACTCTAGGAGCAACCTCTACTCGTTGCCAGTCGAATGAAACCGTAGCTTACACTTTGTCTAATGTTAATGGTAATTACAATTATACCTATGTACTCGATGCTACCAGTATTGCTGGAGGGAACGTTTCCTTCTCTTTCGAAAATGATGTAGATTGGGTTGATTCATGGTATGGAACATCTACCTTAACAGTAACCGCTAATAGCGGATGCTCTAGCTCTCCCGCAGCAGTGCATACCATCACCACCAATCCTGCTCCGGCTATACCTACCGGAACAGATGTAACTAGTGTTTATAATGGTTCCGTGCATACTGGCTCGGCTTCTTCTCAAGTGAACTTGTTACCTAGTGGTTCCGAAGCTGCGGCTATTGTTTGGTACGGTGCCAGTTCCGGGGGAACTAGCATTACAGCTCCGTCCGGCACAGATGTAGGAAGCTATACCGCTTACGCTGAAGGTAAATCGAATACCACCAATTGCGTTAGTTTGGAAAGAACGCTGGTTACTGTTACTATCACTCAGCGTCCTTTAACGGCTAATTCCACACTGAACGATAAAACATACGATGGCTCACCGGCTACCGGATCCATTGTCCTAGGAACTGTTAGTAACTACGTAGGACAAGAGACCCTTACTATTACCACTTCTTCAACAGATTTTGCCACCAATATCGCAGAATCGGACAAAGCGAGTACCATCTCCTATACTTTAGCAGATGGATTGAATGGAGGTAAGGCAACGAATTATTCTATGGCGGATAAGTCGGTTACCGGAACAATCAATAAACTCCAACTAACTATTGCTGATCCTACCATTACTAAAACCAAAGAGTACGATACCCAAACAAGTGCGGTAGTTACTGCAGGTGCCTTACAAAATGTTGTGTCTGGCGATGTTGTTTCGATTGATCAAGTAACCGCCGTTTACGACAACGCTAATGTTGGAACGGGTAAAACGATTACTGTCTCTTATACGATTACCGGAGCTAATGCCGGAAATTACCTGGCTCCAATAAATTTCACCGTAAACGATGGTGAAATAACCGCTAAGAATTTGACCGTAAGTGGTGCGGTTGCTGCCGATAAAACCTATGATGCAACGAATACTGCTACCGTCGATTTCACGAACGCAAGTTTAGTCGGTGTTTTAAATAGCGACGATGTAAGTATCAATCATGCTGGTTATGCGGCAACTTTTGCTCAAGCGACCATCGGGTCGGATCTAGCAGTTACTGTAACAGGAGTAAGCTTGAGTGGTACAAAAGCGTCCAACTATACTGTCAGCCAGCCGAGCGGTTTACTTGCCGACATTAACGCCGCTAGCTTAACAATTACTGCTGATGATTATGCAAAAGGTTACGGAGTTACACTTACTTCTCCAACAACCGGTAGTACTGCATTCACTGTGGGTGCAAATCAATTGAAAGGAAGCGATGAGGTTACGAGTGTTACCCTTACTTACCTGAATGATGTTGAAACTGCTGCAAAAGCAGTCGGCACCTATACTGAATCCATCGAGCCAAGTGCTGCACAGGGTACAGGCTTGAGTAATTATACTATTACTTATGTAAAAGGCGATATGAGTATCTACGAGATTATCGTTGAATCTTCTACCGGAACAGCTCAGCGTGCCGGATACAATAGCCTTTATGCTGCTTATACAGCTATCAATGGAGGTACACTTCATACCGGTGATGTTACCGTGAATATTTATGCAAATACCACGGAAACTCAAACAGCCACCTTAAACGCTGATGGAACTGGTTCAACAAGTTACAACTCAGTAAGTATTGTTCCTCAAACCAATGTTACCATCACAGGCGATCAGAATGTTAGCCCGGTAATGATTTTAGGAAGTACTCCCAATCCGTAATCAATTCACAAGAAATATAAAACAATAGCATATGAAACGCGTACTCATTTTATTTGGATTCATGAGTTTACTGTTCTCGATGAACGGACAAACCAACTTTGGACCATGGATCTTGTTAGCCGAACAAAATGATGTGAAAATCTACCGGTCGTATTCAACCTGCGACGGTGAATTGAAAGTCTTGTTGAAGGTCGAAAATAATAGTGCATACAATTATCAAGTGTCTTTCGACTCTGCTTTCGATTTAAATGGTAGTCTCTTCCTAGTCGATTTACCAAAGCAAGTTACGGTAAATGCTGGTGATACTTCCGGTGGCAATTGTCAAAATCCCGATTTAAGCATTAACCCATTCAATTATATAACCAGTGTCAAACTGGGTGAAAGCGATTTCGTTATTCAAAATCTTCAAATCGTGCAGCTATGAGAAATACTATATACTATCTATTGTTCAGCTTACTTTTTCTCCTCCCAACTTGGGCGCTAGCCCAAGTATCCGGTCACGGAGCAGCTGCCGCCTATATAACTACGTCCAGTGAACCGTGGGGACAGACCAGTAACATCAGTGCTTTAAACGCAGTGTATGGTAGTACCGGTTGGAACAAGTATATCTATGGAAGTGATGCCAACGGCAATGTCAGCAATATTTTTTCCAGTACCCGTTCGTTGGTTTTCATCGAAGGAGGTAATAGCAATACCACTGCTATGAAGAACTTTCTGGATGCAAACTGGAGCACCATCAATACTTGGATTTCAGGAGGCCGTACGCTGATTGTAAATGCCGCCACCAACGAAAGTATCGGAAAGTTCCAAATTGGTAGTTCCGGAGTTTATTCCGAACGGATCTTGACGAACAACATGGTTGCTTACAGTAATTCGAGTACCTATCCGAGTACCACTTCCAACGTCCATCCGTTATTGCGAACAAATGTAACTATCAATGGAGTTACCGGAGATGCCTATTATAGTGGAAACTACTATGGTAACTATGTAGCTCATAACGTTATAACCGGTATTGGCTTAAATTCTATTTTCACTGTTTCTGGTCAAACCTCTCAATATACCTTAGCTGAAAAAACGATTGGACAAGGTCGTATGTTAGTGGGTGGTTTAACTTTACCTTGGTTCATTACAGTCGCTTCCTGGCAGCCGCAACCCCAGATGACTCGATTCATGTATGCGATGCTAGGATGGGTGCAAGCGGTTTCTAACCCGGCTCCCTCAATTTCAACAGTGGCATTTTCTAATCTTACGAGCACCTCGGTGACGGTTGGAGGCAACTCTATCAATGCAAATGGTGAAACAATTACAGCAAAAGGAGTCGCTTACAGTACCTCGCAAAATCCAACCATTTCGAATAGTAAAGTTTCCGGTGGAACAGGAACAGCTAACTTTTCTGTAAGTATTACCGGTTTAAGTCCGAATACCACTTATTATGCGAGAGCTTACGCTACCAGCCCAACGGGTACCGGTTATGGCAATCAAATCTCCTTTAGAACCTTGCCTGTTAATCCTACGAATGCTACTACGAGTGCTTCGAATAATACCATTTGTAGTAGTACCTATACCAATTTAAGTGTTTCAAATGCTCAATCAACGGTTTATTGGTACACTAATTCCAATCGATCTGGATTTGTCGGTACCGGGAACCCGCGGTCGGTGAATCCATCCGTGACAACTACCTACTATGCTTGGAACTATAATGGAAACTTCAGTAATAATTATACTTCTGTTACCGTAACGGTTAATCAGCCGGCCTCGCAACCGGCAAGTGCTTCGGTTTCTGTTCCTGCTACTGCCGACGGACTCACTGAAGCCAACCTAAGTTGGGCTCAATCGACAGGAGATGGAACCATTCAATACTACTGGGCAGTCGGTCCTACCAGCACCGTTACTTACGAAGCAGGATCAACCGATAAAGGAATCGTTACAAACCCAACCCTAACTGCAATCGCCGAAGGTTTAACCAAAAGTACAGCCTACTACCTGGCTGTAAAAGCTACTAACAATTGCGGAACTTCAACCTACCGGCGTTCGGCCATTTTTTATACCAACAACGAACGTATCTATGTAGCAGGTGCTAACGGTACCGTAGGTACAACAATTGCCGGCGGACAAGCTTCAATTACTGAAATTACCGCTCACAATGCCAACGGAAGTAATATTTATGCAGTGCCAAATACAGGCTACAACTTCGTGAATTGGAGCGATGGTAGTACCGATAATCCTCGGCAAGATTTAAGTGTAACGACGAGTGCTACCATCACTGCTAATTTTGCCGCCAACAGACTTGCTTTCGTGAGCCAACCGACTACCTCGCGTGCAGGAGAAACCATAGCTTCTTTCCAGGTTCGTTTCACCGATACGTACGGAAATACAATGTCTGACTATAATGAACCGATTACCATTGCTATTTCCAATAATCCTTCTATCAGCCAGGCTGGGGTGTTAAGCGGTACCACAACGGTTACTGCGGTTAGCGGTGTGGCTACCTTCAATAATTTGAGCATTAATAAAACAGGACTGAGCTATACGCTGGTTGCTAGTGCGGCTAGTCCGGTTGTTACCACACCCGTTTCCAATTCCTTCGATATTATCCCGGCTGCCAACGTGAATTATTTCACCGTAGCCGGAATAGCCGATCCGCACGATGCTGGCGAAACTACTTCCCCTACGGTAACCGCTTACGATGCGTTCGATAACGTGAAATACGATTACACGGGAACGATTACTTTCTCTACTGATAACGTGAGTTTAGACGGAAGCAAGCCTACCACATTGCCTGCTAACTATACATTTCTGTCAGGTGATTTGGGTGTTAAAACTTTTGCTAATGGGGTGAACCTCAAGCAATATGGCGAAACTCCCGGTTATTATGTCAAAGTGAACGATGTAGATATCACCGCTGCCGAAGGTCAGCAATCAAACATCAGTGTAAACTCAGCCGACCTAAACTATTACACCATCAAGGCCAACTCCAATTATGCAACTCATCCTGCCGATAATAACGTCCTGGTTGGTACGCCTTTCTCCATTACGGCATACCTCTACGACGAATTCGATAACCTGAAAGAGGACTTTACCGGTCCGCTGGAAGTTACCTTCACTACCAATGCGGTTCCTTCTCCACTCGGAAATACTCCGGTTATTGTTAGTACCGGCAATCAGACCTTTACCGCTGGTATCGCTACCATCCCGGGCTTTACGCTTTACAATGCTCAGGAAACACCTACCATTTCCATCACTGAAACACTCACAGGTAGCACTGGTACTACCCCCGCAATCACAGTATGGCCGGAAGCGCTCGATAATTTTGAACTGGTCGAGGTCGATGGAAATGAAAACCCAGTAGTCTATAACATCGGTGGTACACGTGTGACTGCCGGGTCACCGTTCTCGGTTCGGGCCACTGCGCGCGACCAATACAATAACATCAAACGAGATTACCTCGGTTTTATCAATTTTAAATCGTCTAACGATGCGATTGTTCAGGATCCAACCGGACTGCAACAGTTTCAAGCTAACAATGGAGGTATTCGTATCTTCCAAAATGCAGTTAGTATCCCCAAAGTAGGCAACTACTGGCTCAGGGTTGCCGATTCGCCCGACGCATTTAAAGTGGGCGAACTGCAGAATATTGTGGTTAGACCTGGCGATCAAGATGCCGATAAATCGGAATTGTATTTTACACAATATCCATCCCTAACTGCAAGCTCAACGAACCCAACTGTTTACACTTATCCGACATCACCCGATGTAATCGCCGGTGATTTCATTTCCGTTACCATCATCCCGCGCGATAATCCTGAAAACCTATTGTGCGACTGTCAATCGGTGGTAGTTAAACTCAATGGGGTCGATGAACACCGCAATGGAACGCCTGTGAATGGTGTGCCTTCGCTCATCACCATTCCGGTTACTGATAACCACGATGGAACATATACGGCTAGCATTCGGGTTACCGATATGTCGCAAATCAATACCATCACTGCGGTGGTTGGTGGCACAACTTTATCAACCCAGTTAAAGGTAGAAGTAACCAAACCCGATGAACCATCGCTTGTTGTATCTACCCTCACGGCCACTGCTAATTCGATCACAACCGACGAAAATACCCTGCTCACGCTCCAACTGAAAGACCAATTCGCAAACCCACGGCTCACCGACGATGGAACGATGACTTTCAATACCACGCTCGGTGGATTTGGTGCGAATAATGGAAACAACAGCGTTACGGCTACTTATTCCGTAGGAACTCCCGGAGCTTATACTGCAACGCTTTACGCGAGCTACCATGATGAAAACCATGGAGTAGGAAATGCAACCATCACCGCTAGCGCCGATTTTACCGACGCTAACTTTACCGATGGTAATTTTACCGATAACGAAATCGTTGCCATCACCGAAGGTCTGCCTAGCCTCGATCAGAGCACGATCACAGCCGATCCCACCACGATGACAACCGATGGAACTTCAACCATAAGCATTCAGTTAGAAGACCACCTCGGTAATAAAATTCAAAACGATCGAGGAAGCTTAACGCTAGCTACTACGCTAGGAACGCTTTCGTCGGTAACAAATAATACAAATGGTAGCTATACAGCAACCCTTTCCGGAGCTTACAACGCCAGTAACAATGGTGTTGGAACAGCCACTATTACCGGAAACTTCACCGGAACGGGCACTGCTTCTTCCGTAACAGGAGCGCTAACTGATTTTGCTACCGTTACCATAACCGAAGGCTTACCGGATTTGACCGATATCGAAATTACCGTGGCCGATGCTGCCATTACAGCTGATGAAACCACTTTGGTTACCGTTCAGCTGAAAGACCAGTTCGGAAATTTAATCGTAAACGACCGTGGAACGGTTACTTTATCGGTTAGCCCGATTGGTGTAATTGCCAATGGAACTACTACAGGGAATACCGAAATAGAAGCTAATTATGTCTCCGATGGCTCTTACACCGCCACCTTCCTTCTCAATGCTATAGGAGTTGGAACTGCCACTATTACCGGTAAGTTCGATGGTAATGCTATCACCGACAATGCGGAGGTAGAAGTGACTCATGGTGTTGCCACTCATTTAGCTTTCGATACCGAACCTGCGTTAATTGGAAATACCATTGCCGGAGTTGAGTTTAATGCACAACCGGTAGTTTCGGTTCGCGACCAATTTGGCAACCTGGTTAATACCGGAGCTGCTTCTTCGGCAGCTATAACCGCTACAGCAATTGCTCCTGCTTCTGCATCCTTGCAAGGAACTACCAGCCTTTCGGTAGTGGCTGGTAGTGCTACTTTTACTAACCTTTCCTACAACAAAGCTGAAGATATTAAAATAGAATTCGCCAGCAGTTCGCTTGAGTTGGAATCTTCCACCATTACCGTGGTGCACAATATCCCAAATTATCTCACCATCACAGCCGCTGCCACCGTTCCATCTACCGATGGAAATGGTAACTACGTACTAACTGCAGGTGTGGCTCAAAATATCACCCTAAGTGTTTACGATGCTTACAATAACCTGGCGACTCGCTTCGATGGTAATAAATCGATCACTTTTAGCGGAGCTGCAAATTCACCTGCTCCTCCCTATACTCCAACGGTTAATGGTGTAGATTTTGGTCAATCGACTACACTCAATTTTACCGATGGTCAGGTAACCACCGCTTTGATTCTTTACAAGGAAGAAATCACCAATATCGCTGCAAACTATACCAATGGTAGTTTTAACGATGGAACCGTTTCTGGTTCGGTTAACATCAATGCGGCAAATACGAATCGTTTACCGGTGAATGTATCTCAAGCTGTTCCAGCCTATTTCCATATTACTATTGCGGGTGGGCTTACGCAAGTAACGGCCGGAACGTCGCACACCATTACGGTGAAAGCATTCGACCAATATAACAACCCGGCTACCAACTACTCGGGAACGAAGTCTTTAGTTTTCTCGGGTGCAGGTGTATCTCCTGTTCCTTCGACCAGTCCAACAATCGACGGAACCGCTTTTGGAACCGCAACCGATTTGACCTTCGATAACACGGGAACTGCAACGGCAACCATGGTTCTTTACAAAGCTGAAACGGGTATCAGTGTAACCGTTGCTGAATCAGGGGATAACCCGGTTCAAACTGGCGGCGAAGCATATGATCTCGATTTAGATGTTGTGCATGGTTCAGCTAACTACTTCGCCGTAACCGGTACCGGTACTATGACTGCCGGTGGTTCACAAACCATCACCGTTACGGCATACGATACCTGGAACAACCTGGCAACCGGATATGTGGGCGATAAAGAGGTCATCTTTACCGGAGCAAATGTATCTCCGCTTACTCCTGCACCTTTCTCCGGAAGCGCTTTTGGTTATTCTCCGCGTGTAACCAATAAAAATGGTGCTTATATCGAATTTGGTACAAACACCACCATGACTTTTACGAGTGGTGCTGCTACCGGTACCATGGTCCTCTACAAAGAAGAAGATGTGAACATCGAGGCCGAAGTGGGTGCGATTACTACACCAGTCATCACGAATTACGACTATCGCCTGGCCGTAAGCGTGGACCATGCAACACCTGATTTCTTCGCTGTAACCGGAACCACCCAAACTATGACGGCTGGAGGAACACAAACCATCACCGTGAAGTTATATGACCAGTATAACAACATCGCAACTACCTACGATGGGGATAAAAATCTTACGTTCTCAGGCGCAAATCCTTCGGAGCTTCTGAATAATCCGAAGATGACCAGTACCACCACCGACATAGATTTCGGAAGTACCACCGTCTGGAACTTTACCGACGGTGAAGCTTCGGGTACGATGACGCTCTACAAAGCCGAAAGCGCTGCTATCCGAGTGTCTAACGGAACCCAAACCACCTCGAACGATTTCGATTGGGATGTATCTGTAAGTCCAAATGTAGCACACAATCTAGCCATTACAACACAACCTGCACATAGTACGACTCAAGCTATTGCCGGAGTAGTATTTAGCACGCAACCCGTTGTAAGAGTTAGAGACGTGTATGGTAACCTGGTGGCTTCGGATAATTCAACTGTTATTACTGCAGCCAGAGGCGCAACAGGTACTGCCGACTTATTTAGCACAGGAGACCTAACTGCAACTGCTTCGGGTGGTATCGCTACTTTTAGCGGCTTGAATTACCAAAAAGCAGAGAATATGAATATTCTCTTCTCCTCGGGAAGCTTACAAACAGTAACCTCCAACACGCTAACTGTGGTTCACAATGTGCCGACTTATATGGCCATTACCGGTACCGCAACGCAAACAGCTGGAACTTCGCAAACCATAACGGTTACTGCTTATGATGCCTACGATAACGTGGCAACTCGTTTTGCAGGCTCAAAAGATATTATTTTCAGTGGTGCAAATAGTTCTCCTGCACCGGCTTACACTCCTACCATAGCTGGAATCGATTTAGGGACAACAACCAGCCTAATCTGTACCAGTGGTGTGGCAACAGCAACCATGGTTCTTTACAAAGAAGAATCGGTTAATATCGCTGCTAGTCATTCAAGTAGCTTTGAAGATCCAAGTTATACTGGAACAACGGCTATCAATATTGCTGCTGCCTATGTCGATGCAACGACCGATAATCGTTTGGCCGTTACCGTGAGTCAAGCTGACGCAGCTTACCTGGCCATTACAGGTGCGGCAACTCAAACAGCTGGTCAAAGCCAGAATATTACCATCACCGCTTACGATGCATTCAATAACAAAGCAACCAATTATACGGGTGGTAACTTAACCTTCACGGGTGCTTGGCCATCGGATGGAACTCCTTCAATAAATCCAACCGTCGATGGCACTAACCTGGGTTCTCCCACCAACTTGACTTTTAGCAACGGAGAAGTAACGAAGGCTCTCATCCTTTACCGGACCGATATAGTCGATCTGCAAGTGAGCGATGGAACCATCGATTCGCGCTACACACACGCTACCGACTATAACTATGGCTTGGAAGTTACAGTCTCCAACGCTTCTGCCGCATTGCTGGCTACCTACCGCAGCCAGCAGCTTACCAGCCCGGTACGGGAGTATGCCGATCATACGAATATGCCTGCCGGTGAAACCACCCTCACGATAAATGATAAGTTCTTTAATGTGCCAGCTGCTGCCGGTACACGGATGTTATACCGCGATATAAGAACCAATACCTATCACCTCACGTCCGTATATCCATTTTCATCATCTGAACCGCAAAAAAGTTCTGTCAGTGAATTGTTTTCAGGCGGTGGTACTCTCACCGCTGGTCATGCGAACTTCCCATCAGCAAACCTGTCGGTTACCTCTTACGATCCGGTAAGCAACACCATCGTTTATAACGGTGTTACCTACGAAGCCTTGCCTTACGCGGTATGGAATAGTGAGAAACTAGTCGCCGGCGCTGATGCTCCTATTGGC
Source organism: uncultured Bacteroidota bacterium (assembly GCA_937954085.1). Lineage (GTDB taxonomy): Bacteria > Bacteroidota > Bacteroidia > Bacteroidales > M50B96 > M50B96. Next base: position 20,780 of record CALGAK010000063.1, read on the forward strand.
ATCAAAGCTTTCGACCAGTACAATAACCCGGCTCTCGATTATACCGGAACAAAAAGCTTGACCTTCAGCTATACCGGTCATCCACAAAACCATCCTTTCTACTATGTGGAACCCAATGTGAATGGAACGGATTTCGGAACGGCTACTTCGGTTGGCTTTAACAATGGGGTTACGTCGAATGCAAGTACACTTCATCTTTATACCGCCCGAAACGAAAGCGTTACGGTTAGCGATGGAAACATCGGTAGCAGTATCACGCTCAATAGCGTACCTTACAATTATCCACTTACGGCCACTGTCGAACATGCTTCACCGAATCGTTTATCGGTCCGCTTTGCGACCAGCAGCTCTCCGGTTACAGCGGGCGTTGCTCACGACATCGTGGTAACTGCATACGATGCCTACAATAACCTGGCAACTGGTTTCACCGGAGCAAAACAAATCCGTTTCTCTGGAGCCAACGCTTCTCCAAGTCCTGCAACCGATCCTACAGTTGCTGGAACCAACTTTGGCTCTAATACGCCGCTTATTTTCTCAAGTGGAACGGTTACAGCTTCCATGATCCTTTACAAAGCCGAATCAGGTTTATTCATTACAGCTGCCGACTGGACAGCCGCCTCTCAAGGTATTGCCTCAAGCAATATAACTTTTGATAGCCAACCGTATGAATACCGATTGGCAGTGGATGTTGATCATAACACAGCTACTAAATTGGCCATCGACACCGAACCATCTACCTACGTGCGTGCGGGCGATGCCTTGGCTACTCAACCGGTTATTAGTATCCGCGATGCTTATGGTAATGTGATTACGAGCGATAACGCTACCACGATTACTGCTTCGGCGAATGGTACGCAGGAACTGCTTGGAACACGCGAACTTACCGCTAGTTCGGGTGTCGTAAACTACGCTGGATTAAACTATACCTTAATGGAGAACATTACCATCTCCTTTACATCGAATCCCGCTTTAACAACGGTTACTTCGAACTCCATCACTGTCGATCACAATCGTACGGCTAAGTTTGATTTCACTACCAAACCGAATTTCATCATCGCTGGTGGACAGCGAGGAGCGTATGTAGTAACTCGTTACGATGCATACGATAACCTGGTGAACAATGTCGTTAAACTGGATGGAACAGATGATTCCACTCCTGAAACAGTCTATCTCTACACGGACGGATCGGTAACAAATCCTTTTGTGAGTACCTTCCACGATGCTGCTACTGCTGGAAATACGATTACCAGTATCAATATAGCTGATAATGCAACCACGGCCAACTTCTGGTACTATTCAACCAATGCCGGCGATCACCTCATTACCGGTTCCGATGCTTCAACACTTGATAATCCAGATGCTGGTGTAACCAATGCGGTTCATAACACCCTCGAAGTGCGTCCGGCTGCTCTGAGCTATTTCAATGTGTACAACGTTGGGGGTACTGCCGATCAAAACGGCTGGACTGAACACTATTATGGAGATTCCCAAACAGTCATTGTTGAAGCCATCGATATCCTTGGCAATCGTAAAACCAACTACACCGGAACAATCACTTTTAACTTGACTGATGCATTAGCAGTTGTAGGAACCAATTATCCTGCCGACTACACCTTTACGGTTGGAGTCAATGGTGATAATGGTATCCACACCTTTACCGATGGTATCCTGTTCACACGTCCAAGTTTTGAACACCCTGATTATCCCAACGTGAATGAATGGTGGGTTACGGCGGTCGATCAAGCTCAACCTGCAAAGTATGGATCTCAAGTAAAAATTAAGGTATTGGCAAGGCCGATTACCATAACGGCTGATGCTCAAACCAAACAATACTATGGGGATACTTACGATTTGGGTACAAGTTATTTTACCGTAACGAGCGGTATTTCTCCCACAGCAGATATCTATGCCGGTTCAGAATCAGTAACCAGTGTCACCCTAACCAGTACCGGTACAGCAACGACCGCTCTAGCTGGTACACATGATATTGTTCCAAGCAATGCTACCGGTATCAATGGATTCAATCCGGATTATTATTCCATAACCTACACCAATGGAACTTTAACTGTAGAAGAGCGTCCAATTACGATCACGGTTACTAGTGGACAGGACAAGGTTTACAGCACAGCCGATCCGGTTTTTGCCTACACCTTAAGTAGTGGTAGTTTGGTAAATGGCGATACTTTCGCCGGCGCTCTCGCACGAGCTACCGGTGAAGATGTGGCAAATAACTATGCGATTAGTCAGGGAACCTTAACCATTGAAAATGGAGGAACCAATAAAGCGGCTAACTACTCTATTACCTTCGTTGGTGCAAACTTCGAAATCACTCCATGGCCATTGGTATTCAGCAACTTCAATGCATCTGACAAAACCTACGATGCTACCACCACAGCCTCGCTGACGTTTAGTGATAACCGTCCGATTGGAGGTGATAATCTCACCTTCAATACTACGGCAACCTTCGCGGATAAAAATGTAAACTGGACTAATAGCGCTGCCGGAACAAAATCAGTTAGTTATACCATTTCGATTAGTGGAGGAAACGATGCAAATAACTACATCATCTCTTCGGCAAACCCGAATACAAGTGGTAATACCACTAGCTGGACCGGTTCAACAATAGCTACCATTACTCGACGTCCGATAAATGTCACTGCGGTGGCCGTTTCGCGAATCTACGACGGTACAACCGATTCTTACGATAACACTACCGGACCGGTTAACCCATCTGTTCAAACGGCTCAATTAGTCGGTACTGACGCCGTCTCGGATGAAGGGGTACAAACCTATGCCAGTAAAAATGTAGGAACGAATATTGGTTTAACTCCTTCTGCTACAGTCATTAATGATGGTAATAATGGTGATAACTATGACATAACCTACGTTTCTGAGAATTTAGGTACGATAACCGAACGTGATATCACGGTGGCCGTAACCGGCAATCCTACCAAGGTGTACGATGGAAATACCACTGCTACCTTAGCTTCTGCTGATTATACCATCTCGAACTTGGTTACCGGTGAGTCGATGACCATTACCGAAACAGTGGGTACCTACAACAGTAAAAATGTGGGAACTTCACCTAATCGGACGGTAAGTGTTAGCTTAGATGCTGGTGATTACACGGCTGGTGCTAATACGCTCCTGAATAACTACACCCTGGCGAATAGTGCAACGGGCGATGCTACCATTACGCAACGCTCAATTGCCTTTAGTAATTTCAGTGTAGATAATAAAACCTACGATGGTACAACCACTGTAAGCAATGCCAGCTTCTCCGATAACCGGGTAGCAGGCGATGTCCTTACCTTTACCTACGATGTTTCCTTCAATGATAAACACGCAGGTACCGCTAAACCGGTTACCTTCTCTAATATCGTTCTCGGCGGAACCGATGCGGGTAACTACAATATTGTATCAGCAGGTGGAACCACCACCGCCGATATTGCTAAAAGAGCGCTTACAGTTACTGTCGATGCGAATCAATCCAAAACCTATGGCGACCTTGATCCTGCCAGCTACACCTATACCGTAACCGGTTTGAATCCGATCTATGGTAGCGGCGATATGGTTGTGGGTGCTGTGGATGCACGTGTAAGTGGCGAAACGGTTGGTACTTATGCTATCCAGCGTGGTACCTGGAAAATCGAAGATGCCAGCAATGCCGATATGGAAAGTAACTACGACATTACCTTCACTCCGGCCAACTTCACCATCAATAAACTTCCGGTAACCATTACGGCCGATGCGAAAGAGAAATTCTATGGCGAAACAGATCCGTCTCTCACCTTCGTATCGAGTCCTGCCGTAGGTAGTTCATTAGCAAATGGTTTAACCATTTCCTTCACCGGAGCTTTAGATCGTAACTCAGGAGCTAACGTTGGTAATTACGCTATCAATCAAAATACGGTTGATAACAGCAATTATCAAATCACTTACAACACCGACAATCTCACCATCAAGCAGCGTCCGATTACTTTAATTGCCACTAATCAGACCAAAACCTACGGATTTGGTCCGTCGGTAGGAAATCAGCATCCAGATTTCTGGGAGTTAGGTACTGCGCTGTACACGGTTGATGCCAACAACGGAATGGGCATGGTAGGAAGTGAAACGATTACCTACGCTTTACTAACCAGTGCGGGAGAGGCGCGTGATGCTCATGTCGGAACGTACGATATCAATTTCACCGCTGATACAGAAACAGGAACCAACGGGTTCGATCGTACCAATTATGCAATCAGCTATACCGCTGGAACCTTGACTATTTTGACTCGTGAGCTGAATCTGTCGAACTTTGCTGCCGATAACAAGGTGTACGACGGGACCAACGTTGCCACCGGTCTTGGATTCGACGATAACCGTGTGCCCGGTGATAACCTGGCCTTTACGCGTACCGCTGTCTTTACCGATGTGAATGCCGGATCGAATAAAGTAGTTGAATACTCTGCGATTAGTATCTCGGGTGGTTCCGATCAGGAGAATTATCACCTGGAAAGTTCTACCACGCATTGGAAAACAGATGCGAATCGAACCATCACACAAGCACCACTAACGATTACCGCAAACAATGTTGAAAAACCTGCAGGTTCTACCTTAACGAACGTTATAGGCTCGACCGAGTTTACGATTAGTGGACTCCAAAATGGAGAAACCGCTACCAGCGTCGATATTGCCTACGGAAATGGTGCGTTGGCTGCCGCTGCTTCTGGCACATACAGCAGTCAAGTTGTCGCTTCCAACCTGAGCGGAGGTACTTTCAACATGAGTAATTATAATCCATCCTATGTAAATGGAGATATCATTGTGTACGACCAATTGAGTGGATATGTTTACTACTACCAGCAGTTCAGTTTTGTTAATCAGAACGGAACTTGGGTTGGTCAGCGGGAAGATGAGCCCATTCAGGGAGCTACGGTATCTTTCTACGATGGTAACGATGATCTGATTGCTACTTCAACCGCCGACGCTACCGGTAAGTACACGTTTAACAGCAACTTGGGTTCACAGAACATCGCGAAAATACAAGTGAATACAAACCTACCATGGGGTGGGGTGAGTGCTAACGATGCCTTGGCAATGCAGTTGAAATCGGTTAACAATGCTCCGGCTTACTGGCAAACCGATGTTAACCTGCCGTTTAACGTACCGTATCTGAACCGGGTGGGTAATGTAGATGGTACTACCAGTGGTGGTAACCCAAATATTACCGTAATCGATGTGCTGAATGCTAAATTCCGGATCCTTAACCCAACCAATACCTTTACAGTTGGCGATTGGATTTACTACGGAAGCCTCGGTGCCAATAACTGGGCGTTGACTCGTCTGCCTGCATCCAATAATACAGCCTACATTTCAGGACAAACCTTGGTGGGTAACAACCTCTCGCTGCCTAACTTCTATGCTCGTGCAGCCGGCGATATGGATGGCGACTATGTATTTAACTTGGCGAAGACCTACACTCCCCTTCAGCAAGGAGAAGTCGTTACTGTTCCTGAAAACGAATGGTTCGATTGGGATGTAAGCCTGAAAAATTCGCTCGAGTTTGCAGCTATGTCGATGAACCTGACTTACGACGATACGAAAGTTGAAATTCAGTCGATTAGCTCTACGCTGGAAGGCTTCGATTACATCCTCGACGGAAATCAAATCCGGGTGGTTTGGTCGGAGTTACTCACTGCCAATCGTTACGCCGGCGAAGCTTTATTCACCTTGAAAGCGCGAACCATCGCACCGGTTAATGGATTAGACGACGTGCTCTTTGTGGACGATAACTACGTATTCGGTAATGCATTCGCAGAATTCATTCCGGGAGTTGAAATCGTAGCTACTCGAATTGCCAATCAGGCTCTTAGCTTGGGTGAGTTTGACGAAAGTTTACTCAGCCTCGACGCTTATCCAAATCCATTCCGCGATGTGGTGAACATCTCTTATGATTTGCCATCGAACGCACACGTAGCGATTAGTCTGGTCGATTTGCTGGGTGTCGAAGTAGCTGCTCTGGGAAGTCAGGATCGGGCTTATGGTTCCTACCTCATCAACTTCCAAGCGAGCGAATACAACCTTCAAAGTGGTATTTATTTCGTCCGAATGTACGTCACCGTTGATGGTAAAACTTATACCAAGCAACATAAACTAGTCTATATCCACTAATATGGAATAATGGGGAGGTAGCGCTTTGCTACCTCCCGATTCTGATCCTTAAGCTGAAATTATGATAGATCGATATACTATGAAGAGTCCTTCTTTTGACCTTAATACCGGGCAGGTGAACGAAACTCCTGTTCAAAGTGGCTTTTACTTATCAAAAATCCTCAACATGAAAAAGTATTTTACCCTGTTTGCTTTTCTTCTGTGGCAAACCATAGCTTTTGCCAACAGCGTTCAGGTAACCGTTGGATCGAGTGCTGCGGCCACTCCCGGACCGGGTCTGGATATCCC
>CALGAK010000064.1 GCA_937954085.1 uncultured Bacteroidota bacterium
CCAGGAGTCGCGCGGCAGTTCGTTGTAACTGGCTTTCCCCTATTCGCCAAGTCGCCAAGTCGCCTAGTCTCCTTTTCGCCAAATCGCTCTCGCCGTCTTCCCTTCAGAAGCGAATGATTCTCTCGACTTTTTTATGCTTTAAAAACGATCGAATAATCTGATAAGCATCCCGATTATCTTCGCGTCGGGTAAGGAATTCAACCACCTCTTCCTTATGCTGAAATGTGGCATTTTCATCGCAATAGCCATACCCCATGTATTTCCCTTTTTCGATCCAAACAATTGATTTCTCCTCGATTGATCGTCCGCTGTCAACTATAAAACAATTCTCTTCGCCTAATTGGAATAAGCGCAAAAAGGATTGAACTCGACTGTTGTAGTCTTCCGGGTCTTCTTCCTGAACGCAAGCTCCGTTGCACTGACCAATTCCATGATGAAAGCAGGCTGTCTGACTTTGGTAGAGGCCACAAAGTTTCTGACACAAACTAAATTCTTCTACAAAAGCCGACATACGGGACCGGGCATCGTCTTGCGAAGTGAATGTGGTGATTGGGATCTCCGAATTCTTGGCCGATGAGAGGAATAAACGAATGTAACCCAATTGATCAGTATAGCTGTATAAGCCCACGGGAAAGGAATTACGGCGCAACGCTTTGTTGTAAATGGGCCGATGCGTTTTGATTTCTTCCGATTCCAACAGGAGTGCAATTAACTCACTTCCGGTGAGTTGATAATCGATATCGGCCACTTCCGACTTCATTCTTAATGCCTTGGATGTTTTTTCGTTCGTAAAATGAGCAAGGATTCTGGATTTTATTTGTTTGCTTTTCCCAACATAGATCAATACACCCTCATCGTTATAGAAATAGTACACGCCCGGTTCATCGGGGAGTTTTTCAAAAATAGCCGGGTCTAAGTTGGGGTGAATACCGGAAAGTCTCAGAGTTTTTGGGACAACAATGAATTTTTGATTTACATCTAGTGCTAGCAAACGTTGAAAAAGTTCAACCGTAGCGAGTGCATCGCCTGCGGCTCGGTGTCGGGCATGAATGGGAATCCCCAAGTTCTGACACAAGTTACCCAAGCTGTAGGAAGGTTGTCCGGGAATTAGCTTACGCGATAGCTTGACAGTGCAGAGCTGTTTACGAGAAAACTCGTAACCGAGGGAGCGAAACTCTTGTTTAATAAAGTTATAATCGAAGGTTGCATTATGCGCCACAAAAGTGCAATCGGTGGTAATTTCGACTATTTGACGGGCAATTTCGAAGAAGCGGGGCGCATCCATGAGCATTTCATTGCTGATTCCGGTGAGTTGAGTAATGTAGGCCGGAACAAGCCGTTCGGGATTCACCAAACTAACGAATTCATCGACTATTTTCGTTCCATCGAAACGATAGATCGCTACTTCGGTAATGCGTTCGTTCCGATAGCTTCCTCCGGTAGTTTCAATATCGACAATAGCAAACATGTTACAAAAATAGCCTTTGGAGTGAGAGAATTACAGGTGTAGATTTTATTTTTGTCAACAGTCAATTTTGCTTCTTTGAAATACATGATTAGCTTAGTGATTTCAGTCACTAGTAGAGCAGTTAAGTTGCTCCCGGCACCTAAATAAATTGAACTATGTACGAACCATTGCTAGCCCTCGACTCTGTACGATTAAACTTTAATCCTCAGGGACTTCATATCCTGAATCTCACCTTAGCCATTATTATGTTTGGCGTTGCCTTAGGCATTAAGGTGGATCATTTTAAGCAACTATGGGCTCAACCCAAGCCGGCTTTGGTCGGTATTTTCTCGCAGTTCCTGCTACTACCATTCTTAACATTCTTTTTGGTGTTAGTTATCAAACCCACCCCTACTGTCGCCTTGGGAATGATATTAGTTGCCTCCTGTCCGGGCGGAAACATCAGCAATTTTATTTCTTCGCTTGGGAAAGGGAATGTGGCCCTTTCGGTAAGCCTTACAGCCTTTAGTTCCTTAGCTGCCATCTTCATGACTCCCCTTAATTTTGAAATATGGGGAGGGTTGTACCATGCTACCTCCGATGCATTTCGCCCCATCGAAATTGAACCGGGCAGTATGTTTCAAACCGTCTTTATCATCCTAGGACTCCCCTTAGTTGCCGGCATGTGGGTTGCTCATCGTTTCCCAAATTTCACTGCCAAGATTATTAAACCCTTAAAGATTACTTCTATCTTCATTTTTCTAGGGTATGTGGTAATAGCCCTGCTCAATAACTTCGATTATTTCATCCAGTTCATTCATCTGATCGTTCTCATTGTTTTGATCCATAATGCGCTTGCCCTATTTACCGGCTTCTCCTTAGCCAGCGTTTTTCGTCTTGCTCCAAACGATCGTCGCACCATCAGCATTGAGACCGGGATTCAAAACTCCGGCCTAGCCTTAGTGCTCATCTTCAACCCTAAAATATTTCCGGTTGAATTGGAAATCGGAGGTATGGCAATCATCGCAGCTTGGTGGGGTGTTTGGCACATTATCAGCGGATTGGGAATTGCATTCTTTTGGTCGAGGAAACCACTCCCAACTCGAGGTATTTAATAACAGCTATAAACTTGGTGGAGGAAGCGTAAAAATAGCTCTCAAAAATGTAAATTCGCAGCATGATTAGCGAGAGCGCCATTTAGCGATCCAAACAACAAGAAATCAAACACTTACAATGAAAATTAGCAAGTCAGCCGACCCATCCTACAAGCTCGATAGCATCGAAAGTGCTATCGAAGACATTAAACAAGGTAAAGTTGTTATAGTGGTGGACGATGAGAACCGGGAAAACGAAGGAGATTTTATTGCTGCAGCCGAGCTGATTACTCCCGAAATTATCAACTTCATGGCGACCCATGGTCGGGGACTTATTTGTGCACCGCTACCTGAAAAAACCTGCGACCGTCTTGAACTGGAATTAATGGTTGGTAAAAATACCGCCTTGCACGAAACGCCTTTTACCGTTTCGGTCGATTTGATTGGTCAGGGTTGCACCACCGGAATATCGGCACACGATCGCGCCAAAACCGTGCAAGCCCTTGTTAATCCGAATACCAGCCCACAAGAATTAGGACGCCCCGGCCACATCTTCCCTCTTAAAGCAAAAGAGAGAGGTGTGCTCCGTCGCGCCGGCCACACTGAGGCAGCAGTCGATTTAAGCCGATTAGCCGGACTAGAACCCGGCGGAGTGCTTGTCGAGATCATGAACGAAGATGGATCGATGGCTCGCTTGCCGGAGCTCATTCAAATAGCCCAAAAATTTGAGCTTAAAATTATTTCAATCGAAGACTTAATTAAATACCGATTGCAATCGGAAAGCTTAATCGACCGCGGCGATACGATTCATCTGCCTACGGTTTATGGCGATTTTGAACTCACCACTTTCCGTCAACTTTCGAATGGAATCGAGCATGTTGCTCTAACAAAAGGAAGTTGGAACGAGAACGATGCAGTAATCGTGCGCGTTCATTCCTCGTGCGTTACCGGCGATATTTTTGGAAGCAAACGTTGTGATTGTGGCGACCAACTTCACCGTTCCATGGAACTTATTCATAAGGAAGGGAGAGGCGTAATCGTTTACATGAACCAGGAAGGACGTGGAATTGGACTTTTCAACAAAATTGCAGCCTACAAACTGCAAGAAGAAGGGATGGATACCGTTGAGGCGAACCTTCATCTCGGGTTTCAAGCCGACGAACGCGATTATGGAGTGGGAGCTCAAATTCTACGAGAAATGGGCGTAAAGAAAATGCGCCTCCTCACCAACAATCCTGTAAAAAGAGCAGGTTTAGAAGGCTACGACATCGAAATTGTCGAGAATATTCCGCTGGTCATTGAACCTAACTCGCACAATGAGTTCTACTTGAAAACGAAACGAATCAAGATGGGACATTTCCTCCCATTCAAAGACAAATAGCTTTCAGCCTTTCTTATCGAGCACCAATTTAACCTCTGCTGAATTAAAAGTGAGGTCTTCCCAACTGTCACCCATCCATTCGAAGCAAACGAAGGTAGAGGTTCCTAGAAAAATATTCTGCTTATCGCGGGCTAGTGCGTTGCAAAAGTACTCCAATCCCGGATTATGACCAATGAGCATTAAGCGCTGCACATCGGGCGAAACCCTTTGCACAAAATGCATGTAATGATTGGAGGATGCGAGGTACAAATTCTCTTCAATTTCCAACGGGATAGTCGTGCCTAAAGTCTTTTGGACTATCTGCGCCGTTTCGACCGTTCGAGCTGCTGCACTCAAAAGAATTAAATCGGGGGCTTTACCCAAGCGCTTCAAAGCCATTGCCTGGTTTTCGGCATCGATTAGTCCGCGCGAAGTAAGGGGCCGACTAAAATCGTCGCCATCCCAATTAATTCGAGCCGCCTTTGCATGACGCATTACAATCAGTTCCTTTTTCATAAGCTATGGTATGGAATTCGTTAAATCCGAAAAAGAATGGGAGCAAGCCGAGATCAACGTTCGCCTTCTACACGCATCATTACTCCTGTTTTAAGACTTCGCAACACTGAAAAAGCTTTCTCAACACAATCGTTCTTCACGACAATGGAAAATTCATGGGTAGTGGAAATAACCTCGTACACATTGATACCTTCCCAAATAATCCTGGAAAAAATAAAATGATATAAACCGGGAATTTCCTTATTCATGATGGGTAAACGTAAGGTAATCGATGCCAGGGAATCGGTTTGATTTATCAAACTTTCCTGTGGGAAAAACTTGAACATCCGCTCTTTAACAGTATCACTGATAATGATGGTGGTTTCAAAAACTCCTTGCGAAATGGTGTAAAAAATGGTTTTATTACTGGCAATGTCTTTAATAAATTTCGATTGAGCATCGGCCAAAGTGTGACTATTCTGATAGGTGAAAGATGCTAAGTTTGACCGGACCGTAATATCCTCACTCGCTTGTACGACCTCCAAGATTCGGTTCGATAGGAGGTTTTGCACTTTGGGTTCAAATCGTTTCAATGCCATTACCAAAGCTCCCATCTTCACTTCCCTTTTTAGGATTAACTCCACATCGGGTTGAATTTTTCGAGCCAATGAAGATAAGTTGATAATTCCTTCCGATAATCCCTCCAATAGAAGAGGTTTTTGACGAATAATGCGTTCAAGAGCCTGTGGAACCGATATCATTTTTAAATATTTAAATTCAGACGAGGATATTTAACAAATTTATTTTGGATGCAAATATATTCAACAAACACCAATTATTTCACCCTCGTTAAAGGAAAACTATTGGAATACATAAAAAAAACACAAAAATCAAGAGATCGAAACCCAAGTAATTAGGCATGAAAGAAACTAAAATGCACTTTACTGTAACGCCGCAATTCAGAGAAATGCGGGTGTTTTGAAAAGTCGTACTCCGAAGGATGCTCCAGAATAAACAAACCTCCTTCCTTCAGGTGGTTCTGTTGAAAAACTGCATTCGGAAGAGCTTGAAGTTCTTTTAAGTCGTAAGGCGGATCGGCAAAAATGACATCGAAGCCTTCTTGTTTTTCTTTCAAGAAACGAAAAGCATCCGTTCGGATTACTCGAATAGCATTTAGGTTGAAATCGGATGCTTGTTTTTCGATAAAAGCGGCATACCGGGAATTTTTCTCAACACAAATTACTTCGGTGGCTCCGCGTGAAGCAAATTCGTAACTTATACTCCCGGTCCCTGCAAATAAATCGAGAACCGCTATGCCATCAAGATCAATGGAGTGGCTTAAAATATTAAACAAAGCCTCCTTAGCAAGATCGGTAGTAGGTCTGGCTTTAAAATAGGTGGGAGGCTTGATGAGCCTTCCTCCATGAGTTCCACTTATGATTCGCATGATTTCAGGCTCATTAACAGATTGTATCGCAGGGGGTTTAGTTCCGTGAGAGTAGCTGACAGCGTTCCTGTTTCAGTGTTAGGCCACCAGCTTAGCGTATCGAAATAGGAATTGGCCCAGCTGGTCCAATCCGAGTAAGAGAAACCATCGCCACTATAAAGAAGATGAAATTTCTTAGCATCATCGACATATACCGAACGTATGGAAGCTAATTGATAAAGGCACTCGTCGAAGGTTTTGAATATCTGCGATTGAGCCAGTAGAAATTCGTTTCCGCGCCAGATAGCCAAATGAAAGACTCCCGATTGAATATCGAGAAAGAAATGATAGGAATCGGATTTTTTCGGATAGCGATTGGCTAGGCTTATGAGTGGGAAAAGAGCATGATAGAGCTTAGCCCCAGGGAATTGATTCTGAAGCATTCGGTACAGACAATCGCTCAAGGCAAACACCAGTTTTGCATCCATATTTTGAAGCAAATTTTCCTCGACAAATCCATCATTTAGATCGGGGAACTGCAACATAAAGAGTAATTCATGCCCAGTGGGATTGGTGAGCGCTTGAGGAACGAGCATCACTTCGGGCTGATGAAAGAGGATTCGGATAGCACGAAAATTTGTTTCGAACGGGAAGCTTGCGAGCAAGGCATCGTACAGAAACTGGCAATAATATTCATTACTCAGTTTATGAGGGATATCGACCTTTTCTGGCAAGAGAATATCGTTTGCATACACCCATTTAGCCGCAATTGCATCGTAGATAAAAAAAGAAAATCCATTCAGCTTTAACTGAATGGATAATTCATAATTTTTTATCCGACTAATACTGTAACTCGAATCAATCAGCGGGAAAGAAGTCGTCATGGGGCTTATTCCCAATTTCCTGCATTATTATTGGTTTCGGTAAGGCTTCCAACTTTAAGGCCTTCGTATTGGTCGTTCAAGCGACGTTGCTCATTTAAGTTGATAATTAACTGTTCATTTAAACCTTTGAGCCACCAATCGAAAGGAGCACGAGCTTCGAACACTTGTACTTTCACTTTAGAAGCAGTTTCGATTACACCCCGTTCCAGTTCGAATTCCAGTCCGCTGGAGAATGGAACGAATTTCAGTGAATCGATGGGATAATTTTTAGGAAAGGCAGAGGCAAGAATTGGCTCCAAAATAGTATCGCGGATAATGATTCCTTCCTGAGCGGCTCTTTTTTCGGTATAACCTTTTTCCAGCAGACTATCCGGCACTGAACCGATTGCGCGAACATTGGGCAGGCTATCATTTTTTACCGAGGCAATGAGGGTATCTAAATTATCGGCATAAACACCGTGAATTTTGATATAGGCTTCCTGTGCCGTACGAATATCGATTAAGTTTTGCTTAACAACTTCGTAGCGTTTAGCTTTTTCCTTTTCAAACTGAATTGGTTCGTCGATCCCTTTGTAAATGTAGTAGGTAAGAGCAACGATGGCGATGGGAAGAACCACATAAAGAACGGGTTTCAATGCAGGCACTTTCACTAAAAGCCAATAAACAAAAATCCCTAAAGCAATTGCCAAAACGGCGATTAGAATGTAGACAGTCATTATCTAATTTTTTAATGATATTGGGCAAAATTAAACTTTTTTTGCAAGACTTTTGGAGCTTAAAATAATTATATAGCATAATGTTAACATCTCTTTTTTCCGAAGCCATAACGGGTTTTTTAGGTTTTTCTCCTACCCCTTCTCAGCGCTATGCCATTCATCAGTTTAGTCGGTTTATGGTTGAATACAATGAGCATCAGGTATTGATTATCAATGGATATGCTGGTACCGGAAAGACTTCTCTCATCCATGCCTTTGTAAAAGCGCTAGCAAGCTACGAGACGAATTCCGTGCTTATGGCTCCGACAGGTAGAGCAGCCAAAGTATTGAGCAATATTGCTCAAAAACAAGCTTTTACCATTCACAAACAAATCTATAGACAAAAAAACGCGGTGGATCAATCCAGTGGATTTGGGTTGAGTCAGAACCTGCACAAAAGCACGATCTTCATCGTAGACGAAGCCTCGATGATTTCGAATCAGTCGATGGAAGGAGGAATTTTTGGTTCGGGTCGATTGCTCGACGATTTAATCGAGTACACATTCTCAGGCGATAACAGCAAACTGATATTAGTTGGCGATTTAGCCCAGCTGCCACCAGTGGGTGTAAATCAGAGTCCGGCGCTCGAGCAAGAAGCCATTGAAGCGTATGGATTGCAATGCCAATACCTTACACTCACCGATGTGGTGCGGCAAGGCGAAGGTTCGGGTATCCTCACGAATGCCACTTCCCTGCGCGATCTCCTTCGGGAAGGGAAAGCCGGCAGACCAACTTTTAAGGTTGATGGCTTTAGGGATTTCATTCCGCTTTCGGGCGAAGATTTAATCGAAAGTATTTCTAGTTCATACGACCGGGAAGGAATGGAAGAAACGATGGTGGTTTGTCGGTCGAATAAACGAGCGAATCTGTATAATCAAGGGATTCGAAATCAGATTTTGTGGCGGGATTCAGAGCTATCGCCGGGCGATTTGTTGCTTGTTGTGAAGAACAACTATTTCTGGTTACCCGAAGAGTACGCATCCACCGGATTTATTGCCAACGGCGATATTTTAGAAGTAAAGCGCATTCGAGCTTACCAAGATTTGTATGGATTACGATTCGCCGATGTGCTGGTAAGTATGCGTGATTACAGCGATTTGGAATTTGAAGCAAAAATCATGTTGAGCACCTTAACGCACGATGGGCCTTCTCTAAGCGAGAAAGAGAATCAATCTTTCTATGAACAGGTATTGGAAGATTATGCTGACTTAGGAAGTAAAGCCCAGATTTATAAAGCTTTAAAATCGGATTCCTATTTCAATGCACTGCAAGTTAAATTTGCTTATGCGGTTACCTGTCACAAAGCCCAAGGAGGACAATGGAAGCATGTGTATGTCGATCAAGGGTTTATCGACGAAAGCCAAATGGACCGAGAATACCTTCGTTGGTTATACACCGCAGTAACACGAGGCAGAGAAAAGGTTTTCCTGGTTAATTTCCCAACGGCATACTTCCAATCTTAATATCTTTACCGACAACCATTTTAGGGGATGATTGTCTGTAATAGCGGGCAAAGAAAAAAAACCAAACACGAGTCTTGTAATTAGCTGCATTATTGGTCTGAAATCAATTAATAAAATATATTTGCGTTTAAATAAACAAACACTTTATTATCCGTATGAAAATGAAAAATTTACTCAGAATCTCATGGTTATTGCTTCTCTTCGGATTATTCATCGGGAATAACTCTATGCAGGCTCAAACCTATAATTCTTGCAACTGCGCTTGCGATATAGGTTATACCAATACAGGAAATAATCATACTTTCCTCGTTCAAAGTACCTCCATCATCACCCTGGATGGGAGCACCCTCGTTGGCGATGGTGTTACCACCGACGTTTACATCGCAGCCTATTTCGATTCGGCTGGAGTTATTCGCCCTACGGGTTATTCGCTTTGGTACGGTACCAACATTGGTATTACTGTCTGGGGAAATGATGGTTCTGGAATTGACAATGGTTTTGGACCCGGAGAACCCGTTTTTTGGAAAGTCAGTGTAGTAGATTTAACGACCAACACCTGCATGACCTACGATGCCGAAGTAACTTATGGAACCATTCTTCCGAACCAAGGTAGCTTCGTAACCAATGGTTTATCGGCAATTGAAACCCTTACGGCTGTTAGCACCGTGGGTGTGGAGACAGTTGCCTGGTTAGCTCCCCTCGATGGTTGTGGTTTAACCGATCAGGAAATTGTAACGGTTTCGTTCCGAAACGACACCTTGGGTGTTATCACGGAAGATATTTACATCAGTTATTCCATCAATGGAGGGTTACCGGTTACCGAGACCTACAGCGGTGGAATTGATCCCGGCGACACCATCGAATATACTTTCCTTACACCGGCCGATTTATCGCTCATTGGAACCACCTATAATGTTTCCTTCAGCATTGAATTAGCCGATTCGCAAGAACCAGATACTACCGATAACTCCGGATCGACAAACGTTTCCAACATTGTACCTCCAACAGTAAGTTTTGCCCTTCAAAATTCGGCCACATATCCAACTTACCCGAATTTGTGCTATTACCCAACCATGGCTCCTCTGGTATTAACAGGAACACCCTCTGGCGGAACCTTTTCGGGTGTTGGAGTTCAAGGAAATTACTTTATCCCAACCATCGCTAAAAATATCTGTTCATCCTGCACCGATTTCGAAGTAACTTACAACTATTTCGACCCTGTTACCGAATGTATCGGCACTTACACTGAAACGATTCAATTGAATACTGTTCCAGTTGCCAGCATTACCAATACTGATTTAGATTTGTGCGTTTTCGAAACCATCACCATCACTGGAACTCCAACCGGTGGAACCTTTAGCGGTGCTTCAGCAACTTATTTAAATCCCACTACCGGTGTATTTACACCCAGCATTGCCAACCCATACAATATCGTTTACAGCTTCGTCGATCCTGTAACCGGTTGCGGCGACACATCGAACGTAAAAGTGTTTACGGCTCATGCCTTACCCGTAGCGGGTATTCCTAACTTGGAACGCGCTTATTGCTCCGATGGAGCCGATGTTCCTCTCACCGGATCACCTGCAGGTGGAGTTTTCTCCAGCCCCTCAGGAGCTGTTATTCAGAACAATGTTTTCAAGCCATCACAAACATCGGTTTCTACCCATTCCATTAAGTATGAATACACCGACAGTTACGGATGTTTCGACGATTATCAGGTTAACGTTCGGGTGTTTAACGGGAATCCAACCATGGACTTTTCCGGTTTGGAGCAGACTTATTGTTTGAATGAAGATTCGAGTTTACTAACACCAAGCTATACCATTGCACCCGGCATGATTACCTGGACGGGAGCAACTGCTGAAGGTTACTTTGTGCCCTCTTCTGTTGGAACGAAGAATGTTACGCTAACCGGTTTTTGGACCAATGTTTATTTCTCCGATACCGCAGTTTGCGACAATGTAGTTACAAAATCGACCTTAGTGTATGCCTTACCAAACCTGAATCTTGTCAACAGTTCTAACTTGGTGCTATCGAACATTGGTTCGGTTGAAACGGCCGAACCCGACACCGTTGTTTTGAATGGAGGTCCAGGTTTCTCTTATAACTGGAGTACCGGTCAAACCTCGCAATACATCACCACTACCGGCTACGGTGTTTACTCACTCACCATTACCAACAACAATACTACTTGTCAGAACACCGACAGCATATTTGTTTCCGGAACCGACCTTAAGATTCTTGAATTGATTAGCCCCAAAAGCGATTGTGAATTCATCGATCCTTGTTCGACTCCAGTTACCGTTAGCGTAACTAATCCCGGAACCTACACCTTTACAACGAACGATATCATTGCTTTTACCGGAAAAATTGGCAACAACCTCGTTCAATCGCAAACCATTCAGTTAGGCGTCAATACTCCCCTTCAATCGATTGCCCCCGGCGACACCATCGAATTCACTTTTACCTCCCAATTACAAGGTTGTGCCAGCCTCGTAAATCCCGGAGAATACGAATTCCGTATTGTTGCTCGCTTTAATCACAATCAAACCATTTTGCAACTTCCCGATGTGAATTACAACAACGACACCTTATTTGCTACGGTTGTAAACGGAGGCTTACCGGAGGTTGATTTAGGAGCCGACATCACCAGTGGAAGCCCCGATACCATCACCCTCGACGCCGGACCAGGATTTGTTTCCTACCTATGGACCGGTGGCGCAGGCGGTGCTGTGGATCAAACCGTTGATGTTACCTATTTCAATGGAAGTCAAGAATTCTGTGTAGAAGTTGTCGACATTTATGAATGTAAAGCAACAGACTGTATCACCCTTATCAATTCGTTGGAAGATTGGGCAGATAGTTTTGCCGGCGTTAAGGTTTACCCGAATCCAAATGCCGGTCGGTTCAGCCTTCAGGTCGATTTAAAAGAACATTCCGACTTATTAATCGACATTATTGATGCGAGTGGACGCATTGTAATGCAGGAACAATCGAAGCAAGTACTGAATCACTTGCAAGAATTCGACCTATCATCCTTACCACGAGGACTGTATCATATTCGCATATTCAACGGAACCGACTATTTCAGTCAAAAAATTATGTTCCAATAAGCAAATACTGCAATTGTAAAAAAAAAGCTTCCTGCCATCAGGGAGCTTTTTTTTACCTATTTCTTTTAGCAAGCAGTTGATTCGTTCTCAAATCCTTAATCCTAATTAAGGGTATGGATATTTCCCTAAAGCCCTTCCTAATTCGTCATTCCCCATTTAGTTGATAAAAAGGCCAATCAGCTTTTTAATGCACTACTCCTTTTTTATACTTTTAGAAGCTAAAGAATAAATTATGGCCTTAGAGAGAAAACCTAAAAATCAGAAACTTACAAACAACTCCCTCCCCGATTACGGAAAGTTACCCCCGCAGGCAACCGATTTAGAAGAAGCTGTTCTTGGCGCTATCATGCTCGAAAAAGATGCATTCGATGCCGTTATCGAAGTGCTCACACCCGATAGTTTTTATGTAGAGGCGCATCAAAAAATTTTCAAGGCAATTATCGACTTAAGTCTGCATGAACAACCCATCGACATTCTTACTGTTACCCAGCAGCTAAAAAAAGAAAATCAACTCGACGAAGTAGGTGGGGCATCTTTCCTGGCTCAATTAACACGACGAGTTGTTTCGGGCGCGCATGCAGAATTTCATGCCCGCATTATTGCTCAAAAGTACATTCAACGCGAATTGATCCGAGCTTCGTCGGAAATACAACGTCGTTCCTTCGAAGAATCGGAAGATGTTCAGGAGCTATTAGAATTTGCCGAGATGGAGCTCTTCAACATTGCCGAAGGGAATATCAAGAAGCAAACGCAGGCCATTGGTCCGCTTATTAACGAGGCCATTCGACAAATACAAGAAGCCGGGAAAAAGGAAGATGGTTTGAGTGGTGTGGGGAGTGGCTTTACCGGAATCGACCGGATTACCGGAGGCTGGCAACCCAGCGATTTGATCATTGTAGCGGCGCGTCCGTCGATGGGTAAAACAGCCTTTGTATTGAGTATGGCTCGGAACATGGCGATTGATTTCAAGGATCAAGGAGTGGCTATTTTTTCGCTGGAAATGTCATCGCTTCAGTTAGTTAACCGTTTAATCAGCGCCGAGTCGGAATTGGCGAGCGAGAAGATTCGAAATGGGAAACTGGCTCCATACGAATGGATACAGCTCGACGATAAAATTCGTGAATTGACCAAAGCTCCTATTTACGTCGATGACACACCGGCTATATCGATTTTCGAGCTCCGAGCAAAATGCCGGCGCCTCATCAAAAAACACCCGAATATTCGTGCTGTAATTATCGACTACTTGCAGTTAATGACAGCCGGAGGCGACAACCGAGGAGGAAATCGGGAGCAGGAAGTAAGTATTATTTCCCGAAGCCTTAAAGCCTTAGCGAAAGAACTTAATATCCCCATTGTAGCTTTGTCGCAGTTGAATCGATCGGTCGAAACGCGTTCGGGCAGTAAGCGCCCTCAATTATCCGATTTGCGCGAATCGGGTGCTATCGAACAAGATGCCGACGTGGTTGTTTTCATCCACAGACCCGAATACTACGGTTTTGAAACCGACGATGAGGGTCAATCGCTGAAAGGAATTGCCGAAATCATTATTGCTAAACACCGGAATGGCCCTATTGGAGATGTAAAACTCAAGTTTAAAAAAGAGCTTGCCAAGTTTATGGATATGGATCAGGATGGGTTTGAGTTTGCCGACGATGGATTTACCCGTCAATCACGCATAAACGAAGATTTTTCGGAGGCAGGTAAAAATCGTGATTACCTGTCGGATCCCTTTCCCGGGAACACCGATTTTGGCGAAGAAAATTCATTTTAATCTACTAGCAAGAGCATGAAAAAACACCTTTTAATCCTCCTTACCCTTTTACTTGGTTTGTCGGCTATGTGGCCTGCGCGATCGGCGCATATTTTAATACCTATGGACGACAAGCAAACCGAGCACCTAAAGTCGTACGGGATTGCCTTTTGGGTATTGCAAAATGCGATAGAGGTGGACTGGTTACTCAACTATCGGGGCGGTAGTTTTATGGTGCCCTTTTTCCCCGATATCGAAAAAGAATGCCTCATCCGCAATGTTAGCTACGAAGTGATATCCGACGCCCAGTCGGTCCAAATCCTGGCAGAAATTGCAAGTCCGTCGGTAAATATGGATGCAGTGAAGTTGGAAAAAGCCCCTCGCATTGCCGTTTATTCTCCCAGCAACAAACTTCCATGGGACGATGCGGTTACGCTGGCCTTAACTTACGCTGAGATACCCTACGATTTGGTGTACGACGAGGAAGTTCTTCGAGGAGATTTGAAGGACTATGATTGGCTTCATTTACATCATGAAGATTTTACCGGTCAGTATGGGAAGTTTTATGGGGCTTATCACCACATGCCATGGTATCAGGAAGAAGTTCAAACGAACCAGACCATGGCGGCCAAGTTGGGTTTCTCGAAGGTTTCGAAAATGAAACTAGCGGTTGCACAAACCATTAAAGAATTTGTCTTTAAGGGAGGATTTTTGTTCGCTATGTGCTCTGCTACCGATTCGTTCGACATTGCTTTAGCTGCGCAGGGAACTGATATTTGCGAGTCGATGTTCGACGGCGATCCAGCCGATCCGCAAGCACAGGAGAAACTCGATTATGACCAATGCCTTGCTTTTACCAATTTTCAGCTTGTAAAAGATCCTTATCAATACGAATACTCCTCGATCGATGCTACCGAAACGCGTAAACTCAGACAAGAAGAAGATTTTTTCACCTTATTTGAATTTTCGGCCAAATGGGATCCTGTGCCAACCATGCTTTGTCAGAATCATACGAATGTGGTAAAAGGTTTTATGGGACAAACTACCGCTTTTCGCAACGAATACATTAAGCCTCATGTATTGATCATGGGTGAAAGCAAAAAAGCAAGCGAATCGCGGTATATCCACTCCGAATTTGGGAAAGGTACCTGGACCTTTCTTTCGGGTCATGATCCGGAAGATTACCAACATCGGGTGGGCGAAGAACATACCGAGCTGGCAAAATATCCTAATTCTCCGGGTTATCGGCTCATTCTCAACAATGTTTTATTCCCGGCGGCCAAGAAAAAGAAATTGAAGACCTAGCTCGAGTGGCTTAATCGACCGCTTCGGTTCATGTCAAAGAAGCTTGTTTGAAATGGATACAGGCTTTGGTAGAAAAGCTTATGAAAATCGATATTCCCTCCTGACTTCGTAGCGAAATTTCAGATTACACACAAGATTCAAGATTCAATTCCAATGAATCGAGACTTCCGCTAGGCTTCAGAATTCAAGATTCAAAATTTGAGATGCTAAGCAAAAGGTGGAAAGATGAATCGATTCCTGAGGGCTTGTGTACGTCATAATGGTTCGCAAGAGAGTAAAGAGAACAATCTTGAAATCTCCTAAGTTCGTCACGAGATTTTAGAGTGCATAAGATTCTAAGTCAACTTGCCGAGCGCAGTGCACACGGCAAGTTGAAATTGGGAAAGTTCCAATGAGGGAATTTAGTTCAGATAGTCTTCAAAGTAATCCGTGACCTTTTGCATGAGGTGGATGCGATCCATGCCCCGCACATTGTGTTCGTGTTGTGGGTAAACAAAGAAATCGACCTGCTTGCCGGAGCGGATGCAGGCGTTGAGAAATTCTTGCGAATGCTGCAACACCACCACATTATCCAGTCCTCCGTGAATAATTAGCAATTTGCCCGAAAGGTTTTCAGCTTTTGTAAGGAGCGATGCTTGGGCATAACCTTCGGGATTCTCTTCGGGAGTATCCATGTATCGTTCGCCGTACATCACTTCGTAAAACTTCCAATCGATAACCGGGCCACCGGCAACGCCTACTTTGAAAATTTTCGGGTAACGAGTCATCAGGTTGATGGTCATGAAACCGCCATAGCTCCAACCGTGTACCCCAATTCGGTCTTTATCGATCCAGCCGAGGGAATCCAGGTATTCAATTCCTTTTAATTGGTCTTCAGCCTCGACCTGACCTAACTGGCGATGGATAATTTGCTCAAAATCACGTCCGCGATGGGCCGATCCACGATTATCGAGAACGGCTACCAGGTAACCTTGTTGAGCCATATAGTGTTCCCACATCCGGGCGCCACCCAACCAGGAATTGGTAATCATTTGAGCGTGCGGACCACCATACACATAAACGATGAGCGGATATTTTTTCCCTTCTTCAAAACCAAAAGGCTTGATAACGCGCATGTTCAAAAGAGTGGAAACATCGGCTGCCTTTACCGAATGCAAGGACATTTCGCCCAGCGCTAGATCGTCCAGAGGATTTTCTGCTTCGAGCAAGCGATGAGTCATTTGCGATTTCAGGTTATACACTCGAATCGTTCGTGGAGTAGTAAGGTTGGAGAATTGATCGATGAAGAACTTTTTGTCGGCCGAAAAGGAAAGCTGATGAACACCTGCGCCGGTAGTGAGTTGTTTTTCTTTCAGGTTGTTCACATTCACTTGAAAGGCGTGGCGTTCCAGTCCTTGGTTGGTGCTTCGTTCAATGAACAAGTTCTTGCCTTTCGCATCGAATCCATAAACCGAAGTAACCGGATCATTTCCTTTGGTAAGCTGTTTCAATACGTTTCCGGATAAGTCGTACAGATAAACTTGATTATATCCATCGCGCTCACTTTCCCAAATAAAACGATCGGAGGAGCCTGGCAAGAATACAGGAGCTTTCTCCGGCTCGACGTATTTTGGATGCTCTTCGGTAAAGAGTTCGCGAACCATTTTTCCTCCGGGCTCATACAATTGCAGGCTGAAGCGATTCTGCTCACGGTTCAGGACGCCAACCATTAAAAACTGCTCATCGGGAGTCCATGCCACAGAAGTTAAATACTGATCCTTAGGACCTTCTACTTCCAGATAAATGGTTTCACCGGTCATACGATGATAAACTCCGATGCTGACCTGATGCGATTCCATGCCAGCCATGGGATACTTTATATTTTTCAGGGTAGCAACGCGGCTCGACACATCGACTAGTGGATAATCGCTCACCATGGATTCGTCCATTCGATAGAAGGCCAAATAGCTAGCTTTTGGCGACCAAAACAAACCTTTATCGATTCCGAATTCGTTTCGATGGACTGATTCACCATACACTAATCCGTATTTCCCATCGGTTGTGATGGCTTTTTCGGCTCCTTCTTCTTGTTGAATGAAAATGTTTTTTTCTCGAGTAAAAGCCATCCAGCCGTCTTCGCTTTTCGCTAAATTTTCGGCATTTTCGGGTAAGACACTCCCCTCCTCTAATAATCGCTCGTTCACTTGGTAGCTGTAATTCCGTTTTTGATGCACAAAGCGAATTTCAGCATCGGAAGACCAGCTAACTGCCGGAAAATAGCGCAAGCTATCGCGGCTTAAACCGTACAATGCGGCATTTAGATCGTCGAGAGTAAGCAGAATCTGCTCTTTTCCACCTTTGGCGGCAACCTGTTTAAGGCTATCGCCATCGATCCAGGTAATTTGATAGGATTCGCCTCTCCAGCTCAGGTTACGCAGATACTTCGGGTAATACTCTCTCCATTGGCCAATAACGGCATCCTGCATGCTAAGCTGTTTCTCCTGACTCCAGGCAGAAAAAGCAAAAAGAGCGAGTAAACTGATGAGTAAAAATCGTGTTTTCATAGTTGAATCTTCTTATAATTAGTATGATGACTGTAATTGATGAATCAAATTCATTTGCAATTCGTACTGAGCAGAAATTCGTTTCCATTCGGGAAGGGCAAAATGATTGTTATGCCAAATGAATCGAAATTGACCGCGATGGCGCTTTACTATTTGTGCGGCATTCAGGAAAGATTCCCAAAAAGGATTCGTTTCCGGATTAAGCTTGAACACGGCCGTATCCATCCAGCAAACTGGTTCCTCGGAAATTAAACTGATGGAATTTTCCTGGAAATTAAACAAGGGATAATCGTAGCAAACTCCCGATCGAAATCCCCAGGAGGAGGAAAGAGCCAGGCTTGAATCGATGGTGATACCCATTTTTGACTGAATAGAAGGCGTAATTGCTATATCGTATTGCAAATAATGCTGTCGGACTTTCGGGATAAATATCATTTTAAGCTGAAATCGTTCCACTTCCTCCCGATACATTTTCTCGTTGCGATAGGTTCCAAAATCAGGGTGCAAGGCAATTTGGTCGCCTTGCGCTTGAAGTCTTTTAACCCAGGCTTGTACCCAATCCTCATCCCAACGATAATCGGCATTATCGGATTCCATTTTGAAATAGTAATCGGCTTTCCACCCATTTTGTTGATTCACCTTCGACAATCGTTCGAACGATTGAAAGGGATCCGGTTGGCTTCCACGAAGGACCTTCCACCCTTCGACTAGAGTTTGAATGGATGTTGAGATTCCATATCCACGCGAGAAAGCGCCGAGGGAGCTCTTGATCCAGGAACGATAGGTTGGATAGCGTTTCAGGTAATCGATATCGTGAGTGGGATGAATTTGAAACGATTGCTGCTTGAGCGGAAGATCCGGCACCATAGAATGAGCCCAATAAACCCACTCATCGAGGTATTCGTTTACGATGGGTCGTTGATAAAAGCCCGCTTTGAAAGCGAGCATTTCGGATTCCGGCATTCGGCCGAAAGCATCTTTCTTCCCAGCATAAACCACTTCTTCCCAGCGGGATAACATAAAAAAAGCAGCAGCAAAAACATCGTTTCCCCAAACCAGTTCACGTCGATTCTCCCGGTTGTGCCACTCTAATTTATCCGAGCCAAATAGAATGATGAGCGGCTCGATTGTGGCGACAGCCTGCGACTGTTTTTTTATGGATTGTGGAATATTTTTCGGATTCTGATAGGTTTCACCCTCAGGGATGGAAGCGAAGAAGGCATCTTCGATCACCATCGCGTGATGTTCATCGAGATGAATACGCCAACAAGGCTCATCATGATGATATAGTTCGAAAGGAATACCCAGAAAATGCGTTAGGAATATGTGGAGCACATAGTGCCTTTCAGCAACATAATTGGGAGGTATGCCAATTCGAAGCGGTTTCAAAATTATTGAAGATTTTCCCAGTACCAGGGGACAGCTAGTTCTAATCCTTTGCGTAAATCGAATTGGGGGTTGTATTGCAGTAAGTTCGCTGCACGATCGATAGAAGCGAGCGAATGGCGCACATCACCAGGTCGTTCCGGTCCATGAGTTGGTTCAATTGCAGCAATATCCGGATCGAACTGACTGAGAAGTTCCCGTAGAATAGCATACAATTCCAGGAGCGAGGTATTTTCGCCAAAGGCCACGTTGTACACTTTATTTGTAGCTTCCGGATGATTGGTTAGCGCGGCTAACTGATTAATGCTCACCACATTTTCGACGAAGGTGAAATCTCGGCTATGCAAACCGTCGCCATTAATTACCGGAGCTTCGTGACGAATAAGCGCTTTGACAAACTTTGGGATAACGGCTGCGTAAGCTCCATAGGGATCTTGCTTAGGGCCAAATACATTGAAATAGCGTAAGCCGATGGTTTCGAGACCATAAAGTTGGGCAAAAACATCGGCATACAGCTCATTCACGTATTTGGTAATGGCATAGGGAGAGAGTGGTTTACCGATACGGTCTTCTACTTT
The DNA here is from genome assembly GCA_937954085.1 of uncultured Bacteroidota bacterium. GTDB lineage: Bacteria > Bacteroidota > Bacteroidia > Bacteroidales > M50B96 > M50B96. Next base: position 19,600 of record CALGAK010000064.1, read on the forward strand.
TGGCAGATCGGGATGATCGCCATAGGTAGAGGAGCTGGCGGCATAAACGAATCGTTTCACCTTTTGGTCGCGGGCGGCAACCAGCATGTTCAGGAATCCATTTACGTTAACTTCATTGGAGGTAATAGGATCGTTAATGCTTCGAGGGACTGAGCCGAGGGCTGCCTGATGAAAAACGAACTCGACCTCATGCGCAGCTGCCTGGCAGGTTTCTAGGTTTCGTATATCGCCCTCAAGTAATTCAAATTGGGGGTTTGTAAGAAATTCCTGGATATTTTCCCGTTTACCGGTCGAGAAATTATCCAGGACTTTTACATGGTTATCTTGTTTTAGGAGCGCCTCTACCAGGTTCGACCCGATAAAGCCTGCCCCACCGGTAACAAGCACCTTTGAATGATGTAATGTATTCACTTTTTGGTATTTAACTATTTTGCGTAGTTAACTGCCCTGGTTTCTCGAATCACGGTTACTTTGATTTGACCGGGGTAAGTCATCTCGTCTTGAATTTTTTTAGCTATATCGAACGATAGGCTTTCGGCCTCCTCGTCGCTTATTTTTTCGCTACCAACGATGACGCGCAGTTCACGACCAGCTTGAATAGCGTAAGTTTTGAGTACTCCTGGGTAAGCCAGTGCAAGGTTTTCGAGTTCTTTCAATCGTTTAATGTAGCTTTCGACTACTTCGCGTCGAGCGCCAGGGCGTGAACCTGATATAGCATCGCAAACCTGAATGATTGGCGATAGCATGGAGGTCATTTCGATTTCGTCGTGGTGAGCTCCGATTGCATTGCAGATTTCCGGGATTTCTTTGTACTTCTCGGCGATTTTCATTCCTAGGATAGCGTGTGGTAATTCCGGCTCATCGTCGGGCACCTTACCGATATCGTGGAGTAAGCCAGCTCTCTTGGCTGCTTTGGGGTTCAGCCCCAGTTCACTGGCCATGATAGCAGCCAGGTTGGCTACTTCGCGCGAGTGTTGCAAGAGGTTTTGACCGTAGGAAGAACGATATTTCATTTTACCAACCAGGCGTATAATTTCCGGATGGAGGCCATGAATTCCGAGATCGATAGCGGTTCGTTTACCCACTTCGACGATTTCCTCTTCGATTTGTTTTTCAGTTTTTTGGACCACCTCTTCGATTCGAGCCGGGTGGATTCGACCATCGGAGATGAGTTTATGCAAGGCGAGTCGAGCTATTTCGCGGCGTACTGGATCGAAAGCCGAGAGGATAATTGCTTCGGGGGTATCGTCGACAATAATTTCGACTCCGGTAGCAGCTTCGAGAGCGCGGATATTTCGGCCTTCGCGACCAATGATTCGGCCTTTAATTTCGTCCGATTCGATGTGGAAAACGGTCACTGCATTTTCGATGGCTGTTTCGGTAGCAACCCGCTGGATTGTTTGGAGGACAATTCGTTTTGCTTCTTTATTAGCCGTCATTTTAGCTTCGTCGACAATCTCGTTAATAACCGACATTGCTTCGGTTTTGGCTTCGGCCTGAAGCGATTCGATGAGTTGCGTTTTAGCTTCGGTTGCGGATAATCCTGCGATATTTTCGAGCTTTTCGACTTGCTCTTTATGCATGCGCTCGAGGTCCGTATTACGTTTCTCGATTAATTGCAGCTGACCGTTGAGGTTGGCTTTAATTGCATCGATTTCTTTGCGGCTTATTTCGAGTTCTTTTTGTTTTTTCTGCAGTTCATCGCGACGTTGGTTGATCGACATTTCCTTTTGCTTCATCCGGTTTTCGGATTGGGCGAGGCGATTATTTACTTCGTTTACTTGTCGTTCGTGTTCCGATTTGAGCGATAGGAACTTTTCTTTTGATTCGAGGATTTTTTCTTGTTTAATCCTCTCTGCTTCTGCTTCAGCATCGTTGACTATCTTGATGCTTTTCTTTTTGAAAGCAGCCTGCCTTTGGAAGAAGATGATTCCTCCCCCGACCAGCAGTCCAATAATACCATATACTATTTCCATTTGTTAGTTGAGTTTTACAATAGACTTAAATAAAAAAAGCCCGACATTTTCCAATGGATTTGAAAACCCCATAAAGACATGGACGAAGTTGCCACTTCATCTCTGGCTTCCACTGCCCGAGAACGGGACCCTTTCGGGTTGAGGCCTGCCATACTTAAAGCTGAGCATTACTTCTTTGGTTTTTTGTGTTGAGTTCCCAAATACAGAATGAAAAATGCGGGCGAATATTTTTCTTTTTTTCTTTCAAAGAACGTTTACTTATCAGTGGTTTAGTAGCTGAAGTTTTTGATGAATTCGTTCGATAGCATCCTGATCGATAAGAACTTCTTTCTTTTGCTTTTCGAGAATCATCTCTTTAGCAAACTCCAGCAAGACCATTGCTAATATATCATTTTTTTGTTTATCAGAAAACTTAATCTGATAATCTTTTAGCCTTTTATCAATCAGTTTAGCGGCCAATCGAACAACTTCTTCCTCGGTCGGGTCGGTAGCAGAAACTCGCAATGGAAGTTTCGTATCGCCGACCGAAACATGAATCATTCGTTTGGTCGTCATGGCTTAATCATTATTTAAAAGAGCTATACAACGATTTATTTCCCGCAGCATTTTATCGACTTCCTTTTTCGCATCATCCACGTCGGATTGAACGGTAAAGGCTTGTCCTAATTTTATGTGATTCAATGATTGATTCAAATCCTGATTGTTTTTTAGGGCTTCTTCGTGTTGATCTTTCAGGATATCAAACTGTTGTTTGAGCGACTCATATGCTGATTTTAGCTCCTGATAATTCGCTACCAATCGGTCAATTCTTGATTCGAGTCGATAAAAATCCATACAATTGGTTCACACTTAAGTCCTTTTTTACTTTCGAAAAACCCAAGCTGTTGCGCCTTTCGAAAGCTTTGAACAATCTTTGCAAATTTAGCATTGGAAAGGATATTCCCAAAATTATTTAGACTCGTCTTGATGCCCGATTACAACCGGAAATTGAATTCCGGAAAAAGGCATTAAAACCTATATTTGCGAGTCAAATCTGGTAATCGAACTTTTCTATGAACCGACCTTTCATCAGCACCCTCTCCTCCCTCCCAATGGTTGCTCTCAAGCTAGTATTCTTATTCTCCATTTTTTTACTACACACTTCCCAAACCCTGTGGGGACAAGTGCCCTCCGACTCTACCAAGTTCGTTTTACCCGTTAAGATTCCCGTATTTTTTTCCGGCAATTTCGGAGAACTCAGGGCCAGCCATTTTCATGCTGGGATCGACATCAAAACGCAAGGAAAAACAGGTTTTCCAATTTATAGCATCGACGAGGGTTATGTGTATCGAATCAATATCTCGGGCGGAGGATATGGAAACGCGCTGTACATTCGGCATCCCAACGGTTATTCCAGTGTGTATGCTCATCTGGAAGCATTCAGCCCAGAAATTGAAAAGAAAGTTCTTCAACTACAATATGAAAAGCAAAAGTTTGATCAAAACATCTTTCCCGCCCCCGATGAATTTACCGTTACGAAAGGACAACAAATCGGTTTAAGCGGAAACACCGGTCGATCGGGTGGACCGCACCTGCATTTCGAAATCCGCGACAGCCAAACGGAAGAGCCTTTGAATCCTTTCTTCTTTTACCCACACATAATTGATACTACCCCACCGGTTATCAATCGCATTGCGATTTATCCCTTATCGGACTCAAGTTGGGTTAATGGGAGTCAAGAGCCATTCATCATCGATCGAAAAAAACTTCCTACCGACAACCAAGTCACGGTAGAAGCTAGCGGAACGATTGGCTTTGGAATCGATGCTACGGAATATTTGAGTGGGTCGAACAATCGCTGCGGACTCTACACCATCGAGCTTGTTGGACCTGCCGGAGAGTTACTGTATTCAAGCCAAATCGATCGATTAAACTTTTCACAGAACAGAATGATATTGAGTCATGTAGATTATGCTCAACGAAAGAAAAATGGACATAAGCTTCAGAAAAGTTTTTTACAAGCTGGGAATTCGCTTTCCATTTATGAAAAAGATGTTCCTGGGATCTTTCCGTTATTAGACACCAGCACCTATCGGTTCACTTATCGCATTCATGATTTTCATGGCAATGCCGACTCTATTAGTTTTCGTATTAAATCGGTTGCCTCTACTTTTAGCCCAACAGTTCAGCAAGCCATTCCTACCTGTCCGGTTGTTTGGAACGAAGCCACCACCCTGGAATTTAATGAGGTAAAAATTCAGTTCCCAGCTAAAGCTTTGTTCGAAACCATCGACTTCGAATTTGAAGCCTGCGGAACACGAGATTCTCTGGTCTCTGAAGTTTATCGATTTCATCGTGCTGATGTACCACTTTTTCGTCCCTTTCGTCTAAGTATTCCATACCAAGCCGATACGAGCTTATTGGACAAGGCATTCATTCTTCAACTCGATACCCTTGAGGGTAAACCCATTCGGTTTTCGCAAGGCGGCGAATCCGACGCTGATGGTTACATTTCGACTCGCAGTTATGATTTCGGTTATTTTGCGATTGGAATCGACACCGTAGCTCCTGAAATCAAGATCCTTAATCCGGATAAAGATTATGGAACGAATCGAAAGATTGAGATTTTTGCGAAAGACGAATTAACGGGGATAAGTCATTACGAAGCCTATTTAGACGATACTTGGATTCTTTTCCGGTATGATGCGAAGTACGACTATTATTATCATTTGCTAGAGGATCTCGACTGGGAAAGAGGAAAGGTAAGAACGCTTCGATTCATTGCGGAAGATGCTAAAGGAAATCGAAGCGAATTGACTCAAGAAATCTTTTACTAAAAAAAAAACTCCTTACCGTTTGGCAAGGAGTTTTTTTTTGCTGTGCAAGAAACGCTTTAAGCTTTAGGCTGATAAACCCGCACCCAGTCTATTTCGAAGGCTGCTGGCAGTTTGGTATCGTTTCCATCGACATACAATCCGGAATTGAGGACCAGGTACATTTTTTCTTTCGGTACACCGGTTGTTTCCTCGCGTACGGTTACACCGTTAATGGTCCATTGGATCGAATTGGGAGTCCAGTTGATTCCAAAGATGTACCAATCGGATTTAAATTTGGGTTTAGAAAGCTTTGCAATAGACGATTGCATTTGAGGACCCCAGTGGTTAGCAAAAACCAGTTTACCTTGATCGTCGGTTTTTACGATATCGATTTGTGGGATAATTTTTTCGGAGGCTAACCAAAAGGCATTACTTACCGGTTCGGTTGAGTTGATTTTCAGTTTAGCTTCAAATCGGCCATACGCTTGTCGGAAACTATCGCCGGTGGAGATGATACCTGAAGTATAAGCAAATTCACGGGGATAGAAACCAATTTTAGCATCCCAAGCTTTTCCTTCGGCAGCTTCTTTTTTGGTAAGAATGGAGAGGACGCTATTTTTGATTTGCAGGTTTTTTCCGGCCGTAAGAAAGTGTTTATCGGAAGCCAGAGCATAGCCTTCGTTCAGGAGCGCCTTACCCCAGTAGTAGTGAGTGATCCATTTTTCGGTATTCAGGTTGGCATCGGCGAATTCATCGCTAAAGGTGAGTTCCCATTTGTCCAGTTCCTTGAAGTCATTTTTCTTTTTGGTTGCTTCATACCATTGGTAATCTGCTCCTGCTTTAAACTGCTCGTATTCTTGAAGAGCTAGATACTCATCCGATTGTTTGTATCGATCTTTATCTTCTTTTTCAGCCTTTACTTGTTTGAACTCCTCGCTTTGGATGTATTCTTCGAGCGCTTGAAGTTTTTTCAATTCGGAGGACTTCAATGTTTGCGTGTAACGGTTGAATTTGGAGGATTTGCTTGTTTTGAGGTAGAACTTCAGGTCGGCATTATTCTGCAATGACTGCCATTCCTGATGCTGTTTATCTGTTTCGCTACCTGCGAGTTGTCCGGAGGCTTTCAGCTCTTTCAATTTAGATTGAAAAGAGGCAGAGCTGGTAATTTTCTGCAGTTCTTGATATCGCTTGAAGGTATCTGATTTTTCGAAGGCATCGATTTGGGAGGGGATGCCGGTATCGAGGTATTTGAAATACTTCTTAATAGCGGAATTCTTTAGGAGGGCTTGATATTCCGACCATTTTTTAAATTCTGGAGTTTTTTCGAAGGTATCTGCTTTAATAGCTTCCAGTTTTTTCTTGAATGCATCGCTGGTAACTCTTTTTTCCAGTTCCTTAAAGGACATGAAAGACTCCGATTGTTCGAAGTCGTGAAAGCGTTTGAAATCGGCAAGGAGTTGCTGATGTTTTTCTTCTATAGCTTGAGTACTAGGGATTTTACCCAGGAATGAGAGCCATTTAAACTTGAAACTGATACCCGACATGTTGTATTGAATAGATTGTAATTTTAAACCGCTTCCAAAGATAAAAAAAAAAGGCAGCCACAAAATCGGTTTATTGCGGCTGCCCGGACAAAAATGAATCACTCTACAAAATAAAAGTCATTTCATAGGCTGTTGTAATACTTTTCTCGATATTCATATAAAGCATCTGACTAATATCGCACTTGCTAAGGAACTTTCGTTCACGCGTTTTTTTCAGTTAAATACCCTTAGCGACTACGCATGGTCTGTGATTGATTTAATAATTAACCCAAAACAATTCAGCATATCGAGTTCCAGCATTTCAAACAACGTTCATTTTCATCTTGTCTTTGGGAGTGATGAAGCTTACGCTTCCTTCGTTCTTTCCCAAAAGCATTATAAAGGTACGTTGATTGAGCCCCCTTGTCAAGAGGTAAATTGTTAAAAATTGGAAGATTTTACAACAATCTGGCTTTCGTTTTTGGGGTAGGTGTTTTGACCACCAGCACACGAGCGGTATCGTCGGAATTGTTTGACAAACAATGAACTATATCCTTAGGGCTTTCAACTAAATGATTGGCGCTTACTTGGATGGTTTCCTCTCCTACCCTAACATCGACTATCCCTTCGAGGATGTAGAAAAAGACATCGACAGGAGTAATGTGAGGCTTCAGGCTCTCGCCCGGAGCCAAGCGAATATGCATGACTTGAGCATCAGTAGTTTCGTACAATTTGCGGACATCGACCTTATGAGGGGTATCGATGATTTCCTGGTCGTTGATGGAGATAATTTTCATAAGACTATTTTAAGTTTCATTTTGGAAAGGTCGAAAATAGTCGATTGAGGAGAAAGGGAAGCTATTATAAAACATAGGAAGTTCGATTACCTTGAGAGGAAGGTTCTATTCCCTCATGGCGTTCAAACGAAGCTAGTTGAACTATTTTCGGGAGGAAGATAGGAAGCAACCAATAAACTCACCGGATTACTCACCCTACTTTCGACCTCAATGTATATCGGTAAAAACAAAAAAACCCGTAAACACTGAGTTTTACGAGCTTTTGAGTTTTTTTGATTGGTAATCTTGTCGGGGTGGCAGGATTCGAACCTGCGACCTCCTGCTCCCAAAGCAGGCGCGCTA
>CALGAK010000065.1 GCA_937954085.1 uncultured Bacteroidota bacterium
CAGTGGTCGTGAAAAAGGCTTGGTAAGTGCCTGCTTGCGTAAGCTGTTGTCCGTGGAAATCGTAGGCTGTTCCTTCGCAAAGACTCAACGCTTCAACAGTCGCATAAACCGGGTTTTCGCTTAGTTCCAACTGAATCAGGCTATCGCACTGGAACTGATTCTGTAGGAGAATTTCGTATTGTCCGCCTTGTGTGTAGGCAGTTCCCAGGTAATTGAGGGTATCGCCGCTGCAAATCGATTCGACCAAAATTGTAGTATCGACCGGATGATGCACTATTTCCAACTGCACGATTGAATCGCAAGAAAACTGATCTAAGAGTTGGTAGGTATAAGTACCAGGTATTTGAAGGGTATCATTCTGAAAAACAAAATTGGCACCGGAGCATACTTCAGCCTGCACGTGGGTGGTATCGTTTAGCACTGCTTCTACCAAAATGGGAGCGCTTGTAACGGAACAAACTGAATCGGAAATTTCGACTTGGTAAGAACCACTTAGGCTTGCACTTATTTGCGGTAAGGTATCGCCTTCGAGCGGGATTTGGTTGAGTAGCCATTGGTAATGAACGGTTGTTTGGTTCGATGTAGCTTCCAGCGCCACGGAACCTCCCTGACAAAACGTGAGCGGACCGTTGGCTGCGGCCGACACACTGAGCGGACAATCAATTTCCAGATTTTTATACAGAACAATTTTATCTTGATAATCGAAACCGAGCATCACATCCCAATCGCCATCATTTTCATAATCGACTACTTGCATAGGCTTCAACATACTAAGATTTTCGGCATATAACTCAGGAACAAAGCCCCCAGTTCCCTCATTTCGGAAAAGTCCCCATTCAAAGTGGGCAGAATTCGTGAATCCGCTGTACCCCGATGAAAAGAGAATATCGCGATCACCATCGTTATCGACATCGAGGACGGAAAACTGGTACAGGTCGGGGTAATGGAGAAGGGTATGTCGTTGAAACTGCCAATTACCGAGATTTTCATAAAAATACAAGCTATCGTTTACGAAATCAATTGCGAGGATATCGGGGTCGTTGTCGTCGTCCCAATCGAGTACCTCCATGCTTTGAATCTGGATATTATCGAGGGTTACCAGGCTGAAAGCTCCGCTAAAATTGGCTGCAATCTTCAACTGGCTAGAGGTGTAATAGTAAGCAGATAGAGCGAAGTCCATTTGTCCATCGCCATTAAAGTCGGCGCTACGAATAGAGCTACCGGCACGGAATGAAGCAGAAATTGGGCTGATGCTAAAGTTTTCATTTCCATCGTTAATCAGGAGTTGTGCTCCGGTGTTTCCCGACTGCGTGTAAAGCCAGTAGCACATCACCGCAATATCGAGGTCTCCATCGTTATCGACATCGGTAATCCAGAAATCGCGGGGTCCGTTAATATTGGTGCTTATGTGAATGAGCGTAAAGTTGCCAAAGCCGTCATTTTTCCACCAGGTAATACGGTCGTCGTAATCGGAGGCAGCAATGATATCGAGGTCGCCGTCCTGATCGAGATCGACCAACCGCACCATGTAGGGTTCTTCGTAATTCGTGAGCAGGATATGTGTTTTGAAGATATCGTTTCCCATGTTTTCCATCCACGCGACCATATCTCCATCGTTCGAAACGGCAGCAACATCCTGGTCGCCATCGCCATCGAGGTCGCCCATATCGAATGCACGTGGTGAATCGAAGGAAAAGGCGAGTGCATTTTCGGTAAATTGCTGGTTTCCATCATTAAGAAAGACCGAGAGTTTATCGGCCGATCCGTCGATGAGCACAAAATCGAGGTTACCAGTTTGGTCGAGGTCGCCTATTGCCAAACCGGACACACCGACAAGGTCCTCGCCGATAAGTGTTCCTGCCGACAGAGCGTATGATAGCCCGGAGCCAGAGCCCTGGTAGTAATAAATTTCGTCGCTGTTATAGGAGGCAGCAATCACATCTTTGATTCCATCCTGATTCACGTCTTTGACATCGTAGGATTCCACCCCGTCGAAGTTTTGATGGATTACGAATTGATTATAGAAATTGTATTGGCCATCGTTTCGCAGCCAAACCAGCACATCGCTGTTATAGTCGCCTAAGAGGATATCGAAATAGCCGTCGTTGTTCATATCGTCGAGGATAATTTCGTGCAGAACGGAGAATCCACCTTTCAGTGTTTGCATGGTAAACTGATTGGTTCCATCGTTCACGAAAGCTCTCACTTCACTTATCGTAAAACCGGTATAGGCCCGTGGAAAAATGATATCCCAATCGCCGTCGCCATGCAAATCGGCAATTTCGAATCGATTGATGTACTGACCGATGGTATCGAGCTGAGTAAAATTGCCAGTTCCATCGTTCACCAGCCAATAAAGCTCATCGGTTTCAACAGAGGTGAAGAGCACATCGAGGTCGCCATCGTTATCGATATCAAAGGCTTTTACATCGTAGGGATCCATTACGGTATCGATTAGGATGTGAGGCTGAAACTGGTAATTTCCCAGGTTTTCTAACCAAGCAACACCTTCGCCACCATACCAATTGTCGTAACTAAGAATGACGTCGGTATCTCCATCGTTTTCCCAATCGACAAAATCGAATCGCCGGAAGTAACTAAGCGTGTCGCCGATGGAATGTTTAATGAATTCACCACTGGGAGAATTTTCATAAATCAGAAATTCCTCTAGCCCTGAAACCCATATATCGGTGAGGCTATCGTTATTAGCATCGAGTAAGGCCAAATCGGAAGGCGATTCAAGGTGTTGGGTAATGTTGACGACTGCAAAGTCTTGAGCGAATAATGGGGGAAAGGCCATAAGGCTTAAGAGAATAATCAGCAGTTTCTTCATGAAATACGAGCGTTTTTGAAAATAGTGAGCAAAAAGTTGCAATAGGAAATGCTTAAAGCCATCCTATCAGAAAGCGTAAAAGTAGAAAGCCCTCTTTAAGAATTAAATCCTGATGGAGCTTTTTTTTATGTTGTTCAATCTTTTTCAAAGCAGGAGAAATGCACAAAACACAAAAACCTCTAAAACAAGCAAATGCGAAATACCTAAATCAACTTAGGGGGTTAATTTTTCAGGCACAAAAAGCATTTCAATAACTTAAGACATGCTTAATGCTCAAAGGGCTTTGTGACACTTCATTTGCGCTTTAAAAAACAGTGAGAACATCAAACGTGGACTACATGAGCCAACAACCATCCTTCCGGGAAAGCATTCATGATTCCTTTCAACACTTTTTAAAAGAGCAGGAAGATTTACTCCCCCGCCACAATTACCTTAAAATCGACTTACATTGTCACGACCACAGGAGTTCGGTGCCCGATGAGTTATTGGGACGCTTGTTAAATGTGCCTGAAACCTGGCTACCTACCAAAGAATTGGTTAAAACCCTCCAGAAGCAAAAGACCGATTTAATTACGATTACCAACCACAACAATGCTACGAGTTGTTTTGAATTGAAAGAGCAAGGCATGGATGTTTTGGTGGGGACCGAATTTACCTGCCACATTCCCGAATACGCTGTAAGCATTCATGTTTTGGCTTATGGTTTTGATCGGGAGCAAGAAGATATTTTAAATGATTTGCGTTACTACGTGTATGATTTTTTGCGTTTCTGCAAGGAGGAAGAAATACCAACTATTTGGGCGCATCCCTTATATTTTTATAGTCCCAGCGGTATTCCTCCCATGGAATTTTTTCACAAAATGGTTCTAGTTTTTGAGCGCTTCGAGGTGATTAATGGTCAGCGCGACAGTTGGCAAAATCTCCTTGTTAAATCCTGGTTGGAGAGCTACACCCCTGAACAGCTCGATCGATTAGCCGAAAAGTTTGCTATACAGCGAGAAGATTTTTGCATTGATCCCTACCGAAAGGCATTTTTTGCTGGCTCCGACAGCCACATGGGGCTATTTGCCGGCACTACGGGAACCTACCTAATCATCGATAAATTAGCTGAGCGGCGACAAAAGACCCCTTTGAGCGATTTGGCGAAAGAAGCAATTTTGTTGGGCAATTCAGCTGTTTATGGCACCCATCAAACGAATGAAAAGCTCAACATGGCCTTTGTTGATTATTTCCTGCAAGTTGCTCAATATAAAAAGGATCCGGGCCTAATCCGATTGCTTTTACATAAAGGCGATTATCAAGATAAATTATTGGCCTTGCTCATCTCGAATGCCGTTACCGAGTTACAGTTTCACGGCATGACCATGCGGTTTGTGAAGGCTTTTCACAAAGCATTTCGCGGAAAACGCAATTTAAATCCCGAGCGGTTCATTTTCAATCAGGCCTACCGCGATATTTTAAAACAATCCAAAGTGTTAGGACAGTCGGCCAATGAATCGGGCGAGGCTCAACTGTATGGCATCAAAGACACTATCGATCAGGTTTACGAAACCCTTAGCAATCTGTTCTACAAGCGTTTAGAAAGAAAGCTTGAGTATATCAAACGAAAAACCAAGAAAAAGCCAATCGATCCGGTTCAATTGCTATCAACCCTTGAATTACCAGCTGATATTCGACACTATTTCAAGCCTGAAAAGAAGTTCTTCGGAAGTACCCATCGGCAATATCCTTTGATTCGCTTATTGGATGGATTATCTTTTCCTTTTTTGGCATCGAACCTCCTTTTAGCTGCTGAGTTCACCAGCACGAAGGTCTTATTCAATAATCGGAAACTATTGAACGAATTCGCTGAAAATTTAGGACAACATCAACATCCGAAGCGCATTTTATGGTTAACCGACACATTCGACGATAAAAACGGGGTAGCCTTGGTACTGCAAAGTATGCTGAAAGAAGTTCAGTCTTACGAACTGCCAATCGATTTTCTGGTATGTAGCCATGAAGTGGAGCCCGATGCCCATTTATTTATTGTAAAACCCCGCATGGAATTCGAAACCTCGCTTTATCCGAATCAGCGCATTCGAATTCCCGACTTGAAAGAGATTCATCGTTTATTCCAAAACGGCGAAAACGATCAGGTAATTTGTTCCACTGAAGGATTTATGGGATTTGCTGCTTTGTATTTGAAGCAAGCCTTTACTGTACCTGCCAGTTTTTTCATGCATACCGATTGGCTTCAATTTGCGAAGGATTCCGGTAAAATGAATCAGAAGAACCTCGACAAGCTTCGAAGGATTTTAAGGGAATTTTACAAACAATTCGATTCCGTATTCGTGTTGAATAGCGAGCATCGCAACTGGCTGGCATCGGCCGAGATGATGGTCGATCGAGATAAAATCTTTCAAACGGCTCATTGGGTTGAATCCTATTTTGCACCACGCGGTTCGCAGAAAAAGGAACTCTTCGGCTTGGAAGAGGATGAACCGGTTCTGCTCTTTTCCGGCCGTTTATCGCGGGAAAAAGGAGTGTTCGATGTAGTAGAAATATATCGCGGGTTGCAGAAACGCTTGCCAAAATTACGGTTGGTTATTGCCGGTTCAGGTCCCATGGAATCGGAACTGAAAGAACAACTTCCAACGGCCATTTTTACCGGGTGGTTAGCCCACGCGCAAATGCCCGAATTATACTCATCGGCCGATTTACTGCTCCTACCATCGCGCTTCGACACGTTCAGTGTGGTAGTGCTCGAAGCCATGAGTTGTGGGCTACCCGTAGCAGCCTACCCCGCAAAAGGACCGAAAGAAATCATTCAATCGAATAGCAATGGTTTCCTGGCGAAGGATATTCCGAACATGATTAGTCAGATAACCCTCTATTTTCTCGATGACGAATTACAAGAACAGGTTAAAATGAAAGCGTTAAAACGTGCGGGAGAATTCGACAAGAAAAAGATTTTACAGCAATTTTTAAAAGACTTAGGGGTTTCGTCGGATCCTGTTTCGATTGTACCTAGCGAAGAAAAACATCGAGAGAAAAAGGAGTACCGGAATGGGAAGAAGCCAGTAAAAATCGTCGAAAAACTTCAACACAAGGTCTTTTAAATTCATCACTAAAAGGCCTAACGCGATGGTCCATAACAAAATGGAAAGAAAGCTAAAGCTCAAAAATTTACGTGCCGAAGGATAATACATTCCCATTGCCACGAGGCTAGGTATGCGCAGTCCGTACCAATAGCGATAACTAAAAGCCACCGATGGATTACTCACCACCGAGCGAATCGACAGGAAAGCTTTACTGGAGAACATTTGCGGAAACCGTCGCTTTAAAAAATTGTGACCGTATCGTCCGGAAAAAAACACGGTCCAATCGGTAAGCAAAGTGGCCAGGAAGGCCATGAGCATAATTTGCAAGGAGCTCAAATCGAGCAGATGAGTGGAGAGCAAGCCAGTTGTGTAGGATAGCTCGCCCTCCATCATCATACTAAAGAATAAACCGGAAAGAAGTAGAATACGATCCATCATGGTTTTGTGTAAACCACAAAGAAAGCTTAAAGTTCTTGTTCTTCGAGAATCAGTTTAAGCGATCCACTCATAGCCGCTTTTTCAGGAATATTGGCTACTTTCACACGCCGAATAATGCACCAATCATTTGCTTCACCTACCATGAAAAAATGCTTCGAACGAAAGTTGGCAACAGCGAGCAAATCGGATTTGTCTCAGATCCGATGGCATGCTTCTGTTTCGAAGTTTTTTCATTGCTATCGGCATCAATTCCTATCTATCCTGTTACTCATCAGCTTTTTAGCTCCCCTACCCGCAGTTTACACCTACTTGAAGCATCAAAAGCACCTGATACGAAAAACAGTTAAACACCAATTGATAAAAGGAATAGACCGGAGTGAATTGGTTCTGCTGAAATTCTCAAAAGAAGAAACCCAAAGCCAGCTGCGATGGGAGCATGCCGGAGAATTTGAATTCAGAGGCGAAATGTACGATATCGTGGAACAAACCCAACTGGGCGATTCTATTTACTATTGGTGCTGGTGGGATTACGAAGAAACCCAACTGAACCTCAAGCTCCAATCCTTGCTGGCCGGAGTCCTCGACCATAACCCGGACCGTAAAGCGGTGTCGAAACGACTGACCGATTTCTTTCAAAAACTATTTCACGAAACCGTCCCCCTGTGGAAAGACTTGATTGCCACTCCCTTTGAATGGAAACATAGAACCAACCTCAAATTACCGGAAAACGGCCTGAAACCGCCTAGCCCTCCTCCTCAGGTTTCGTGATTCTGATTACCAAAACCCATTTTAATAATTAACGTAAATCTTTGTTGGTCGGCGCATCCATGCTAATGAGCTTGATTCTGCTCTGAGGTGTATTTGTGAAGATGGATAGTTTTTGGTTGCCTAAGCTTCGATGGATGGAACCATGAGAAGCCAATCATTGGCTAAGTACACAATTCATTGTATCACAAAATCGCACTGCTGCAAAGCAAGCATTTAAATTTCCATCGATAATTCGGAGTAAATTATCTTGCATAATTACGCGACATACAAGGCTTTACACTGATCATTCTAAAAAAAACAACATGAAAATAATGATTTGGCTTGGTGTGTTGCTTGGTCTGTGGTCCACAGCCTTTGCCCAACAGCTAAGCTTAATCGATTCCGAAAGTCGATTACCCCTGGTTGGAGTAATCGTTCATAGCGAAGATCCATACGCATCCTTTCAAAGCGATGCAGAAGGAAGAGTCGAGGTAAGCGCTCTTAAGGAATCGAAAGAAATACAAATCCATTTTATGGGATATACAACGCGCGTGCTTACTTATGCCGATTTGCAGCAAGCGAACTGGATTATCGCGCTCCATCCTTCGCACATAGCCATCGACCAGGTGGTGGTTGCTGCAAATCGCTGGAAGCAGAGCAGCGGCAGCATCCCCACAAAGGTAGTGAGCATTCCAAGCCGGGAAATCGAACTCCAAAATCCACAAACGGCTGCCGATTTATTGACCCTTTCCGGGGAAGTTTTCGTGCAAAAAAGCCAACAAGGTGGCGGAAGTCCGATGATACGGGGGTTTGCCACTAACCGTCTCATTTACACGGTAGATGGTGTTCGAATGAATACGGCGATTTTTCGGAGCGGGAATATCCAAAACGTCATCAACCTCGATCCGTTTGCCTTGAGCAGTACCGAGGTGGTGTTAGGTCCCGGCTCGGTAATCTACGGCAGCGATGCCATTGGCGGAGTAATGAGTTTTGAAACACTTAAACCACAGCTGGGAAGCGAAGAAGCTCTCCTCGTTAAAGGGAAAGCTGTTGCCCGTTACTCATCGGCCAACAAAGAGCGAACCGGCCATTTCGACCTCAAGCTAGGCTGGAAGAAATGGGCAAGCGTTACCAGTTTCAGCTCCTGGGATTTTGGACACCTACGTCAAGGGTCCAACGGCCCGGTCGATTACCTTAAATCGATTTATCCTCAACGAATTGATGGAATCGATGTTACCCTTACGCAAGATGACCCTTTGCTGCAAATTCCCACTGCTTATGCGCAAACGAATTTGATGCAAAAGATACGTTATCAAGCATCGAAAAACTGGGACTTGAACTACGGATTTCATTACTCCGAAACCAGTCCTTATGGCCGGTACGACCGACATAATCGCTTAAAGGATGGGGAGCTGCGCTACGCCGAATGGGATTATGGTCCCCAATCGTGGATGATGAATTATTTTTCGGCCGAGAACAAGCGAGCAAGCGTGCTGTCGGACCAATTCATCATTCGTCTGGCTCACCAACAATTTGGCGAAAGCCGTATCGATCGGAACATGCACAGCGATGAGCGCAATCAAACCGCTGAGTCCGTTCAGGCCTATTCGGCCAATATGGATTGGATGAAAGCGACTTCCGGCCGAAACAAAGTGTATTATGGAGCCGAGTACGTTCTGAACCAGGTACGATCCGAAGGTTCGATAATCCTGCTTTCTACCGGTCAGATTGATTCCGGTCCGGCCCGTTATCCCGAGGCAAGCTGGCAGTCGATGGGTGTGTATGTAAGCAATGAATTCCAGCTTACGGATCGATTGAATTGGCACAGTGGATTGCGATACAACAGCATCAGCATCGATGCCGATTTTAGCTACAACGCAGCCTTTTATCCCTTTCCATTTAGTGAAACTCAGTTGCAACACGGAGCTCTTACCGGTAGTTCAGGACTGGTTTATCGTCCCAACAATTCCACCCTGTTAAAAGCTAATTTGGGGACAGCCTTTCGTTCCCCCAATGTAGATGATTTAGGGAAAGTTTTCGATTCGGAACCGGGTGCGGTAACCCTGCCCAATCCAGATCTAAAACCTGAATATGCTTATAACATCGACATTGGAATGCTCAAAATTTTCCACGACAACATACGTTTCGAATGGAGTGCTTACTACACCTTGCTCGAAAATGCAATGGTTCGGCGGAACGATCAATTGAACGGGCTCGATAGTATTCTTTACCTAGGAACCATGAGTCAGATCCAAAGCATTCAGAATGCAGCCGAGGCACGCGTGTATGGAATCCACACAGGGTTGGAAATTACTTTTGGCAAATCGTTTCATTTCTTGAGCGATTTTAATTTCCAAGAAGGAGAAGAAGAACTCGACAACGGTAGTATTAGTCCTTCGCGGCATGCAGCACCCTGGTTTGGTGTAAGCCGATTACAATATCAAACCGATAAATTGATATTAGAGTGTTATGTGCAGTATCAGGGTGAACGCAGTCACGCGGATTTAGCGGTGGAAGAGCAAGCCAAAACCGAGATCTACGCCCTCGACGAGCTAGGCAATACCTATGCGCCCGGCTGGTACACTTTAAATGTAAAGGCTAGTTACAAACTAAGCGAACGCATTAGCATACAAAGTGGATTGGAGAATATTACCGATCAGCGATATCGACCCTATAGCTCCGGCATATCCGGTGCAGGGAGGAATTTCGTGCTTGCGGTAAGTGCCCGATTCTAATCCGAACAGTAAGCGATTGAGAACCGGTTGGAGATTCATTCCAATCGGTTTTCATTTTAATTCCAATGCGAAGATTCACCCTGAACTCGAGGAACGATTGATTTTTAACATTTTAATCCATAAAAGACTGACGGGTGAAAGTGAAAAGTGAAAATCGGAGCGCAGCAATTCGGTGAACGGTGAATGTCGGAGCGCAGCGGAGATCCCGGTGGCGGAGCCTATCGGGAGTGAAGGGTGAAC
>CALGAK010000066.1 GCA_937954085.1 uncultured Bacteroidota bacterium
AATTGTAGGATTAACTAGCCTTTCCTTCTTATATCACAGTAACCTTCCCTATAATCATCCGAATCAGCAAGTGCGTCAGCCTGAATTTCAACCTAATCATTTGGAACGAAACATTCCAATGAAACGGCCACCTCGCCCAGAATCGGTGCCTCCCTACATGCATTTCTTTTTGCTTGCTGTGTTGGTAGTCGGATTCGACACTGGATTGAAAAGCACACTGCTCAACATTTCGCTCGAAAAAGAGAAGGAAGCCTTGGAAAAAGCTCATATTGAAAGTCAATTGAATCATTTAAAGAATCAAATCAGTCCCCACTTCTTGCTAAATACCTTGAATAACATTCACGCCTTATTAGACATTAGCAAAGAAATGGCTGAAGACGCACTCATCCAATTATCCGAATTAATGCGGTATTTACTCTACGATAGCAATCAGCCTTTGGTTCCCTTGCACATGGAAAATGATTTCATCAAAAACTACTTCGCCCTCATGCAAATGAGAGTGTCCGATAAAGTCAAGTTCAAAGTAAAAATCAAGCATCAGGATGAAAATCGACAAATACCTCCCTTACTTTTCCTTGCTTTAATCGAAAACGCGTTTAAACACGGCATAAGTTATAAAAATCCATCTTACATCCATTTTCGTTGGGAAAGCAATGAGAACCACAGCATCGTCGAAATAGAAAACAGCCTACACCCATCTAAATCAGCATCAAAGGCATCGGGAATTGGACTCGACAATACGCATAAACGTCTTTACTATTTATTTCGCGACGACTACGACTTTCTAGTAGAAGAGCGGAAAGATTCCTACTTTGTGCGACTTAAATTCCCATTGCAATGATCCTTAACTGTGTATTGATCGATGATGAACCGCTTGCACTCAAGAAATTGTCGACCTATGTGGAAAAAACAAGCGGACTTAAATTGATCGGAGCATTCGAGAATCCGATAGATGCGTTGGAAATGCTGGAACATTCTAATGTGGATGTTCTATTTGTCGATATTCAAATGCCGGATATCAATGGAGTAGAATTAGTTAAAAGCTTGTCGAAAGTTCCGCAAATCATTTTCACAACCGCTCATCGGGAATTTGCAGCCGATGCGTTTCGACTCAATGCGACCGACTATTTACTAAAACCATACAGTTATGCTTTGTTTTTGGAGGCCATCAGCAAGCTAACAGGACGCATTGAATCACCATCTAAAGAAGATGAGCTAAGCATTCAGCACGATTTCATGTTTGTCCGGTCCGATTATAAAACAGTACGAATCAATTTCAACGAGATTCTCTTCGTCGAAGGCATGAGGGAATACGTAAGAATCCATCTTACCGATAAGAAAAAAATCATGACGCTGATGAGTATCAGTAAACTAGCCGAATTTCTACCCAGCAATGCTTTTCTTCGTGTACATCGCTCCTACATCGTTAATTTAAAACAAGTTAAGCAAGTGGAGCGCAATCGAATTATTTTCGACCAGCAACAAATCATTCCCATAGGGGAAGCGTTTCAGGAGGAATTCGATCGTTTTCTAAAAACTCGAGTTTTAAAATAAAACGAGTTTAAGACTCAAATTGGGTTTCGGTAACTAACCTAAGGAATTATCCGAATTAACTCCACATCGAAAATCAAAGTCGAATTGGGTGGAATATTTCCTACAGCGCGCTCTCCATACGCAATATCGGGTGGTAAAATGAATCGAAACTTATCGCCTTCGTTCATCAGCTGTACGCCGGCATCCCATCCTTTTATCACTTGGCCAATGCCTAATTTGAAGGAAAAAACCTCGCCACGTTTTACCGAGGAATCGAAAATGGTTCCGTCTTCGAGATAACCAGTATAATGCATTTCAACATAATCGCCCGACTTAGCACGCTTTCCATTTCCTTCTTCCACAATGTAATACTTCAAACCCGATTCGTGGTTGTACAAACGACGATTATCGACCGAATAGGGTTCGATTACAACCGGATCGCTTACCGACACCAGTTCCAAATCGAAAACAAGAGTTTCCCCTTCTACCCCACTCCGGTTTCCTTTAGGCAAACCAAGATGAGGCGGAACCAACACCCGAAATTGATCGCCTTCCTGCATCAGCATCAGGGCTTCTTCCAAACCGGGAATTAGCCCTTTGTTACCTAAAAGCAAGCTTAATGTCTGACCTTTTTTATGGGTCGAATCGAACAATTGTCCACCGTTTCGGTAGGCAGAATAATGAAATTCAACCTTAGCATCGTTAACCGCTTTTTTGCCTTTACCCCGTACAACCGGAATGTATTGTAAGCCACTGGCCGTGGTGATGGTATCTTTCCCTTTGGTATCGAATGGTTCAATGTTCAAACCGGGTTTAATGTCGATTAATTCCACATCGAAAATCAGCACCGAATTAGCTGGGATACTACCCACAGCACGCGAGCCATAAGCTAGTTCGGCAGGAATAATAAACGTAGCTTTTGATCCTTTGTGAAGTTGCATAAAACCTTCGTCCCAACCTCGAATTACTTGTCCGGTTCCTATCTCAAAACTGAAGGGTGTCCCACGTTGAACGGAGCTATCGAACACGGTTCCGTCGAGCAATTTCCCCGTGTAGTGGGCTGTAATCTGATCGCCAGTTTTAGGCTTGATTCCAGTTCCCGGTTCATGAATTTTTATCTGTAGGCCCGATTCGAGTTGAATCAGTTCCGGTGTTGAATCTTGCGACATAAGGTTAGTTGTTTGGAATAAAAATGTGATGATTACTAAAAAGATATTTTTCATAGGACTCGCATTAATGGTTCTTGAGAGAAATTTCAACTTCGATGGAATCATCTTTTTAGCAGGTTAGATTAATTCACGAATTTGAATACTGATTACATCAACACCTAAAGGATAAAACCTGGTTAATTGGGCTTTGGAATCATGATCCTCGGCATATACGTTTAGGGAAGAATTTGCTTTAATTCGACTTCGAAAACTAGCGTACTAAATGGACCGATTAGTTTACCATATCCTTCTTCGCCATAAGCTAAAAAAGAAGGAATAATGAATCGTGCCCTGCCTCCTT
>CALGAK010000067.1 GCA_937954085.1 uncultured Bacteroidota bacterium
AGTGAAGCATATCGAGAGCAAATAATCTCACAAAGTTGATTTTCACATAATATTTTTTTTTAATTTTGAAAGTATATAAAACCACTACCCAATGACACAAACCGTAAACCTTCTTTCCGAGAGCCTTGCTTCTACATATAGAGAGAGAATTAAGCTAAGGATGATATTGTCGAGCTGGTGGTTTGAGAGGCATTTGCTTCAAATTGCTACCCTATGGATCGCACGGATTAAGGCTTTACCTTCCCGCGGTACTTGGTGGGATTTCCCCTACTTGGTGAACAGAAAATGGGAATTGCATCATTATGCATACCGGGCATTCAAAACGAATAAGTTCATATTTTGGTTGAGTAACAATAAGTTTATAAAGCAGTGAGGCGTGTATGAAGCCTTGAGAAGGGAAACATGCCAACGAGTAGCCCCTAATAAACGAAAAATCATAATCCCTTTTAAAACCTATTCAAATGAAAAAAACACTTATTATTTCAGTCTTCGGGATACTGGTTGCCTTACAAACAGCAGCTCAACAAGACATTACTGTCACGAATACCAATAACATCCAAGCCGAAGTAATCGCCATTTATAAATACAATGGAAACGGAATACAATATGTTTGGGATATTACTAATGGGGGGCAAGTAGATTATCACCTCCCTTCAAACCCAAATTATGTATTAGTGGAATTTATAATCAAGGGAGATTCTCCGCCAACTACCGGAACCTATCAATATGGACTGGATAATTCGGATACCTTTGGCTCAAGTTCAAATATTGGATATTATGATGCCGGGACTCAAGTCCTGGATATTCAGTAGTTAATAAGGTTTTATGATGGATTATGGACTACTCCACTATTCATCCGGGCTTTTTTATAATTCCCTAAAACGTTTTAAATGAATACAATAAGTTTTAAAAAGTACTTTATTCTACTGCTTTTATGGATAATTTCCTTTCAAACTCACTCACAAGTATGGAAAAACATAGATGCTAACTGGGTATTTGGTCAATACTATCATCTGAATTTTATGGGCACTTCCTTTGACACCTTGCCGGGGACTCAATTAGTTAATTATCAAGATTTAACGGTAAGTGTATCTGATTATGATGGAAATTTACTCTTCTATTCTAATGGTGTAAATGTTTGGAATGCTAATAACACGATTATGCCTTGGTCGCAAGCTGCATCACCTGGAGGAACCATTAATCATATTTCTTCAATTCCAGGCAAAACAGGACGTGTCACTGCACTGCATGTTCCATTAAATATAGATAAATATTACCTTTTCACTTTCAATTATTCCTCTGGGATAAGTGTCCTTGCTTCGTATTATTCGGAGATAGACATGAGTTATGGTATGGGTTTGGGAGATATCAATCCATTGAAAAAAAATATCCTTTTGGAAAACAATGTACTAGGTGATCTCCATGTTGTAAACCACCAAAATGGCTACGATCAGTGGGTTATTCTGTACAAATCGGGAACGGATACTGTTTTGTCGTATTTACTCACCGAAAATGGGTTCACCGATTTGGTGATTAGCAAGACCGGACCCATTCTTACATCGACAATGGTATCCCCTAGTCCTTTTGGTATTGAATACTGCCAAAATTCACCGGATGGTAAATTATTGTTACTTGATCAATGGCTTGATTATTCGATAAAAAAGACGAATCTATACACTTTTGATGATTCAACAGGAAGGGTGATTCACCTGATGAATTTCGATTCATTAAATAATTTCAGTACGTATTTCCCACATTTTGAATTTTCACCGAATAGTCAATATCTATACTTCGATGGGCAAAATGGGATTCCCTATAAAATGGATGTTTCGAGTGGGATACCAGCTCAAATAATTGCATCCACAACACTACTGCCTATTCCATCATTTACAAAATTCGGATGGTTTCGGACAGCTATCGACGGCAAAATGTATTTCTATGGCAGATATAATATAAACACCAGTAATTTTACCAGAGGATTAGGTCGATTCGAAAACCCAAATAATCCTGGCATTAACGTTGGAATCGAGGATACATTGACTATTTTTTCTAACCTTGTAGGTTATTTTCCCAAAAAAGCAGTTGGCTGGTACTGGAATATTGCCGGATTTGAGCACCAAGGGGTTTGCCTGGGCGATACCACCTTTTTCCAAACGAACCGCCCCGAAATCTATCTCGACTCCGTAAAATACAATTTTGGAGATCCTGCATCCGGAATTCTCAATGTTTCGCAGGAAATCAACCCGGCTCATTATTTCGCTCAACCGGGCATTTACGATGTAGAAATCATTACCTATCGGATGGATATTCCCGACACCGCTATCGTATCCATAGAGATATTTGCTAATCCTATTTCCCAATTACCCCCGGATACGAGCTTTTGTGCCGGCTCCGAGATTAGCCTAAGTGCAGGACCTTCTATCCCTAATTACACCTATTTTTGGGACAATCACCCTGATTCTTCTACTTTCACGCTGCTCCCCTTAGATACCCAGTTCGTGCATCTGCAAATTGTCGATACGCTTTCCAATTGCATAACGAACGATTCCATCCTACTCACACCCTACCCGCTTTTCGCCAATTTTGAAATCGAGGCTGCGAATTGTCCCAACCAGGAATTGGATGTAGTGTACACCGGAAATGCCGATTCTTCAGCTATCTATAACTGGGATTTTGCAGGAGCAAGCCACCTTTCCGGCTCTGCACTGGGACCGCATGTAATATCTTATCCGATAGCCGGTTCATACCAAGTCTCCCTCCACCTCATTCAGAATCAGTGCTTCTCCGATACCGTGACACAATCGATTACCATTCCGGATTATCTGACCGTTCAAAGCATTATCCATCACCCTACTTGCTTTGGATATTCCGATGGAACCATTCATGCAGATACAACGGGAAGTAACGCCGACTTTACTTTTTTATGGAATAACGGAGATACCGTTACCACCATTACCAACCTTAATGCCGGATGGTACTTCCTAACCATCAGTTACTTAACAGAATGTCACATTTCAGACAGTTTCCTGCTTGTGCAGCCTAATCCGATCGAAGTTTTATCCCTTATTAACAATATTTCTGCACCAGCGGCAAACGATGGCTCCATCGAGGTTTTTGTAAGCGGTGGAACACCAACTTATGCTTACCATTGGAGTAACGGAGCTACTGTATCCTTGCTGGAAAACTTAGCGGCTGGAACCTACTACCTCACCATAAGCGACTTCCAAGCTTGCGAATGGAATTCCAGTTTTGTCGTACAGGATTACATGACTTCTGAGGAAAACTATTCTCCAAATCTCATTAAAGTTTATCCAAATCCGGGAAAAGATAGAATTGTCCTTGAATGGATAAACGAACCACTGGATGCCATTTTCAGACTCTACGATAAACAGGGTCGCTTATTAATCGAAGAAGCAATCGCTCATCCATCCGTTTCGATACATGCCGCTGCACTAAGCCCAGGAGAATATACCTGGCTGATTACCAGTAAGGATGAACTATTAGGCCAAGGGATTTGGGTGAAAAGTGAAAAGTGAAAAGTGAAAAGTGAA
>CALGAK010000068.1 GCA_937954085.1 uncultured Bacteroidota bacterium
TTGCTCTTGCTGATTTTGCTGACTTTCTTGCAGCATTTTCTGCGCTACAGCCAGATTATATTTGGCTGCCGTATCGCTGGGGTTCTTTCGTAAACTCTCTTTATACGATTCGATACTCTCTTCGATTTTGCCTTGAGCCAATAGCGCATTTCCCAGGTTGTAATGCACTTTCGATAGCTCCTTTTTATCTTCGGTTCGATTCAATAGAAGCTGATATTGACCGCTGGCTTCGGGAAATTTTTCTTGTTTGAATAGTGCATTTCCCAGGTTAAACCCGGCCTCGAACGACGATGGATTTTCTTCGATGGCTTTACGATATTTTTCTTCGGCCGATTGGAGTAAAAGAGTATCGGCAGCAGTCGAATCGCTCACGGCTTGTTCATAGAGTCGATTGCCTTGTCGGATGGGTTTACGCTCCTGCTGAGCGTATGCAAGTTCTTGATTTAAACCTATCAACAAAAGAAGCGCTAGAAGCTTGATTGGATTCATATTTATTGGGCTTAAAAGAGTTTGATTTTGCGCAGGTACTTATTTTTTCTTTCGAGCAGCATGAATTCCAGAAGATATAAAAGAGCGGCCAATCCAATTAGGAGTTGAAACTGGTCTTCGTATTCGGCAAAAATTTTCGATTCAAGTTCTTGTTTTTCGAGTTTATTAATCTCGTTGAACAGTTCTTTTAAACCGGTTGAGGTATTGGTTGCCCGAATATAACTACCGCCGCCTTCTTGCGCAATTTGGATGAGTGATGTTTCATCGAGTTTTGAGATTACCACTTCTCCCTTGATGTTGGTTCGGTAATTTCCTTTACCCGTTCCTGCCGGAATGGGTGCTCCTTTGGGTAAGCCCATTCCGATGGTATGCACCACAATCCCTTTTTCTTTTGCTTCGCGAGCAGCCTTGATGGCATCGTCTTCGTGGTTTTCTCCGTCGGTAATAATGATGATAGCTCTGTTTTTTGCTTCGTTTTGAGTAAACGATTTGGATGCCAGTTCCAAGGCAGCTCCGATGGCAGTTCCCTGAATTGGGGCAATCCGAGTATCGACAGTTTGAAGCATCATTTTAGCAGCAGCATAGTCGGTTGTAATAGGTAATTGAGTATATGCTTCGCCGGCAAATACAATGAGTCCGAAACGATCGTACTGCAGCTCATCCAGTAATCGGGAAATGGCTTGCTTGGCTCGATCCATGCGATTGGGTAAAATATCCTCTGCCATCATGCTGTTGCTTATGTCGAGAGCTATAATGAGTTCGACCCCTTCCTGTTTTACTTCTTCCATTTTCGACCCAACTTGGAAGCCCGATGTGCCGAAAATCAGGAAGGCTGTTGCGAGGATCATCAGGTAGAATTTCAGGTGTTTACGAAAAGACGAGTAATCCGGCATGAGCTTTTGCAGTAGTTCTTTATCGGCAAATTGGGTTTGCGCTTTTTTTGCCAGTTTAAGGCTAATCCAGAAAAGGAAAAGCAATACCGGTATAAGGTAGAGTAGGTTTAATATTTCCGGGTGTGCGAATTGGTACATGGTTAAGGTATTTTTCGAAAAACGAATAAACGGAGGAGAAACTCGAGTAAAATGAACAGGCTGGCTCCCAGAGCAAAAGGAAAGTATTCTTCTTTTTTTCGTGAATACTCTTTCACTTCGATTTTCGATTTCTCTAGCTGGTCGATCTCCTCGTAAATTTGTTTTAAGCTATTTTTATTGATGGCCCGGAAGTATCGACCTCCGGTTATGTCGGCAATTCGTTGCAAGGTTTCTTCATCAATTTTAACCTCTACCTCGTGGTAAATTTTTCGACCAAAGAAGTCGGTTCCGGGGTAGGGAGCTTTCCCGATGGTTCCAACCCCAATGGTGTATATTCGAATACCAAGAGCCTGCGCAATTTCGGCTGCTGTAGCTGGCGAAATGTCGCCGGCATTGTTTTCTCCGTCGGTAAGGAGAATGATCACTTTCGATTTGGCATCGCTCTCTTTCAGCCGAGAGGCTGCCGTGGCAATTCCATAACCAATGGCTGTTCCATCCTCGATCATTCCTTGTTTTACATCCTGAAAGAGATTAATCAGCACCGCATGATCGGTGGTTAGCGGGCATTGAGTGAAGGATTCTTTACTATAAACAACCAACCCAATTCGGTCGTTGGGTCGGTTATTAATGAACTGGATAGCAACATCTTTGGCTGCCTCAAGTCGATTTGGTTGAAAATCTTCGGCTAGCATTGAACTGCTAATATCGAGCGAGAGCGCAATGTCAATCCCTTCGGTGCTAACATTTTCCCAATTGAGAGAGGATTGAGGGCGAGCCAAGGCAATAATCATGAGCGTAAGGGCGATGGCTCTGAAAATGTAGGGAAGATGTCGTCCGTAAGTTCTCCAACCGGGTTTGATTCCTTTAAACATGCTGATGGTCGATCCGGTGAGATCGGCATGGATATGATTTCGCCGAATAAAATAATAAACCAGCATCCCTGCCGGAACGATTAGCAGGTAGAAAAACTCCGGTTGCGCAAATTGAACAGCAGCATTAAGCATGTGATTCCGATTTAGTATTCAACAATTCGGGTTCGCGCAAATTTTCGCTCAGTTTCGTTTGATGCACCCAATGGTAAGCGCGTTTGAGTACGTTTTCGTTTTCTGTAGCTAATGGCTCTAACTTAGCAAACTTCACAAGGTCCGATAGCTCCAGAATTACTTGTAGCTCTTGTTGTAGGCTCGATGATATCTCAGCTCGCCGACTCATCCAATCAATAATCTCTGGCGTAGTTTGCTCCAAGGCTTCGGTATCAAAACGGTTTTCGAGGTATTGTCGAAGGATGAAGCTTAATTCCGAGTAGAATGCTTTGAACTCACTTTGTTGCCAAAGCTTTTTTTGTTCTAATTGGTCGAGTGCTTCGAGGGCAATTCGATGGGCCGGTCGTTTGGGTTGAGGTTTTGCTTCTTGTGCAGGCTTCGGTCTTTGTTGCAGCTTCTTCCAACCCCAATATGAAAGCAGAAGGAGAGCTGCTATCAATAGGCCAATTCCGGTTGCCGGAAGTGCTTCCTGCAGCACAAAAGGGGTGTCGATTGGTGGTTTGATATCCATTATTCCCTGAATGGAATCAATTTGAAAGGTTGTGACAGCCAGGAAGTTTGGTTCGGTAAGTAGGGTATCGGAAAAGTTGGGCGAAGTGAAGACAAACGCTTGTCCGGGCAGAATGTAAATTCCCGAATCGAATGAGGTAAGCAATAAGGTTTGGGTTAATGATTGGAGGTCGGCGCTTAGGAAAGTGGTATCAATGGGGCTTTGCTCCAGAATTTCAATTCCTTTTATGATTGTATCGGCAAAAGAGGGAAATTGGAGCTGAAAGTCCTTGTGAACTTCAGCTTCGAGCCGATAGACGATCTGGTCGCCAATTAAGATTTGATTGGTATCTAAATCGGCTTTCACCACAATCGACTGACTTTGCATCGCGAGTGATGAAAGGAATAGTAGGATGAATCCGATGGCGGTTTTGATGGTCATAGCTTATCGGGTGTCGCGTTTTTTGAATAACTGCATCATACTCAATACGTAATCTTTTCCTGTTTCCAGCGAAGTGGAATCGATTCCGGCTTTGTTAAAGAGTTCTTTTTCTCGCTGTTGTTGTTGGTTCCACCATTGCTGATATGCTTGGCGAATTCGCTTGCTGGAGGTATCGACCCATTGGAACTGACCGGTTTCAGCATCCTTGAGTTTAATCAGTCCTACATTGGGTAAGTCTCTTTCTCTTTGGTCGTAAACTTTCAAGGCAATCACGTCGTGTTTTCGAGCGGCTATCTGCAGTGCTTCGTCGTAGCCACTATCGATAAAATCGCTAATGATGAAAGTGGTGCACTTTTTTCGAATGGCATTGCTAAGAAAGCGGAGAGCCTCGCTCAAATTGGTTTGCTTGTTCTCGGGTTTAAACTCAATGAGCTCGCGGATAATTCGAAGGATGTGTGAGCGACCTTTTTTGGGTGGGATGAATTTTTCCACTTGATCGCTGAAGAAAATGACTCCAATCTTATCGTTATTCTGAATAGCTGAGAAGGAGAGTAGAGCCGCAAGTTCGGTAATAAGCTCGTCTTTGCTTTGTAATCGTGTACCAAAAATTTTTGAGTTCGAAACATCAATCATCAAAATGACGGTGAGCTCCCTTTCTTCTTCGAATACTTTTATAAAAGGATGATTGAATCGAGCGGTTACATTCCAATCGATGTTTCGGATACTGTCGCCATACTGATACTCTCGAACTTCTGAAAAAGTCATTCCTTTCCCTTTAAAAGCACTATGGTATTCTCCGGCGAATAGGTTCCGGGAAAGCCGCCGTGTTTTGATCTCAATCTTTCGGACTTTTTTTAAGAGTTCGTTGGTTTCCATGGTTTGGTGTCGTTTCCGTTGAAGTTAATTGAATGAGAGTTCGGATACGGTTTAAGGCACCTCTACGGTGTTGAGAATCTGATTAATGATTTCGGTCGTGGTAATGTTCTCCGCTTCGGCTTCGTAGGTAAGGCCAATCCGATGCCGCAATACATCGTGGCTCACAGCACGCACATCTTCCGGAATAACATAGCCGCGATGCTTGATAAAAGCATAGGCTTTGGCCGCTGTTGCGAGACTGATGCTGGCACGAGGCGATCCTCCATAAGAAATCATGGGTGCATATTTCGACAGTCGGTAATTGGCGGGTTCGCGTGTGGCAAATACGATATCGACAATGTAATTCTCAATTTTCTCGTCCATATAAACCTCTTTCACCACTTGTCGGGCATTGAGGATATCGGCGGGTTTCAGGATGGTTTGTGCTTTTGGGAAAGCCATGGCCAGATTCTGGCGAATGATCGATTTTTCTTCCTCTTTGGTGGGATAACTGATAACCACTTTGAGCATGAACCGATCCACTTGTGCTTCGGGCAATGGATACGTTCCTTCTTGTTCTATTGGGTTTTGGGTTGCCATAACCAGAAAGGGTTCTTCGAGGCGATAGGTCTCTTGCCCAATGGTCACTTGCTTCTCCTGCATCGCTTCGAGAAGAGCCGATTGAACCTTGGCCGGTGCTCGGTTAATCTCGTCGGCCAGGATGAAGTTGGAGAAAATAGGTCCTTTTTTTACAATGAATTCTTCCTTTTTCTGACTGTAAATCATCGTTCCCAATAGGTCGGCGGGAAGTAAGTCGGGGGTAAACTGAATTCGGTGAAATTTAGCATCGACTGTTTGAGCAAGCGTATTGATTGCTAGTGTTTTGGCAAGTCCGGGAACTCCTTCGAGTAGAATGTGTCCGTTGGTCAATAAACCGAGCAAGAGACTCTCTACGAGGTGTTTTTGACCCACAATTACTTTATTCATTTCTTGTTGAATCTGATCGATGAACAAACTTTCCTGCTGGATACGCTCATTCAGAATACGGATATCCGGATTATAACTCATAGCCTTAGATGATTGATGGTTTTTTAAAGAAAATTAGCTGTAAAAAGGAGCAATTTTTTTTTCTTGCTCACACAAATTAAGAGCTTTGTGAGCTTAAGAAGTTTATAATTTTGTTAAAAAAGCTTAAGTGGTTAACGAGTTGAAATACAGGTATTTTGTTGAGTTTTCTTACAATGGCTCCAGCTACGTTGGGTGGCAAATTCAGCCGAATGGATTGTCGGTCCAGGAACAAATGGAGCATCATTTTGGGGTGAAGATGCAACGAAAGGTCGAGCTAGTTGGATGCGGGCGCACCGATGCCGGAGTGCATGCCTCCTTTTATGTGGCTCATTTCGATTTGGATTATCCACTCACCGATCCGGCTCAATGGGTTTATGAGCTGAATAAGTTTTTACCCTCGTCGATTGCAGTGAAGCAGATTTATGCCGTTTCTCCCGAAGCTCATGCCCGATTTAGCGCTCTCGAACGGGCTTACGAATATCATATCGAATACGTAAAAAATCCGTTTACAGGCCATTTAGCGTGGCGAATGTCCAAACCGTTGGATGTTGTTTTGATGAACGAAGCAGCCAATTTGTTGCCAGTTTATGAAGACTTCAGCAGCTTTGCCCGCAGCAACAGCGATGTTAAACATCATCGGTGTAAACTAAGTTATGCGCACTTTGAGGAACAAGGTTCGCATTTGATTTTTAGGATTCGTTCCAATCGCTTCCTCAGGAACATGGTGCGCGCCATCGTTGGAACCCTGGTTGAAGTAGGACGTGGGAATTTAAGTGTGCCCGAATTTGAGAAAATTATCCAAGCAAAGGATCGCAGAAAAGCTAAAACCTCGGCTCCTGCTCAAGGACTTTTTCTAACGGAGGTATCGTACCCTGAGTGGGTATATCGTCCTTAAAAAGAAGGGTTCCCAGCAGGATAATTGCTCCCAGGATGGCAATAAGTACCCCGGCTATTTTATTGATCCACCACAAAGTTCGAAGGGTAATTCGAGAGCGAAAAATGCTCACAATTAAGGATAAGCCAAACCACCAGAGAATCGCACCCAGGAAAATTCCTCCGGCTAAGATGAATTCTTCCGAGTTACTTTCATTCTGAGTGGCCGGTAAAATGCCGGCGAATAAAGCACCAAATACAAAGAGGGTAATCGGATTAGATAGAGTAAGGGCAAAAACAGAAATGAAATCCCGAATGAGCTTTCCGGTCGATAAGCTTTTCTTTCCCCGGTGTTTGATGGTTTGATAATAGAATAGTTTTATCCCCATAAAAACCAGTAAGCCACCACCAATGATTCGAAGGTAAAGTTGGTTTTCTTTCATGAAATCGATGACGTAGCTCACACTGAAGGCGGCTATGAGCGCAAACACCCCATCGGCAACGGCTGCACCCAGGCCGGAAAAAAAACCAATCCAGAGACCTTTGCTGAGAACCCGTTGTATGGCAAAAATGGCAATCGGACCCAAGGGTGCCGATACAAACACGCCAATGATGATGCCTTTAAGTAGATAAGGTAATTCCACGCTGATTCCTCAAATGTTAGGGTGTTGAATCCGATTTAAGAAAACGTTCCATCATTTGTGGGTCGTTCAACTCTTTCGATAAAGATTCAATCATGGTGGTTGGTACATTGAAAATATCCAAGATGATAAATCCATCCAGGGCATTATTGAACTTCGGGTCAATATTGAAGCCGATTAACTGCCCTCCCATGCTCAGGTATTTTTTTAGCAATACCGGCATGCTGAACTTTTGCTCTACATCTTTAATAATGGAATCCAACTGATTGATATTGGTCTGCGCATTTTCAAGGATGATGGCTTTGTCGATTTTTAAATCGTCCTGAACAACAAATTCTTTTCTTGCTTGAATATGCTTTGCTAAGCTTGCATGGTAATGATTTTGCTTCAGGTATTCGACAATGAGGGTTTTTGAAAACTTCGAATAATCGTTGCTAATACTCACGGGCCCAATCATGTAGCGGTATTCCGGGTTTTTGATAAGGAAATACAGAATTCCTTTCCACAAGAGAAACAGAGATAGTGGCTTACGCTGGTATTCTTTCACAATGAATGAGCGCCCTAGCTCCAGGGATTCTTGTAAGATTTTATTGAAAGGCTTTTTTATCCGAAACAAGGATTGTAAATAGAAGCCTTTGTTTCCGTATAAATCGAAAATATCTTTCCCTTTTCCAATCCGATAGGCTCCTACAATCTTAGCTGCTTCGCTATCCCAAATAATGAGTTGATGGTAGTATAAATCGAATTCATCGAGGTCGAAAGATCGGTTGGTGCCTTCGCCAACATCGCGAAAAGTGATTTCGCGTAAACGACCAATCTCGATGAGTGTATTGGGAATCGCAGCGGCCGGAGCACAAATAACCCGATATGCTTTCGATTCAAAGAGTAGGTATTGCGGGTCGAGTGCATCGATTTCCTGTTGAAGTAAGCTTGGGTTTATCGCTTCGATAATCGGCTCAACGCGCTGTAGTCGCTTTAGTGGATTTTTAAAGAACTTCCGAACCTCCAAATGAGTCCCAAGAGCATAGGTTCTGGCTCTTAAATACCGACCCAGGCGACTATAATCGCCCAACTCTTTTTGTTCTTTTACACTGATAGGGTTTCCTATTCGGATCCGGATTGTTTTCCGCTTTTTGTTAATCAATTCGGAGGGAAGTTTCGCCGACTTTAGAATGGGATGAATCCTGCCCAATAGATGAAAAATCCAGCTGTTGCTGCCGGCAAAATACACGGGAATAACCGGCACTTCTGCTTTCTTGATGAACTGAATGATTTGGTTATTCCATTGTGTGTCTTGCACTTGAAAACTGTCGGAGGTGTAGGCTGCTTCCTCGGGTGCAGGGAACAAGCCGAGCGCATTTCCTTCCGACAAGTGCTTCAAACTGCATTTTAGTCCGGTAAAACGGGAGCCCGGGCTGTCGGAGTCGAACGGATTGTCGCGGATGATATGGTTGGCAATGGGTTCAATTTTTCGCGTAAGGGAATCGCCCAATAATTTGAAATCCTTGCGAATATCACCGATAATTTTGATCAGCAATAAATTGTCGATTCCTCCAAAAGGATGGTTCGAAATGGCGATAAATGCTCCCGTCGCAGGGATTCGTTTTTTGTCTTCTTCGCTAATCTCAACTTTAATCTCGAGTTGATCCTGCAAAGCGGTAATGAAATCGAGACCTTCCTTGTCGCGCAAATTAGAAAAGGTTCGGTTTACTTTCTTAAAGCCAAGTAGCTGCATTAAGATGCGCGCAACCAATCGACCTGCCGGGCCGGGCAGGTATGAAGTTCGGGCGAGATCTTCCGGAGAAAACAAGTTCATGGGATATGGATCAATTGCCGTGAGCGGCTATTCGCTGCTAGTTGTTGCCTAAAATAAGTGGTAAGCCTTCGCTGTTTCCTACCACAACTACTTTGGTGTTGTTCGATTCGGTTAGCTTGAGCGTGGCATCAATCCCTTTTTGAGTCAAGATGTTCTTAGTAAGCGACTGATTGATAATGCGATTGTAGTTGGCAATTCCTTCTGCTTCAATTTCTTTTCTTTTTGCTTCGCTTTGCTCTCGGGCCAATTTGAACTCGTAAGCCAGGGCTTCTTGTTCTTGAGTCAGTTTTGTTTCAATGGCGTTTTTAATGTTCGGAGGAAGGTTGATGGAACGAATCAGCATAGCGCGCATGTCGATGTTGTTCTTGGTAAATACTTCGGTTGTTTCCAAAATAATTTCATCCTCCACTTGTTTCCGTTGCGTTGAATAAATTTCTTCGGCTGAATAGCGACCCATAACTTTTCGAACTGCAGAACGCAACTCGGGGACAACTAATCGACTAATATAGTCGGTTCCAAATACTTCGTGCAATTCTCCAATTTGATCATGAATAGGATTAAAACGGACCGAAATGTCCACATTCACGCTCAGTCCATTCTTGTCGAGTACGTCCATCATTTCTTCACGGGTTTGCTCTTTTACATTGTAAACAATGAAATCGTTCCAAGGAGCGACCACATGAAATCCTGGTCTTTTCACATCTTCCTTGTCTAAACCTTTAGTAAACTGATAAAAAATAACCGCTCGTTCACCTGGGTTAAGTTTGAAAAACATGCTGCTTCCGAAGAAAATTAATAATACCAGAACGATTCCGGCAATAATGATGGTTGAAGAAATAGGTTTGTTCATAATTCAATCTTTTTAATTTATGCAGTGGATAAAAGTAATGTATTTATTGGTGCTGTCAAAAGCTCGATACTAGTAGGAATTTCGCTCTAAATCGCGCTTAGCATCACGATTCTTTAAGGTTTCTCGTTTATCGCCCAACGTTTTTCCTTTTGCCAGAGCAATGGACACTTTTGCGTAACCGGTTTCGGAAATGAAGAGGGAGGTAGCCACAATGGTATATCCTTTTTCTTTGGTCTTTTTCTCTAGTTTTCTTAGTTCAATCCGATTGAGTAGTAATTTTCGGTCACGTTTGGGTTCGTGATTATTCAAATTACCAAATTCATATTCGCTGATGTGCATCCCTTTAATCCACAATTCACCTTGCTTGAAATAACAATAAGTGTCGACTAAACTGGCTCGCCCTTTACGAATGGCTTTTATTTCAGTTCCTTGTAAAACAATGCCTGCCGTGAACTCATCCAGCAAATGATATAAGTATTCCGCTTTTTTATTTTTTATGACAGGTGTTTTCGACATAGGAAGAATTATAAACCGGGTTTAATAGTGTTTACCGGGAAAAGCTCCAAGCTAACAAAGAGACTAATCCGAATACCGGCGTAGAGAATAAACAAAGCTATTAGTACAAAACTAAGTTGTTTTTGTTCCGGAACTTCGAGCAAGATTTTACTCCCTTGCCAGAGGAGGTAGAAGGAATAGAGATACAATAACTTCAAGAAATAGAGCGACGATGGGGCGAAATTGATTAAAACAGTTATTAGTAGGAAGGGCAACATGGAGTTGGCGATGTACTGGAATGCCCGCTCTTTGCTTAACTGGGATGAAAAACTAATCCCTACCCGCTGAATGCTCCAGGAGGCGATATAGTATCCAAAGAAGATCGATATGAGATGAGCCAAGGTAAACCAAAGAGAGTTCGCAAAGTTTCTTTCTCCTTCGGCAAATAAAACACCGATGAAATGACTGATACCCAATAAGATCAAGAGTGGATAGAACAACTTTTTCCTCAAGAGCGGTTCCGGTTCATTCAAATATCGAATCTCTTCCCATCCTTTTTGGGAATCAAGGAGAAGTATCCGTATTCGTTTAAAAAGCCATTGATAATCCATCTGCTTATGAAGGTGAATGAACTGAAAGTCTGCAAAATTAATAAGTTTTACCTAAGTTGATGGGAGCACTCTTACCTGTATTCGTTTTGAGATGGTTATTTTCGCAGGCGGTTGGATTAACTATCTAAAACTTCGATTAATCGCCACATAACAACTGAAAATAATTTTCCACTATGAAGTCAACGTACAAAGGAATCATCATAACCGGACCGACAGCCGGGGGGAAAACGAAGTTAGCCGTTCAGGTGGCTCATGCATTGGGTGGAGAAGTGATTAGTGCCGATTCGCGGCAAGTTTATCGGGGCATGGACCTGGGAACCGGCAAAGATTTAGCCGAGTACCAGTTCAAGGGTCAAACTGTTCCCTATCATCTTATCGACATTCGCGAACCGGGTTATCATTATAATGTATTTGAATTTAACCGCGATTGTAAAAAGTTTATTCGGGAATTAAGCCAAAAGGAAGTGCCAATTCTGATTGCTGGCGGAACCGGGATGTATATCCAAAGTATCTTAGATAACTATCGGATGATTGAGGTTCCTGTCAACGAGGCGGTTCGACAGGAGAGAGCGAATTGGTCGCATGAGGCTCTCCAAGCATATTTAATCTCCTTGAAAAAACAACACAATCAGTCGGATTTAGATACTCCGCAACGAACCATCCGAGCCATTGAAATTGCCGAGTATTACCGAGACAATCCGGAACTGACTCCTGATCCATGGGATTTCAAGGCGCTTATTTTTGCGCTTCATTTCGAGCGCTCCGAACAGCGCAGGAGAATCACTGCGCGCTTGGACGAACGGCTTAAACAAGGCATGATCGAGGAAGTAAAAAGCTTGCTTGATCAAGGATTAAAAGAAGAAGAGTTGTTGTTTTATGGTCTTGAGTACAAGTATTTGACTCTTTACGTGCTAGGAAAGATATCCTTCGATGAAATGCGCAGCCAACTGAATACGGCCATACATCAATTTGCCAAGCGTCAAATGACCTATTTGCGTAAACTAGAGAAAGATGGTCATCCGATTCATTGGCTAAAAGGGGAGGACGATTGGAACGAAACGATTCATCGGGTTCTGGAAAAAAGCAAGGATTTTTTATCCTACGATTGATTTTTGAACGGAATAAAAAACTATATTTGAGAGGACTTAATAATTTTTAAGATTTTAGTTTTTTCATGATTAAAGGTTTTAGCCCCGCCAAAGCTGGCGGGGTTTTTTCATATCCATGATTTTTGTCATCTTTGCCCACCAAAAATTGAGTTTGTGAAGAAAACCTTGAATTATCTGAAAGAGAAATGGGGCATTACCTCTACCTGGCAAATTATCATCATTAATGTCGTATTTGCGCTCGCAGGTTTCGGTGTGGTTTTTATTAAAGATCATTTTTATGCGCTAATTGGAGTGGAAGATGCCGGATTTTGGGTCAAGTTCATTTTGTTCTTTCTCTTCTTCCTTCCTATGCACAACATCCTGTTGTTGTTTTTTGGATTCTTCTTCGGTCAGTTCAAGTTCTTCTGGAACTACGAAAAGAAATTCGTAGGTAGGATTGGACGATTATTTTCTGCTCGAAAGTCCTTGCAAGAGAGTAAGGTGCTTAACTCTAAGCCTTAACCGCTTATTTGAATTCAAAACCCAGGTGTGCGAAACACTTCCGCAGGGGGCGGAGCTGCTATGTTTCTGGGTAACAAAAACCCATTCTCGAAGCTAAAATCTTTTTAGGTCAATTCCCGGTCGGTTGCTTCGCTTTGTCTTTTAAAAAGCATATTTTTACGACCTATGTACGAGCATTAATTTTTCTTAAAAAATGAACCAACGTACACTATAATGAGGTTAAAATACATTCAAAAAGAAGACTTTAACATTAAACAATAATTACTATGAACCATCAAAAGTCTGTATTCTTAGTTTTCATTCTACTTGTGAGCACCTTGAGTGTTTTTGCTCAACCACGCGACATCAAAAATGGTCTTGAATTTTACGATTTGGGAGAGTGGGCAAAAGCACGCGACTTACTGAAAGATGGATACACCGATATCAAAGACAAGGAATTGAAGGCCGAAGTAACATTCAAGATTGCCGAGTGCTATAACAAAACCTACAATTACCGGGTTGCCGAAAGTTGGTATAATCGGGCTATTCGTCGTGGTTACGAAAATCCGGAAGCAATTCTGTACTATGCCGATATGCTCAAAATGAACGAAAAGTACGACGAGGCTTTGATCGAATACCGCAAATACCTAGAAAAGGTCCCGGGCGACGAGCGCGGCGATTTTGGGGTTAAGTCTTGTGAGCTCGCAGCCATCTGGAAAAACGATCCAACACGATACAAGGTAGAAGCCATGGCATTCTTCAACGACCGGGAAGCCGATTTCTCCCCAGCTTTTGCAAAACGCGATTTCCGTGTGGTCTATTTCGCTTCGTCACGCGAAGGGGTTACAGGAGGAAAAGTAAGTAATATTTCGGGTGTAAATTTCTACGATATTTTTGAAACCTCTCAAGACCGTAAAGGTAAATGGAGTGTACCTACTCCGCTACCACCCCCCGTAAACACCGAGTTCGAGGAAGCAGGTTGTAGCCTGAACAAGAAGGCGAATGTGCTCTATTTTACTCGCTGTGCTAAAGAAAAGTTTAAAGTGTTGGGCTGTAATATTTATGAAGCACAACGAAAAGGCCGAGGTTGGGGAGAACCAACCAAAATCGATATCGCTCATGATTCGGTCGATATTAAATTTCCGGTTATTTCGAGCAACGAGCTCACCTTATATTTTGCTGCCGATATTCCCGGTGGTTACGGTGGGTCGGATATCTGGATGGTGAAACGAGCTAAAAAAACGCAACGTTTTGGCGAACCAATCAATTTAGGACCAGAGATTAATACCTTCGGAAATGAATGGCCCTCGCATACTCGTGGTGATTCAACCATGTACTTCGCATCCGACGGTCATTATGGCATGGGGGGTATGGATATTTTCATGGCTACCATGACTCCCGATGGGAAATGGGAAATCGAAAACATGAAATATCCAATCAACTCGAGTCACGACGATTTTGGAATCATCTTCCAAGGCGACGAAGAAATGGGATATTTTTCCTCCAATCGTCCCGGAGGAAAAGGAAGTAACGATATTTTTTACTTTGAGCTACCCGGTTTGAATTTCGAGGTGAAAGGATTTGTTACCGATTTGGAAAACGATGCCCCCATGAGCGGAGTTAAAGTGGCCATCCTCGGCGATAATGGATATCAACTGGAAATGGAATCGGAAGCCGATGGTTCTTATCGCTTCCCTAAATTGAGAGCTGGTGCCGATTATACCGTAACCGCGATGCTCGATGGCTATTATACCGGAAAATATACTTTCTCAACCAAAGATGCAGCAAACGACGAAGTGTTTGAAAGTAATCTGGTTATGGAGAAAATCGTGATTGGTATCCCTCGTGATATTTCCGATATCTATTATGACTTGAACAAAGCTACCTTGCGTCCGGAATCAATGGTTTCGCTCGATAAAATGGTTGCCTTCCTCGAAGATAATCCTAAAATTGTGATTCAAATTAACGCTCATACCGACTACCAGGGCGATAATGCTCACAACGACGACTTATCGCAGCGTCGTGCAAAATCGGTGGTGGATTATCTCATTTCAAAAGGTATCGAAGATCTACGGTTATCAAGCCGCGGGTTTGGTGAATCGACACCCCGAAAAATCGATGAGAAGTTGGCCGAAGAGTATTCGTTTTTGAAATTGGGTGATGAGTTAACCGAAAGCTTCATCAAAGCTCTCAACGATAAAGAAAAAATTGATGCTTGTAATCAAATTAACCGTAGAACGGAATTTCAGGTTGAACGAACCGACTTTGTTTCAACCCGCGCTCCCAAAGATGAATTCGGTTACGAAGATGGCGACTCCGGAGCTGAAGAATAAGTTCGCATAACCCACAAACCTGTCCTGTTAATGTGTATTTTTGCCCTCCGAATTCCCGGAAGGTGAAAAGACTTAACAGGACATGTTTTTTTATACCACAATTGTTTATGACCATTGAGCAACGATATCAACAACGAGGTGTTTCCGCAGGGAAAGAGGATGTTCATCGAGCTATCTCGAATGTCGATAAGGGGCTTTTCCCCAAGGCTTTCTGTAAAATTGTACCCGACTATCTGAGCAACGATCCGGATTCCTGTATCATTATGCACGCCGATGGAGCAGGTACAAAGTCGTCGTTGGCCTACCTTTACTGGAAGGAAACGGGCGATTTGTCGGTATGGAAAGGGATCGCACAAGATGCGCTAATCATGAACATCGACGATTTACTCTGCGTTGGCGCCACCCAAAATATTCTGGTTTCATCGACTATCGGACGAAATAAAAACTTGATTCCGGGCGAGGTAATCGCTGCTATCATCAATGGCACCGAGGAGCTACTGGACCAATTACGGTCTTATGGAATGAATATCCATTCAACCGGAGGCGAAACTGCCGATGTAGGCGATTTGGTTCGTACCATTATTGTCGATTCAACCGTGGTAAGTCGGATGAATCGTTCCGAGGTAATTAGCAACCATCGGATTCAACCGGGCGATGTAATCGTTGGGCTTTCATCGTCGGGTAAAGCCAGTTACGAAACCGAATACAATGGTGGAATGGGGAGCAATGGTTTAAGCTCGGCGCGGCACGATGTTTTTGCCCATTATTTGGCCGATCGCTATCCCGAAAGCTTTGATCCGCAAGTGCCCGCCGATTTAGTTTACTCCGGGTCGTATTCGCTCACCCAAAAAATTGAAGCTCTTGGTGTCGATGCCGGCAAATTAGTTCTTTCGCCCACTCGAACGTATGCCCCGGTCATCATGGAGGTATTGAAGCATTTCCGGAAGGAAATTCACGGAATGGTCCATTGTTCCGGAGGAGGGCAAACGAAAGTGCTCCATTTTGTCGACGGAGTTCATGTAATAAAAGATAAGCTGTTCGACGTTCCGCCCTTATTTCAAATCATTCAGCATGAGTCAAAAACCGATTGGAAAGAGATGTATCGGGTGTTTAACATGGGCCATCGATTCGAACTTTATCTTCCTCCCCATTTAGCCGATGAAGTAATTCGAATAGCTCAGTCCTTCGAGATAGAAGCGCAGCTTGTTGGGAGGGTTGAATCGCTTAGCGATGGGCAAGACAAGAAAAAATTGAGTATATACAGTCCCCACGGACAATTTGAATATTTTCATTAAGAATAAACAAGCCTATGAGTTCAGATAGTGCCTTTCTCGATAGAATGGAATCTATTAAACTTCGATTCGAAGAAGTAAGTGTTCTGATTACCGATCCGAATGTGATTTCCGATATGAAACGCTTTGTTCAGTTAAACAAAGAGTATCGTAATTTGGAGCCTTTGGTGAATAGCTACACCGAGTATAAACAAGTGCTTAATAATTTGCGTTCTGCCCGCGAGCTTTTACAAGATGAAAAGGACGAGGAGTTACGCGAGATGGCTAAATTGGAAATCGACGAGATGACCGATCGCAAAACCGAAATAGAGCAAGAGATTCGTATGCTGCTCATTCCGAAAGATCCCGAGGACGACAAGAATGCTGTATTGGAGATACGTGCCGGAACCGGGGGCGATGAGGCCAGTATTTTTGCCGGCGACCTTTTTAGGATGTACTCCAAATATTGTGAGAGCAAAGGCTGGAAGCTGGAAGTGAGTTCCTTCACGGAAGGAACAGTTGGTGGTTACAAGGAAATTATCTCCACAGTATCCGGCAATGGGGTTTACGGCGTGTTGAAGTACGAGTCGGGCGTTCACCGTGTGCAACGTGTTCCACAAACCGAAACACAGGGCAGGGTGCATACCTCGGCTGCATCGGTAGCTGTTTTGCCCGAAGCCGATGAATTTGATATCGACCTGAAAATGGAAGATATTCGTCGTGATGAATTTTGCTCCTCGGGGCCTGGCGGACAGTCGGTGAATACGACTTACTCGGCGATTCGCTTAACACATATTCCAACCGGAATTGTGGTGCAGTGTCAGGATCAGAAATCGAAGTTGAAGAATTACGATAAAGCCTTAGCCGAATTGCGCACACGGCTTTACAATTTGGAATACCAAAAGTACATCGACGAAGTAGCTTCCAAACGAAAGACCATGGTTTCGACGGGCGATCGCTCGGCAAAAATCCGTACTTATAATTGGCCTCAAGGTCGTGTTACCGACCATCGGATTAATTTGACTTTGTATAATTTACCTGCCATTGTCGATGGCGACATCGAGCCCATTATCGAAAAGCTACAAATGGAAGAGAACTCAGCTCGCTTGAACGAAATGGATGTGAACGCATAACGAGATACGATGAAGGCTGCCGATTTATTTCAACAGATTCAGGAAAAGCAATCCTACTTATGCCTGGGCCTCGACCCTGAAAAGAGTAAACTTCCTGCTCATTTACTAAGCATGGATGATCCGATATTTGAGTTCAATAAAGCGATTGTTGATGCCACTGCCGATTCGGTTGTTGCCTTGAAGCCAAATTTAGCTTTTTACGAATCCGAGGGGCTGGCGGGTTGGCAGAGTTTAGATAAAACAGTCGCCTATTGTCGGGAAAATTATCCCGAATTATTTCTGATAGCCGATGCAAAGCGAGGCGATATTGGAAATACAGCCCGCAAGTATGCCGATGCTTTTTTTACTTCATTTCCATTCGATGCTATTACCCTATCGCCCTATATGGGTCGCGATTCCATTCAGCCATTTCTCGATTATCCGGATAAATGGGGTATTGTTTTGGGGCTCACTTCCAATTCCGGATCGGCCGATTTTCAGTTGCAGGAATTGGTAACCGGCGATTTACTTTTTGAAAAGGTGATGAGCGAGGTAGCCGGCTATGGCTCCACCGATTCCCTTATGTTTGTAGTTGGAGCAACCCGTGCAGATTATATTCGCAGGGTTAGGGAACTGGTTCCAGAGCATTTTCTCTTGGTCCCTGGGGTTGGAGCACAAGGAGGCAGTCTCGATGAAGTTTCGGCCTTTGGGTTAAATAAACAAGGCGGATTGTTAGTTAATTCTTCGCGAGGTATTATTTATGCTTCGCAAGGGGCCGATTTTGCTGAAGCTGCCCAACGTGAAGCACTAAATCTTCAAAGGCAAATGAAAGCCTTGTTGGAGCGCTATTGCTGATAGTTTAGTGGATTGTAAGGTCATCGAACCTGCAGGGTAAGTCAAAAAAAAAAAGGAAAGCCGAAGCTTTCCTTTTTTTATGGATATCTATCCTAAATACGATTTCAATAATTTACTTCGTGAGGTGTGTCGTAAGCGACGAATCGCTTTTTCTTTGATTTGTCGAACTCGTTCTCTGGTTAATCCGAATTTTTCACCAATTTCTTCCAAGGTCATTTCTTGACTGGAGATTCCGAAGAAGAGGCGGATGATGTCGCGTTCTCTTTCGGTTAAGGTAGCTAATGCTCGATCGATTTCTTTGCTCAAGGATTCATTGATAAGCGTGCGGTCGGCGTTTGGCGAATCGTTGTTCGGCAATACATCGAGCAGGCTATTTTCTTCTCCGTCAACAAAGGGAGCATCGACCGATACGTGCCTTCCGGAAACGCGGAGGGTATCGGCTACTTTTTCTTTTGGTAAATCGAGGACTTCGGCTAGCTCTTCAGGTGATGGTTTTCGTTCGTGCTCTTGCTCAAATTTAGAGAAGGCTTTGTTGATTTTGTTCAAGGAACCCACCTGGTTCAGCGGTAAGCGTACGATTCTCGATTGTTCGGCTAAAGCTTGCAGAATCGACTGACGAATCCACCACACGGCATAAGAGATAAACTTAAAACCACGGGTTTCATCGAACTTTTCTGCTGCTTTAATCAGGCCAAGATTGCCTTCATTAATTAAGTCGGGGAGACTTAGACCTTGATTTTGATACTGTTTTGCTACGGATACAACAAATCTTAGATTAGCTCTGGTCAACTTTTCAAGGGCAGTTTGATCTCCTTTTTTAATTCGTTGGGCAAGTTCTACTTCTTCTTCGACAGTAATTAGCTCTTCTTTCCCTATCTCTTGAAGGTATTTGTCGAGCGATGCACTCTCACGGTTCGTAATAGATTTGGTAATCTTTAACTGTCTCATAATTTAATTTACCCTTAAAATAAAATTTTTGCGAAAATAGATGTTTATTCCTTCACATTCAATATTTTTTTTGAAGGGGAAGGAATAAGCTTCAATCCTTGTATGTAACGAAGTTCAGGCCGATTTTGTTTTCTGAATTTGATTCGCTCCTTAGTTTCTCATTCGAACCGAGCTAGGATTGAATGAGCCTCCCAGAAAAATCTAACGGAAATGATCGATGTTAAATGAATTAAACGTCCGGTAATAAGTTGACTATTGCTATCATACCGGACGTCTACTATTCTTATTGGTTGTCAAAAAAAAAGCTTTTTTACTCTACCCCAAAAGCATAATAGGCTACTCGACCATTGGGGTAAATGCCTTCGACAAATACTCCGCCTGTCATGTTGGATAGGATGGATATGACTTCATCGACCCCACTAATTCGTTGGTTGTTAATGGAGGTAATGATGAATCCTTCCTGAATCCCGGCTTCGCTAAATTTGCCTTTATCGAGACTGGTTATTTTTACACCACCTTGACTCAATCGTAACTTCCGAGCTTCGGCAGTTGGCAGTTTTTCGAGACTTGCCCCGAAAATCTCTCCCTGATTCGATTGAATGATGTCGGTATTGCCCCGAATGTTTTTCAAAATTAGGTGGAAGTTTCGGATGTTTCCTCGTCGGTCTATGGTAACATCAATTTCGTCGCCCGGACGGTATTTACTCAGTTGCTCTTGTAATTCCGAACTGGAATTAACCGGGTTCTGACCAATAAAGAGGATGATGTCGCCTTCCTCAATTCCAGCTTCTCCGGCTGCCCCCGACTCGCTGATACCCGCAATGTACACTCCCTTAATCTCTTCGAGCTCAAGTTCTTTTGCTTTAGCATCGTCGATGTCCTGAATGCTTACTCCAAGGTATGCACGCTGCACTTCGCCAAATTCGATCATATCGGCAACAATTTTCTTGACGATATTGACTGGTACAGCAAAGGAATATCCCACAAATGAACCGGTTCGTGAGGCTATGGCGGTATTGATTCCGATGAGCTCACCAGAGGTGTTTACCAGGGCACCTCCACTATTCCCGGGATTTACGGCAGCATCGGTTTGAATGAAGGATTCAATGGCAAATTTTTTCGATAAAATATTGATATTTCGAGCTTTGGCGCTAACAATTCCCGCAGTAACTGTAGAGTTTAAATTGAAGGGATTCCCTACAGCGAGTACCCATTCACCCACTCGGATATGGTCGGAATTACCAAAGCTGAGGAAAGGTAAATCTTCTTGTTCAATTTTGAGAAGCGCAATGTCGGTGGTTGGGTCGGCACCAACCAGACTTGCTTTGAAATTTCGCTTATCGTTTAAAGTGATGTAAACCTCTTCGGCATGTTCGATTACGTGATTATTGGTAACAATGTAGCCATCTTTCGAAATGATAACCCCTGAGCCACTTGAAGTTACCGGCGTTTGTCGCAACTGATATCCTTCTCCAAAAAAGAAGTCGTACAGTGGATTGTAATAAGCTTGATCCTTCATCGATTTGGTCATTACGTGTACTACGCTATGAACCGAAGCTTCGGCGGCGGCAATAAAGTCGATGTTTCCACTGGAAGAGACGGCAGGAAGGGAGGTGAAGCGCGACATTGGCTCTTCGTAGAGGGTATTTCTGCTGATCTCGTTGAGACGGTCCTGAATGGATTGATGGTAAATTCCAATTGCTCCTAAACTGATAAGGAGGGCGAGTGTAAGTGTGATAGAAAATTGTTTGAAATTCATACCAGTAGATGTTAAGTTCAACAGATAGTTAACGAGCTTGAAACGTCAAAATTAATTCCCCTGTTGTCGCGTTTAGGGG
Organism: uncultured Bacteroidota bacterium; assembly: GCA_937954085.1. Lineage (GTDB taxonomy): Bacteria > Bacteroidota > Bacteroidia > Bacteroidales > M50B96 > M50B96. Next base: position 20,650 of record CALGAK010000068.1, read on the forward strand.
CTTTTAACAAAACTTAACCTACTAGCATATTGAGAGATAGAACGCTTGACTTTCTGGCGGATTAGGTTCTCATTACTGCGTCTAATTGTCAGGTGCCCCTGATTCGGTCCACTGCTGTATTTGTTCAATTTGACAATCGTTGAGGGGAGCCTGATTATACGGCATTGCAGTATAACCCGGTAAGCCGGCTACTGCTCCGTAGAGGCTTCCGTTATTCGCTGCAGCTTGGATGTCGGATAGTGAAACGAGACTGATGCCTGCAGATGGAGCGCTCCCGCTATGGCACCCTTTGCAGTTGTTTTCAATTAAAGGAGCGATATGCAACGCAAAAGAGACATCGCTTGTGTCGCAATCGTCGCAACGATTCTCGAGCGCTCCCTGATTTATCCAGCGGGCAATCGTGGCAATTTGGTCGGGCGTCAACGCATCGTAGGGTGGCGGTGGCATTCGTTTATCGAGATCGGTTTCGGTAATCTTCTCATACAAATCGGAACCATCGAGATTGAAGGGACGCACATCGGCGGTTTGCATGATGGTGGTGTAAGAAGTTAGGTTCACCCCATCCATGGCACTGGTGGCATCGTGGCATCCACTGAAGGCACAACTCGATTTAAGAATTGGATACACATCGTTAACAAAATAGGCTGTATCGGGATCGCAGGGGATTTCACCTATAATGATAGGGAAGTTCGGTTCCGGCTCTATGAATGGATCGTGCACGCAACTGCTAATGCTGGCAAACAGCACGATGAAAGCCAAAAGCTGCAAGCGGTTGTTTTGTTTTCTTTCAATCATGATTATTCATTTGTTTCACAGGTTGATGTGTCAACTTGCTGGTGTTGTGTTTTGATAATTAATCGCCCCATTCATGAATAAAGAAACGAAATGGAAAATCTATTTCGTGCTTTAAGCTTTCTTCGCAAGATGGGTTCGTTCATGATTCCATTAATCCTTATCGATATAGTAGGAAGTGATTGAATCTTTTCAGCACTTTAAAAAACGCGGCTCACATTAAATCCAAAATGAATATCGCCATCGAGCCAATTTCCCGTAGTTTGCCCAATGAGGAAGGGTTCGGTCATGCCGCGGCTATTGCTCAAATGGAGTTGAAAGATATGCCCACCTGTTTCGAGATCGATTCCAACCGACAGCGAGTTGCTTACTGTTTCACCTCCTAAGGTTGATGCTATTTGGTTGGGCAATAAATAGTAGTATTCTACATTCCAACGCAAGGAGCCAGTTAATCGAACCGAAGTGCCAACTCCCATGGCGAAGATCGAATTAAAGTCCTGTTCGGTGGGGACTAAATTCCGATGCACTAAAGTAGGCATTAGTTGTAAACTGAAGCTTTGTCCGAATTTACGGGCTAAAAGCAAGGAGTGGTGGTAAGAAAGACGGCTAGAGAAGTAATTTGTTCTTTCTGGATTCGGCCATTCTTGACTAGTAGCGTAGATGCTGCTCACCCAGGTGGCAGAAATCGGGATGGTGCGCGCGCCGCTTTGTTGCCGTAGAAACCGATACTTAATCGTTCCGTCGAACATTTTCTGGTACGACGACCTTCCGATGCCGATGTTCAAATTGTCGGTAATCCCGTATTCAAATCCTAATCGAATGGTAGCATGATCGATCCCAAAAAGATCCCGCCAACCTGAATTGAGTCGACCAAATCGATGCCCGATTAGGAATTGTAGTACTCCTTTTCCGTTGGTTTCAATACTGTGGCCGCTTACAACCCGAGTTGTTTTAAAAGTGGCTATGGTAAATTGTTCTATCGGTTCTTCTTTCGCTTCCAGAAGCGCCATTAAATCATCCTGACCGTGAAGGGAAGGGGAGAAGATTGTGGCCAGGATGACCATGCTGAGACTAATCCATCTTTTCATCTGTATAGAATTTGATTTTTAAAGGTCAGATGGAATACTCTAACTAAATTCATCGCGGTTGGTGCCATTTTATTCTCTCTGGAGTATTTCATAATTCATCTTAACACGTATCTCAATTTTTTCGTTGATGTTGTCCTTCACTGCCGATGGGATTTTAATTTTAAAATCGGCAAGGAGAATGTCGAAGGTAGCCTCCCCAGCGATCTCCGTTTCCGATGTGCGCGTTAACTGCCCTTTGGTGTTAACCTCTTTCGATTCACCATGAATAGTAAGGATTCCGGAAACCGCAACTTCCTGAGGATTTGCAGAAAGGGCGCCGGCGTCGAACTCTGTGATTTTGCCTTTAAAACTTGCTTTAGGGAATTTATCACTTTCGACATATTTTTCGTTGAAGTGCTCTTGCATGAGCGCCTTTTCAAAAACAAAAGCTGTCATGAGTAAGGAAAAGGCCATTTCTCCCGATTCCAGGTCAATTACGCTCATAACTTGGTTGTTAACGGCTTCGATATTTTCCAGTGGAGCTTCGGAATAGAATTGAATCACTCCCGATTGGGTTAAGTATTTTTGGCCGAGTACGGTAAACGAGTTCAGGGTAAACAAAAGGACCACGAAAAGCGTGGCTAGTTTCGAGATTTTCATAGGTGTTGATTTTTGTGTTTGTGAATATTCAGCTTGATTGTAACAGGCAGGATGTCTTTTCTCGTAGCGTGAGCAAATGAAAGGAACCATCAATTATTAGGTGCTCCCAAATTGATCCATTGCTCAATGAGCTGGATTTGGCACTCGTTCAATCCTCCTCCGGGAGGCATGTCGCGATCGACCACTACTCGCTGGTAAAAGGAGTTGTTGTCCACCTTTACTCTAATTTGGTCATAGTTTTCGAACAAACCATTTCCACTTCCTCCAGGTGCGTGACACTCAGCCGTAGCACAGCTCGATTTAACCAGCGGAAGGATGTGGTCGTTAAAACTGACATTGCTTGTATCGCAGTTGCTGGTTCCATACAAGAGATCTTCTTTGTCGTAATAGCAACTATTGAAAAAAGTTAAGAAGAGTAACAGGAACAGTCCGGTAGGGAGGGATTTCTTTGAAAATGAGAACATGTGGCAGTAAGTGGTTATTTTACGATGGTACAATTATTCAGGATAACATCCATGAGGAAGCCTTGACACAATCCGCGTATCGTAATTTCTTCTCCTACACTGGGGCCTTCAATTATTTTGTTGAAGGAGCAATTTATCCCCCCAATGAGCGCATTTTCGGCTTTCAGGATGATGGTTGTTTGAGTGTCGGATTGTTTCACTTCCAGGACTTCTCCCGTCACTTCAACTATTTTAGAACCATAGGTTGCTTGGGCATCTTGCTCGTTGCTATCGAATGCGTCGAATAGCTCATTCGCATTTACCATGAAGTCGGCTTTTGCATTTTCCAGTCCGGGAGTTTTCTTGTTGAACAGGTAATAGCCGTAGCCGCCACCTAACAGAGCCAAAGAGAGAATGGCTAGAATCAATTTGCTTTTCATTGGGTTGTATTTATGATGTAAACTGTTTTAAAACATGTAAAGGTGCGAATAGTTTTAATTTCAGACAACAGTATCTTAATATTTGATAGGGCTACCCAAATCCATTCTTTATAGGCAACCGGAGGAACCCTCTAACTGAATTTATTCCCTTCTGATTGAGAAGGTTTTACTGGAACTAGTTGACGCGATTTTTAGCTTGGTTTTTCTCCTGCTGCTTTAACTATTTCGTTTGCATGTGCGGCGGTCAGTTTAGGTTTAAAAGTTTATTTTTGGCCAAAACTTTTCCTATGTCCGATGAAACCCAGGTATTGTCCCGACGTGCGCGTCGAATAAGTATTTTAAATGCCACCGTACTTTATGTGCTTTCGTTCATGATGGTTCACATGGTGGTTTTAAGCATTACCTGGTTTCTGTCGACCTCACTGGGGATAGAAGCTCGGATTCTGTACAATCGGGTGGTCTTTCTAACGGAATACGATTATCAGATTTGGACAATCGATGCTATTGTAGCCATGTTCTTTGCCGGACCTTTTATTGCGATTATTCTAGCCGGTTTTTTTAGCCGTTTAAACACAGTTAATCGTTTTGATCAGGGATGGTCCCGCATGTTTTACCTCTATGTGTTTTTTCATGGAGTGAATTTTTCTTTTGGAGCTCTCATGGCAGGAGCCTTATCGCAGGAGGTTCTTTGGTATGCTTTTGCCTGGTTGCGTGTTCCTCAAATTATGATGTATTTTATAGGTGTCGGAGGTTTAGTCGCGATGTTTTATCTCGGACAGTCGAAGATTATGAGCATTTACGAAGCCTCTATTTTTCATCGGCCGAACGATTCATTTAACCGTCAGGAATGGTTGCTCAATGCATTGCTCAAAGCTTGGTTGTTTGGAGGAATTATCATTGCCTTGGTTTTTATTCCCGGAGTTCAACGGTACCTAATTTACTTGCTCATCTTCCCGATTGTAATGTTTGTTCCGGCCTTTGTTCGTTCCCGATTCATACCGGAAGCTGTTGTTATTGAAACGCAAACACATGAACGAATTTTGTGGTTTCCTTTGATTCTCCTTATCCTTTCCCTAACTCTAATACGGGTTTTTCTGGTGCTGTAAAAGCGCCGTGTATTTCCATTACTGTTTTAATTAAACCCTATTGAATGATGAAGTTTTTGTTTTCTAAGTATCATGGTGCCGGCAACGATTTCATTTTAATGGATCATCGGACCAATCCATTCAGCTTGACGCCGGATTTGGTTAAACGATTGTGTGCTCGTCGTACTGGAATTGGAGCTGATGGACTCATTTTATTGGAAGGATCGGCCGAGGTCGATTTTACCATGCGTTACTTTAATTCCGATGGGGGCGAAGCTACATTGTGTGGAAACGGGGCTCGTTGCATCCTCGCTTTTGCCAGCGATTTAGGATTGGGTAATTCATTTCGGTTCCGTGCGGTCGATGGGCTTCATGTAGGCAAAGTCTTTACGACCGAAGAAAGGGCAGCATGGTTTGAATCATTTGGGAAAGGTCCTGCGGATTTTGCTTACGATCACTCGAATCGGATGGTGCAGGTAAGTATGCCCGATGTGGCACCGGTAGAGTCGATGCTGGGCGGTCAATTCTTGAATACCGGTTCTCCTCATTTTGTACGGTTTGAATCTCCGGCTGATGAAGCGCAATTTCTCCGTGACTCCTTGTATTATCGTCATCATGAGAATTTTGGGGCAGAAGGCACCAATGTGAATTTTCTGAGCGCCGTTCCCGGAGGTATCAGCGTTCGTACTTTTGAACGTGGGGTTGAGGCCGAAACCCTTTCCTGCGGAACGGGAGTAACTGCGGCCGCTCTTGCTTATGCGATGGAGGAGAAGCGCTCTGGCAAGCAATTCGTTTCGGTGCAAACAAAAGGAGGTTTCTTATGGGTTGTCTTTGAAGTGGATCCAAGTTCTTCTGTTCCTTTTACAAACATCGAGTTGATTGGTCCTGTTACGAAGGTGTATGAAGCTCAAAGTGATTTAGCTCTTTTTATGCCTTACTAAGTCGCGAACGAGGTCTGAAAGCATTCAAAAACTTTCTTACTTTTGCCTCGCAAAATGGATAAACGAAGATGAACATGAAGATAATTGGAAAGGTTTGGAGTACGCTGGTTGTGTTGGTTGTGGTCGCTTCTTTTTTAACCTCTTGCAGTACATCGGGCGATTCGAAACCCATTACCACCGAGATTATTCAAAATTCAAAATCCTTGAACGATAAAGCTCCTGTTGGCGAGATGCCTCAGTTCGAGTTCAAAGAGACAGAAAAAGATTTAGGGATGATTTTGGAAGGAGAACAGGTGATCCACACGTTTAAATACAAGAACGTAGGAAAAGGCACCTTGGTCATCAGTTCGGTATCGAGTACTTGTGGGTGTACGGTCGCCGATTTTAGTAAAGAACCCCTAGCTTTTGGCGAAGAGGGTAGCATAGAAGTGATGTTTAATTCCGAAGGAAGGCAAGGTGTTCAAGATAAGGTTATTACGATTTTGGCAAATACCGAACCCAATCGAATTGAGCTGAGAATAAAAGCAAATGTTGTAGTTCCAAAATAAATAAATACTTCACTATGAATTTTTCACACACATTATTAATGATGAGTCCCGAGGGGGAACAAAGCCCCGTATCGATGCTCATTTTTTTCGGATTGATGATCGTTGTATTCTACTTCTTCATGATTCGTCCGCAGGTAAAAAAGCAAAAAGAGCTGGCCAAGTTTCGCAATGAATTAGCTAAAGGCGATAAAATTGTAACTACCGGAGGGATCTACGGTAAAGTTGCCGAGATTAAAGAGCAATATTTGGTTGTAGACATAGGAGACAATGTCAAGATTAAGATTGATAAAAATGCGGTTATTAAAGACGCAAGCGATTTAGCTCAACAACGTTAGTATCTCTTAGCTATAAGTAAAAGAAAAAAGCCAATCTTCGCAGGATTGGCTTTTTTCTTTTACATCGTTTTTTCTAGTTCAAAGGGTATGTTTTGGTATTGAATTTTTAAGCATCTTTGATGTGGCATTTATTAAATGCTGTGTTAACTACTTGGTAGTGCCTATTTTAGTTGAGGTATCGCCACACCACATGAGTCCCGCAAGGGACTCTTTGTTTTTAGCTTAGGGGTGTGTCGTGAACCGAACGTAAACACCCAGGGGTAGATCCAACCCGCTTTTTGCACGAAGGAAGGATTCGCCGAATTCTTTGTGAGCGGTTTTGAAGTAGGAATCGACTAAATTACTGGCAATGATAGGGGAGTAGCCCAGAGAATAGAGATTCAGTACGAAGAAGCTGTTTTTTTTGTGAAGAATTTTCGTGCAAGCATCGAGCACATCGTTTATCCCTTCGTCGAGAATCCAACGTTCGCCCGAAGGACCGCGACCATAGGCTGGCGGATCGAGAATTATTCCGTGGTATTTGTTTCCCCTTTTTTCTTCTCTTCTCAGGAATTTGAGCGCATCATCGACCAACCAGCGAATGTTGGTGAGTTTGCTGAGTTGACTATTTTCTTTTCCCCAGCCCACAATTTGTTTGACGGCATCGACATGGGTAACCTGTGCTCCTGCAAGGCTCGCTGCCAACGAAGCTCCACCGGTGTAGGCAAATGCATTGAGCACCTGTGGTGCCCGTTCTTCGTGTGTGCTTATCTGTTGCTGAATATACTTCCAGTTATCGTATTGCTCGGGAAAAATGCCTACATGTCCAAACGAAGTTAAAGCAAGTTTCATTTGCATCTTGCCTTTCGGAAGCTGAATGTCGATGTTCCATTTATCGGGCATTTTTCGCAAGAGGGTCCAACCTCCGTTGCCAGGGTCGGCACTGCGATAAGAGTTTTTTTGCGATTCCCTTCTAAAATGTGCGTGAGCTAATTTGGACCACTCCTGGTCGGTTAATTTCTTTTTCCAGATGGCTTGCGATTCAGGACGAATCAAGTAATACGGTCCAAATCGTTCTAGTTTTTCAAAACCACCGCAATCAATTAATTCGTAAAAGGAAGCTGTTGAATTTTCCATCCTGTTTTCTTAAAGGCCGCAAAGGTAGCTTATTTATACATTCAGTTTTTGTCCATTGTTCGAATTACCTTAACTCATCCATTTCCTAAGCCTATAGGAACTTCTGAAAATGGGGGTAGAGTATGATACGAGGGGAATAGCGATTTGAGGTGGGTTCAAACGAGAAAGCGTGGGTGAACCCATGAGAAGTTGAGGCATCGCCACGCCTTGCAAACAAACAGGTCCAAACCCACGCCAAAGTCGTGAGCGGGCTATTTGTTTCTGTTTGCAAGGAGTGAAAAAGGCGATTTTCAACTTCAGAAACTTAAGCTACGCTATATGTAGTAATTAAGTTTTGAGCCTTAAGAGAAATTAATTCCCCTTCAGCTCGCAGCAAATATAAAAATTACTTTCAATCAATATACAAAAGCTGCTAGGGAGCTGCTTCAATTTCGAAGGCTTCAAGCAACCAAGCAAAATCTTGCTAAATGCCCGTGTTCACAAGAGTTCTGCTCCGCGGAATAGTTGGTTAGGCAGGGAAGGAAATAGCCCGAATATGATCAAGTATAAATTAACTGCCCTATTAGCGCATCCTTTTTAGAAGAAATGACTGGCTCTACTGAATTTTTTTATATACTTGAAGCACCTAAATCATTTCCTAAAAATACTGGCTTAGGCTGGTTTAGGCATCGCTATGTTCCAGGATAGAGAGTCCCATTTGGGGCTCTCTTTTTTTGAAAAACGGTTGTTTATAGGTCGATATTTAACTTCGGTTGTAAGCTGGTAGGCGCACCCAACATAAACCTTTGATAGGTTCCGGCATGTTTCTTTTTTCTTGTTAATTTTACCATCCTCAACAAGCGACTATGTCCTTTAAAAACCACATCCATGTTTGGCTTCAAAAAGGTTTACACCATCCTCTGGTAGAGCGTATTAAAGACAATCGTCAGCGGATCGTGACTTTCCTGGTCTTTCTTCTTTTGTCGGCTAGTTTTTGGTTTCTCAGCGTGTTGAATGAACGCTATACCACTGAGATTCTCTATCCGGTTCGATTCGTCAATTTTCCCCAAGAGAATGCACAAATTGCCAACTTACCAGAGTATCTGGAATTGCGCATCGAATCGCACGGCTTTAAGTTGTTGGGTTACCATACAACTACCTCCGTAAACCCCATCATGGTCGATTTGAATTTGTTTACCCTCGATTCTTCCGGTCGCGACGTTCTTCTTAGCATTGCTTCCTCCCGGTTGTTGCCAAGTGTTTCGCAACAATTGAGCGACGAAGTCAATTTGCTGGCAATCAATCCGGATAGTATTCACCTTCAATATCTTCCGAGCGTTCAAAGAAAAGTACCGATTCAGTTGGGCTTCGATTTTGAAATTCCCCGTCAGCATCTTTTAAAGGGCATTACGCTCGAACCGGATTCCGTCCTGGTGCGTGGTTTATCCAATAGGATGGATACCCTTCGTGCTATTTACACTGAAAACAAAAAGATTAGGAAGTTAATTTCCGGCGAGGTTTATCGTTTCGAATTATCCCTTCCTTCCGAGCTAAGCTCTCCAGTCGAAGAGGTGAGCGTGAGTTTTGATTTCGAGGAGTTTACGCAATCGTCGCTCGCACTTCCTATATCGGTAAAAAATTTACCGGAAGGATTTTCCATCAGTCTCTTCCCGGAAGAGGTGACCCTTAGTTATTTAGTAGCTCTATCTGATTTCGACAAGGTACAGGCCTATCAGTTTAGGGTAGAAGCCGATTATTCCCTGCGCGACGATGCCGAGTGGAATGAGAAGCCTCGACTCAAACTCTTCTTGACCAAGCAACCTTCCTTTATTCATTCCACGCAGATGAGCCCTCAATGGGTGGATTATATTCTGGAGAAGCATGATTAGAGTTGGATTAACCGGGAATATAGGTAGTGGTAAATCCACTGTTGCGCGCCTGTTTGCCATGTTGCGCATCCCTGTTTACGATTCCGATTCCGAAGCGAAACGGTTGATGCAAGAGCACGATCGGATTCGGCAATTTTTGAGTCTTGAGTTGGGACCGGAGGCTTTTATAAGCAGCGGCCAGCTTAATCGTCCTTTTCTAGCCAGTCATCTGTTTACCCGACCCGAGCTCCTTAGAGCATTCAATGCACTGCTCCATCCATTAGTTTATGACGATTTTGAGCAGTGGGCTGCGAACCAATTGGCTCCTTATGTGGTTTTGGAGTCGGCCATTTTATTTGAATCGGGAGGGAATAAGCAACTGGACAAGGTGGTTCTGGTTAGTGCTCCTGAATCACTTCGGATGGAGCGGGTACTTGAGCGCGATAAAACAAGTCGGGAGGCGGTACAGTATAGAATGAATTTACAGGAACCTGAAAATCAAAAAATAAATAAAGCGGATTATGTAATCCGAAACTACGATGGAGAAGCTTTAATACCTCAAGTATTAGCTATTCATCAATCTTTAACAGAACAGAAAGCAAATTTTTAAAAGAGCTATGGCAAAATTTGGAAAATGGTTAGGAGGCGGATTAGGTTGGGCATTTGGCGGTCCAATAGGAGCCTTAATTGGTTATTTTATTGGTAATTATTTCGATAAGAAAGGCGATTTTCAGCATGCCGATGGACGCACGACCAAAGGTGATTTTATGATGAGTTTGCTCGTTTTGGTAGCAGCTACGTTAAAAGCCGATGGGAAGATTGTTCGTGCGGAATTGGATTTTGTCAAACAGAACTTCGTGCGGTCTTTTGGCGAAGCGCAGGCAAAAGAGCTGATTCGTTTATTGGGCGATTTGGTCAAACAAGAGATTCCTTTGCCGGCGGTTTGCAGGCAAATTAGTCAGAACATGGATCATTCCTCACGCTTGGAGTTACTTCATTTGCTATTTGCCATTTCCCAAGCCGATGGTCAAATAAGTGCGCTAGAGTTGCAATTACTCGAGCGTATTGCTCGCGATATTTCGATAAGCACTTCCGATTACCAGTCGATTAAGGGAATGTTTGTAAAGGATACTAGCAATGCCTATCGTATTTTAGAGATCGAACCGACGGCGAGCGAAGAAGAAATAAAAAAAGCCTACCGAAAGATGGCCGTCAAGTATCATCCCGATAAAGTTGCCTATTTGGGCGAAGAGATTGTTGCCGATGCGAAGCAGAAGTTTCAAAAAGTGAATGAAGCTTATGAACTCATCAAAAAAGAAAGAGGTTTTAATTAGTTCCTTTCAAATGCTCGTTTAAATTTGCATCGCTAATTCAAAAAAATACCTATGAATTTAAAAGGAATCCTTGCCATTAGTGGCCAGCCCGGATTATTCAGAAACATTTCCCAGGGCAAGAATCATATCATCGTTGAATCGATCGTAACCGGCAAACGTATGCCAGCCTATTCTACCGCGAAAATCAGTTCGTTGGAAGATATCGCCATCTACACTTACGAGGAAGATATTCCGCTCAAAGAGGTGTTTCAGAAAATTTACGACAAGGAAGAAGGTGGAAAAGCTATCGACCACAAAGCCTCGTCGAACGAGTTATTTGCCTACGTAGGCGAAGTGCTTCCTCAAATTGATAAAGAACGAGTCTATGCTTCCGATTTGAAAAAATTGGTTCAGTGGTACAACCTGTTGCATGAGCACAACGCTTTTGACCAAGAACCTGAAGCTGAAAACGAAACAGAAACCGAAAACACATCGGAACCCGAATCAAGTAACGAAGCGTAATCCTTAAAACAACTTTTTATCAGGGGCCTTTTGTTTACAGGAGGCCTTTGTTTATTTGAACCCAAAGCCTGTAATGATGAAAAAGACCCCACGAACATTTCTGCCTTCCGACTTAAGTATCCACACCTGGGAGGATATCGCTCCTTATTTCGATGCCTTAGAGCAGCGTAGCTTGGCTACTAAAACCGATATTGAAACCTGGCTTGCTCAGCGCAGCGAATTGTTTTCGGCTTACGACGAAGAACTTGCCTGGCGATATATCCGCATGAATTGCAATACCAACAACGAGGAGCTTTTCCATGGTTTCAATCAATTTATTGCGAACACGCAGGCTAAAGTGGAAACCTACAGTAACCGGTTGGATAAAAAGCTTCACGATAGCCCGGCCTACCAGCTTTTTCCCGAGGAAAAGTATCAGCTAATGTTTCGGTCTATTCGTACCGGTATCGAATTGTTTCGCGAGGAAAATGTGGAGATAAAAGCCGACTTACAGCAACAGATTAATGAATACGGCCTCATTTCATCGAATATGAGCGTTGAGCACGATGGGGAAACGTATACCATGCAAGCGGCTGGTAATTTTTTGCAAAATACCGACCGGTCTTTGAGGCAAGTTATTTTTGAAAAAATGGGTAAACGTCGCCTCGAGGATAAGGAGCGCCTCGATGTATTGCTCGATGATCTTTTGGCAAAGCGTCACCGCTTGGCGCTCAATGCCGGTTTTGATAATTACCGCGACTACAAATACGTTGAGATGGAACGCTTCGATTATGGGGTGGACGATGTGCATCGTTTTCACAAAGCGATAGAACAAGAAGTTAAGCCACTAGTAGAAGAAATTCATCGGAAGCGACTAGCCCAATTGGGATACGATCGTCTTCGTCCTTACGATTTAAAAGTTGATCCAAGCATGCTTCCTCCGCTGCATCCTTTTAAAACGGGTTCGGAATTACTGGAGAAAAGTATCCGGGTTTTCCATCGCATTAAGCCGGAGTTTGGAGAATTTCTGGATACGATGCGGCGAATGGAATACCTCGATTTAGAATCGCGCTTAGGGAAGGCACCCGGCGGTTTCAATTATCCGCTATATGAGAGCAATGTGCCCTTCATTTTTATGAATGCCACTGGGAATTTGCGCGATCTTGAAACGCTGATGCACGAAGGAGGGCATGCCATTCATTCTTTCCTTTCTGCCTCGCTTGATATGGTCGATTTCAAACAAACTCCAACCGAGGTTGCCGAATTAGCTTCTATGAGCATGGAATTGATGAGCATGGATTATTGGGATGAGTTTTTCAATCCATCCGATTGGATTCGTGCTAAACGCTCGCAACTAGAGGGTGTGTTGGATGTATTGCCCTGGGTAGCCACCATCGATGCCTTCCAGGATTGGTTATATACTCATCCCGGTCATAGCCACAACGAACGTAAAGAAGCATGGAGTACTATTGCTGCCCGATTTGGTTCAAGCCTTGTCGATTGGTCGGGTTATGAAGATATTGCCGCGTATCGCTGGCAAGCTCAATTGCATATTTACGAAGTGCCGTTTTATTACATCGAATACGCCATGGCGCAATTAGGGGCAATTGGTGTGTGGCGCAATTTTGAATCGGATAAAAACAGTGCCATCGAGGCCTATACGCGTGCCTTGAGTGCGGGATATACACGGAATATTCCAGCCTTGTATGAACTGGCGGGAGTGCGATTCGACTTTTCGGCAAGCTACATTCACGAACTTATGCAGTTTGTTCAAAAAGAACTATCAAAACTAGCTTGATTTATTCCGCATTATTCGAATTAGCTTGAAGGCGTTTGGCTTCATTCCAGTACTGATCCATTTCGTTCAAGCTCATTTCATGTAAAGATTTTCCCTGCTGAATCGTTTGTTGCTCTAAGTAGTTGAAGCGTTCGATGAATTTTCGGTTGGTGTGCTCCAGTGCGTTCTCGGGATTAATGTTGTACAGTCGTGCAGCATTGATGAGGGAAAAAAACAAATCGCCAAATTCCTTTTCCATGGCTTCTTGATCATTTTTCTGAATTTCTACCTCCAGTTCCTGGAGTTCTTCGCGAACTTTCATCCATACCTGGCTCTTTTCGTCCCAATCGAATCCTACACCACGTGCCTTATCCTGAATGCGATACGCTTTAATCATGGCGGGTAAGCTTTTCGGAACTCCTCCCAATACCGTCTTTGAAACCATTTTGTCGCCCTTTGCTTCTTTCTCTTTTAACTTGAGAGCTTCCCAATTATCGGCCACTTCTTTCTCGTCCTTAACCTGAACATCGCCATAAATATGAGGATGACGGAAGATAAGCTTATCGCAGAGTTGGTTTATTACATCGGCTATATCGAAATCCTTGGTTTCGGAACCAATGCGCGCGTAGAAAACGATGTGAAGCAGGATATCGCCCAACTCTTTTTTGATTTCATCGGGATTTCCCTCGCTAATCGCTTCGGCCAATTCATACACTTCCTCTATGGTTAGGGTTCGCAACGAGTCGAAAGTTTGTTTCATATCCCACGGACACTGAGTTCGAAGCTCGTCCATGATGCCTAATAACCGTTCAAATGCTTGGAGTTTATCGTTTAAAGAATTCATTGCAAAGCGCTTAACTTTTAGGTTTGATGCTGGTGAAATTGAATGTTGGCCAAAAGTACTATTTCCTTCCGTCACCTCCTTTTTTAAAGGCTGAATTATCGGGAGGGTAAGCGAATTATTTCATTTCCGATCTGACACTGGAGGCAATGCGATTTCGAACAGTATTGTTGATACAAGTGGATGTATGCTTGAGTGTTCAAGGCGTTCTTTGGGTGTTGACCTTTTTTGTTCCAAGCTCGAATGATTTGATTGTTCTCAGGCTTTAGTTTTTCCAACATTGCAATAGCTTTTTCCTGCATTTCGGTTTGTTGGAATGTTTTTCCATAGTGATACAATGCGGGCGCAATGGCATTGATTATAAAGTGATGGGCCCAGTCGGTTCCGGGTGCTTTGCCTTTTTGCAGCGAAATTTTATTGAAACGATAATGATTTTCCCAGTATTCATCGAGTTGTAACTCTTTGCGTAACTGGTTCATTTGTGTCGGCTCAAACTCCAAGGTGAAGGGAAGGAGATGAGGCTGGCTCTCGAGAAATCGGATCCATTGTGCCAATCGTATGTTGGGAAAAGAGGAAGGTCGTGTCCCGGAGAATTTCCATAAATAACCCGGAAGGCTTTTAAGCTGATACTTGTGCTTGTGGTATAAATACTCGGCACGTAATTTTTGAAAATAATCGTCGCCAAACCACTCTGCTTGAAGCAAACCGGCTTGGCCGAAGATGAGCGCTTCGAGCTGAAAACGTCGGTTGCGGTGCTTAGCAATAATGCTTAGCGGTAGGTTTCGAGCCAGCATTTCGAAGGGCATGCTGTTGCTTTTCTGTCCGAAACTGCGGGCAAAAAGACGATAGAGCGATGCTTCCCAATCGTTCCGGGTTTCGATAAGAAAGTGCTCCAACAAATTACTCTTTGCCTCCAATCGTTCAATGGCCATTCGTCCCATCCAAAAGTTGAACTTAAAGGAATCGATTCGTCCGAGATGCTCGCTGCATTTGATCGTGTGCCGCTCTTGTAGCAGCGATTCATACGTTTGCCATAGCTTTCGCGGAACTTTTAGTTCGAGTGTCGGGATTTGCCTGCCGGTATCGGAATAGACCGGTTTGTCGTATTGCCCTACAACGTGCAGGATGATATTCTGATAAGCAGGGTCGTGTTGATGATGATGCTTATACCAGTCGGATGCTTTCAAGTGAATTTCGACATTTCCAACCCAGCGAGTATCGCCTATTCGGATGGTCGCTGCGCTGAAGTCGGGACCACTTTCGAAGTTCCACTCACCGGGGTCGTAAACCTCGATGCGTGTACCATCGGTTAATCGTAAATGGTTGCGTGTTTTGGAATAATGCTTCCAGAAAAATTGAAGAAAATGTTCGTTCATAATGCCTCTACTATGTGTTAACAACAATGGGGCATTAGATAGTCGGAGCGCAGCTGAGGTCCAGGGAGTTAGGGTTGAGTCAGCGCGTTGTCGTGCAACTGAATAGGATTAACCGATTAACTCCGCTCTTTTAATAATCGTTCCAAATCGTACATCTCGTCGCGTAATCGGGCTGCTTCGATAAAATCGAGCTCGGAAGCAGCTTTCTTCATGGCCGCTTTGGTTTTTTCAATGGCTTTTTTGAGTGCATCGGGCTTCATGTACTTCACCACCGGATCGGCGGCTATATCGACTTTTGCTGGTTCGGTGTAGGATCGGGTTATTTCATCGAATCGACCCATGAGGCTGCCCGTTGCTTTTTTAATGGATTGAGGGGTGATGCCGTGCTCTTCGTTGTAGCTGATCTGTTTACTCCTGCGCCGGTTGGTTTCGTCGATGGTGCGTCGCATGCTATCGGTTATTTTATCGGCATACATCACGACCAATCCATTGACATTTCGAGCGGCTCTCCCTGCTGTTTGGGTTAGGGAGCGTTCCGAGCGCAGGAAGCCTTCTTTATCGGCATCGAGAATGGCAACTAAACTCACCTCCGGCAAATCAAGGCCTTCGCGGAGCAGGTTTACTCCTATGAGGACGTCAAATTTACCGGAACGAAGTCCATCCATGATTTCGATTCGATCCATCGTATCAATGTCGGAGTGAATGTAAGTACAGGCAATGGAAATTTTTTCGAGGTACTTGGAAAGTTCTTCTGCCATGCGTTTGGTGAGGGTGGTTACCAGCACCCGTTCTTTGAGGGCAATACGCTTCTTCATCTCCTGTACCAGATCGTCTATTTGGTGCATCGAAGGACGCACTTCGATGAGCGGATCTAATAGTCCGGTTGGACGAATAACTTGTTCAACGATAATGCCTTCCGATTTTTCTAATTCATAATTGGCAGGGGTTGCACTCACAAATAGAAGCTGATTGACTAGGTTCTCGAATTCGTGAAATTTGAGCGGACGGTTGTCCAAGGCTGCGGGCAATCGAAATCCATATTCAACCAGGTTTTTCTTTCTGGAATAATCTCCTCCATACATGGCATGGATTTGCGGAATCGTTACATGACTCTCATCAATGACCGTGACGAAGTCCTGCGGGAAATAATCCAACAAACAGAACGGTCGAGTCCCCGTGGGTCGTCCGTCGAAGTAACGTGAATAGTTTTCGATACCGGAACAGTATCCAAGTTCTTTGATCATTTCCAAGTCGTAACTTACGCGTTCTTCGAGCCGCTTGGCTTCGCCGTATTTTCCAATTTCTTTGAAATAGGTGACCTGCGCAAGCATATCGTCCTGGATTCCCCGAATCGCTTTATGCATTCGTTCTTTGGTGGTTACAAAGATGTTAGCCGGGTAAATCACCGCTTCGTTCAGATGTTCGAGAGTGTGCCCAGTTTCTGGGTCGAAGCTGATAATCTCCTCGATGGTGTCGCCCCAAAAAGTAATGCGATAAGCTACGTCGCCATAAGCAATGAAGATATCGACATTGTCTCCTTTAACACGAAAAGTACCTCGCTTAAAAACCACTTCATTTCGCGCATAAAGCGCTTCGACCAATTGGAGAAGCATTTTATTGCGGCTAATGGTTTGTCCAACGGTTACGCGGGTAACATTGGCATGAAAATCCTCCGGATTACCAATTCCGTATAAGCACGAAACGGACGAAACCACGATCACATCTCGTCGGCCCGACAGGAGAGCAGAAGTGGCACTTAGGCGTAGTTTCTCAATTTCTTCATTGATCGATAAATCTTTTTCGATGTAGGTATCGCTCACCGGCAAATACGCTTCTGGTTGATAATAATCGTAGTAGGATACGAAATACTCCACGGCATTTTCCGGGAAGAACTGCTTGAACTCGCCATAGAGTTGAGCTGCGAGTGTTTTATTGTGCGAAAGAACCAATACAGGTCGATTCAGCTGAGCAATGGCATTTGCCACCGTGAAGGTTTTACCCGAACCGGTTACTCCCAACAAGGTTTGATAAGGCATTCCTTGCTGAAACCCATCGACCAATTGCCGGATAGCTTCTGGCTGATCGCCGGTTGGTTTGAAGTCTGAAACGAGTTTAAAATCCATATCGGTTTCGTTTTTTCGAGCGCTTTAAAAGTAAATGAATCGCCTGGAAAGTGCCTTGTCAGTTATGAAGAATTAGGGCCTGAGTGTAAAAAAAAACTCCCTCCAACGAAGAGTTGATTCGCGGAGGGAGTTTTAAATAGGTTCTTAGCAATTATTGCTTGATAAATCGCAAGGTTTCAGCATTTGCTCCAGATTTATGGAGTTGAATGAAATAAATACCATTGATTAAATCGCTAGTTTCAATTTCGATTTTTTCACGAGTCAAATCGCTCAAGCTGTAAACTTGTTCTCCTAAGAGGTTGAAAATTTGTAAGCTTTCATAGGAACCATCAATCTCGAGATACAAACGGTTTCTAACCGGATTAGGATAAAGCTTCGAACTTCCAGAAAGAATCTCATTTACGCTAACGTAAGGAGTGACATCACCTTCCATACGGAGTTCAATTTTCCATTCTTCGAAGTTATAGTTCAATACTCCCTGAACATTGTAAGCAGTGCCGGGGATTGGAGCATAGGTGTAGGAGTCGTTGTTGTGAACAAGGGTAGCGCCGCTTCCGTCGTTTACCTCCCACATACCAAAGCCATAGTCTTCGTTGGTACAAGTAGCATTCTCAACGCGTACAAATACACCTTCATAATCTTCCTGATTGACATCGGCAGTAGTTAAAATGCTTGGATTAGGAAGGGTATTGCCCGAAGATAAAACAACAAAGGCACTTACTTCCTTCAATTCGGTCAAGTCGTAATACTCATGAACCAAAGCCGTAACTTCAATTTCGTCGCCTACTGCAGGTAAGTTTACATTATCGTACACGAAAATTCCGTTCCATGCTCCGTCGCCATCTTGGATGAAATATCCTTGTGAGCTGCCGGGTAAAAGTCCGGTTACAATTCCACTGGTGGTGACAATTTGACCATTTAAAGGCGATGCAGCAGCCTGACCTTGGATTTCATAAATGCTGGCTTCTACCGGATCGGAAATAACGGTGTATTGTCCGATGTAGATAGATTCAGCGCCCAAATCGTCGGTTGCAATGTATTGGAAGTAAACGGTTGTTCCTTGAGCCTGAGCAGGAATAGCATTGGGTAAAGTAGTGTAAACATCGAATAAATTCGTCAGAGTCAAGCTATTTGGGAAATTGATTCCATCGAGACCCCAGGCGAAACTAACGCTGGAAACGGTTCCATCGGCATCGGTAATCGTCGCTGCAACGATTACTGTATCGGCATCGGTAATGGCGGCAGGAAGGAAGGTAACGTTGGTAATAGTTGGAGCTAAATTTCCTCCGGTATAATGTGTTCCCAGGTTGATGTAATCGGTCGCTTCAACAATCCATTCAGAGTTAGCGGCATCGGTACCAGCCGAAGCGGCCCAATCGTCGTTTCCTACAATAATTTCAGGTTTACGAATTAAGGTGTGGTTTAAAGTTCCTTCGGTTACACCAGCAACATCCCAACCATCGCCCGGATCGATATCGGGCACTCCAATTTGATCAACAATCGTAGTATCGGTCCCTTCAATTTTAATCAGTGCTCTGGCATCATCGCCATTGTAATGAACAACGCTGGGGAAGGACAAAACTTCGTCGGCATCGGCTGCCGAGAACAAGGCAGGATTCATTTGGTCGGTAATGATGACCCATACATCGCCGGCTGCAATCGAAGCTCCTGCAGGAAAAGTATGGAAATAGGTCCAGCCACTACCATTGCTGGTTTGTGCAATTTGGTAATCGTCGAGGGAGATTGGACCAGCGGTTGGATTGTAAATTTCCAGTCCTTTGTTATTGCTGCTTCCTTCCACATATTCCGAGAAAAAAAGAGTTCCTTCTGGCTGCTCGGCAACGCTCACTTCCCAAGTGCGGATGGTTCCGTCTTGGGCGGTAACCGTATAGCTTACAGCACTGGTGAAATCTTGAGCTACACCCGAAGCTGGGTTAATGCTGGCGAAATCGGAAACTTCGATGGTCGGAACGAGCGAGGTAAGGGCGGTTCCGGCTGCAACATAGGCAGTTACGGTCGATTGAGCATTGTCGATAATGGCCGATCCAACTTGTCCGGGAACACTGAAGGAAACAATCTCGGCCAAGTTACTTTCTGCCAGGGTAAAGGTAATGGTGTCGCCAACCGGAGGAACTAATTCCTGGTGATTATCATCGACTAACCAAAGAATGAAGGTATGAGTTCCGTAGGGTAGGGCAGTGAATTCGATTGGATTGAGATCGTACTGCATCACAGGAGTTCCAGTGTTGAGAACATAATGCAGGTGACCGTCGGCTCCACTACCAACAGCGCCAACTGAAAAATTACTTACGGAGAATTCAACGGTTAGGTCGGTTGAGAAAATGGTTTCGCCATCGACAGGAGAAGTGATAGCTACTTGAGGCATGCTGGCTCCGGTAGTGTGAGTTCCTAAATTGATGTAATCGGTTGCTTCAACAATCCATTCGGAGTTGATAGCGTCGGTTCCTGCCGAAGCAGCCCAATCGGTATTTCCTTGCATGATGGAGGGTTTCCGAATAAGGGTGTGGTTAGCTGTACCTGATGCAACACCGGCTACGTCCCAACCAGAACCCGGATCAACATTGGGTTCACCGATTATGTCGATGAAAATAGTGTCGGATCCTTGAATTTTAATCAGTGCTCTAGCATCGTCGCCATTGTGATGAACAACGCTCGGGAAGGACAAAACTTCGTCGGCATCGGCTGCCGGGAACAAAGCGGGATTCATTTGGTCGGTAATGATAACCCAAACATCGCCGGATGCAATCGAGGCACCGGCAGGGAAAGTGTGGTAATAAGCCCAACCATTTCCATTACTGGATTGAGCAATTTGGTAATTGTCGAGTGCAATCGGGCTGGAACTAGGATTGTAAATTTCTAGTCCTTTGTTATTGCTGCTTCCTTCTACATATTCCGAAAAGAATAAGTCGCCGGTGCTAACCGGTGCGGTGTAAAAAGATAAATCATCTACCCAAAGGGTTGAACCATCGACTGGTTCGGGGTAGGAGGCAACTAAATTGATATTGACATAGTTGGGAGTCGCAGTTGAGGTGTAATTGATTATCACCTCGAAGTTCTCCCATGCGGTGGTGGTATTTCCAATGAAAGAACCGTAACCGATGGTATCGATAATGGTGCTGGTTACTTCGTTGTAGTTCAATAAGACTACTTCAACCACACATTGGTCAGTGCCAACTGGATTGTAGAGGAAGGAACCTAACAATTTGTCGGGGCGATCGGTAAAGGGTTCACCGCCATTAATACTGTAGGTTTGGGTCGTGGTGTTTACATCCAAGGTTCCGAGGGTAGCAAATCCAGGAATATCCACATTCCCGAAGATGGGAATGGTAATGGTTTTCGATTCTAATTTGAGGGCAGAGGTTCCGCTAACGACAGAACCGGTTTCTTGCATCAAAACCCAATCGGTCGAGAAGATTCCGGCAATGGTAGCATTGGGAGAATCCCAAGAGGTTGGGTTCGGGTAGGTGGTGTTGTCCCAACTCTCAAAATCGAGATTCAGTGTACTGGTTTGTGCAAATGCGCTAAGCGAAAACAAAGCAGCGATAAGCAGACTTAAAACGTAGTTTTTTTTCATGTTGTTCATTGATTTTATTAGTAATTGCTTGCAGTAATTCGTGTTGCAAAATATAACCTTTCTATGAGCTGGAGAAAGGGAAGTTGTTAAATATATTTTAATCCTTTGGCTAGGTTATAAGATTCTTAAAACTAGTCCTTTGAGGTATTCCCCTTCGGGGTGATACATGCTGATAGGATGATCGGCCGGTTGTCCTAGCTGATGGAGGATTTGTACTTCGCGCCCCGATTGAGCTGCAGCTGCAAAAACCGATTTTCTGAATTCCTCTTTCGATACAGCTTGTGAGCAACTGAAGGTGAATAAAATTCCACCGGCCGAAAGGTTTCGAATCGCTTTGGCATTGATTCGCTTATAGGCGATAAGTGCATTGTGCAGCGCTTTTTGATGCTTGGCAAAGGCCGGTGGATCTAAAATAATAAGGTCGTAAGCTTGATCCATACCATTCAAAAAATCAAAAGCATCGGTTTGATAAGCGGTATGGCGTGTTTCATCGGGAAAATTCAGCGCAACATTTTCCAGGCTCAACTGGATCGCTCGCTCGGAGCTATCTACTGTGTGCACTTCCTTGGCTCCACCTCGTAAGGCATATAAGGAGAATCCTCCCGTAAATCCAAATAGATTTAAAACGCGCTTGTTGTGAGCATAAAACTCAACCAGCCGTCGATTCTCGCGCTGGTCGATGAAAAACCCGGTTTTCTGTCCTTGAATCCAATCGATTCGGAAACTTAAACCGTATTCCTGAGCGATGGTATCGTTGCTATTTCCAAACACAAATTCATCTTCGGCTCCGAGGTCGGCTTTGAAAGGAAGGGTATGAGCACTTTTGCAATAAATGGCCTCCAAGCGGATTCCAAGCACTTGTTTCAATGCTTCGTAAATCATGTTTCGGTCCAGATACATGCCAACCGAATGAAATTGAACCACTGCGGTGGTATGGTATAGGTCGATAATAAGGCCCGGTAAAAAATCGCCTTCGCCATGCACCAATCGGAGCATGCTGTGTTCGGGTTTATCCCACAATTGCAACTGGATACGCAAGTCGAGGGCTGCTTGTAATCGTCGGGTGTAGAAGGAAAGGTCGATTTCTTCTTGATCAAAGCTGAGAATTCGAACGGCAATGGATCCGATTTGATAATGTCCGGTGGCCATGTAGTCGCCGGCATCGCTAAAAACTTGCACGAGTTCACCTTCTTGGGGCGACGATTTGGTTTTCTTGAGTGCCCCGGAAAAAATCCATGGATGACGCCTGAAAAGAGCGTTTTCTTTTTTAGGAAGAAGTTGAAGCTGTTTCAAAGGAATATGGTTTATCGGGTAGCGAGGAGTTTTTGATAAATTGCAAGGCAAACCCAGGCATCGGTAGCCGCGTAGAGTTGCTGGGCTTCGCTCAAATGGGCATCCTCCCAATTAGAAAGTTGTTGGTTTTTTGAGATGCGGATTTGTAAAACGATGGCTGCCAGCTTTTTGAGGCCTGAGTCTTCGATGCCAAATTGGTTAGAGAAACTTTGTAGATCAATGAAGCCGGAAGGCTCAAATTTACCGAGCTTTTGCAAGGGGGTGAAATCGTTGCTTAGGGCTACGCCTACTTTGATAACCTCTGGGTTGGAAAGTACTTCGCGAATGAGCGGAGGCAAACCCACTTGATGAAGTCGAAACAAATAAGCAGTCGATTCGGTGGCTAGTTGCAGAAGGGCTACCGTGTGCTGATTATGTGCTCCTTTTTTAAAGCTTGGTTTAGTTTCAGTGTCGAACCCAAGAACCCGCGCTTTGCGTAATTCCGGCTCAATCGAGGCTAGTTGATGCAAACGATCAACCACTACTATACGCCCTTCGAATGCTCGCAAAGGGAGTTCGGCAATGGCTTCTTTTTCGATATGTGATAAAAACGGACTGGCCATGGAATTAATCATCTTGCTCGTTGAGCGAATCATCCGATTCGGACTCCAAATTCATGAGGTCGCGACCATATTTAATTTGATGCAGGGCACTGATTAGCCCTAGAAGGCGGGTTCCCCAAAATTGCTCAAAGTTTTGCTTGCAAATCCAGGCTGCATCGTTCATCATCCCTTCAGTACCAATTCGATAAGCCTGAAGGAAATCGGCCAAGTCCTGGTAAATGTCGGCATAGCACTCCGATAGGCATATTTGAAGTCCTTCGCGCTCAATTGCCATCATGGGTTCATGAATGGTGATATAAATGTCGAGATCGTCGAGGGTTTTGGATAAGCTGTTCTTCACAAAATTCCAATCCGATTCGGTAACAAATTTTGGAATATCTTCCTCTTCCTCCGGTTCAATCTCGGGCAAAAGGGAGGCCTTTAAATAGAGTAGGGACAATAATTTTTGGCTAATCGAAATGAGTTCGGGCAATTTGAGCTTTTCTCCATTTTCGACAAATCGGACGTATTCGGCCGATACGGTGACAAATTCAACTACTTCTTTCGATAAATGTGTTTGTGTCATAAATTAAGCTGATATGCTTCTGCAAATTCTAGCGGCGAAATTAGCTTTTTATGAAAACAATTTACCCGTAAGTTCTAAACAATTATCTGCTCGGTAGCGAAGCTTTCCTTCATCAATTAAATAGCGGATAACCTGAATGCTTTTGTTGGGAATGAAATCGATTGAATCGACCAGATTTTCTAATGACTGAGGTGATTTACTCAAGTGGTCGTGTATCGATTCAATCAGGCTGTCGTATTCGAATTGGGTCAAATTATGCTCTGTTTTCCGCAAACAATAATCGCACTGCCCACAACGCTTAGCGCTCTCATCGCCAAAATACTCCAGTAACATTTGGCTTCGACATCGATAGGGATTATTAGCGTAATGCAGGGCTGCCTGTAGTTTATCGGCATAATTCTTCTTTCGCGAATCGTAGTGCTCTTTGCTCAAATAGAGCAAGGAGTTTTCGAGTCGCTCTTTCAAATAGGTGATGAGAGGGGAGGAGTTCGAGGGAATGTAGTTGATAATTTTGAGCCTGGTTAGGTATTTTAGCATCTCGTAGAGTTCGTCGCGACTAATCCCAAGTTTACTCGCTAAGAATGACTCATCGATTTTAATGTAATCGTTGAATAAACCCGTGTAAGATCGTAGGATGAGCTTGATCAAAGTGTCGTATCGAACATTGGCTACCTGAAACCGGTAAAGATCATCGCGTTCTACTAAAAAGATAAGCCGCGACGGGTTATTCAAATCATCGCTCAAGCTAAGATACCCTTCCTGCTCGAGGAATTTGATGGCATGAAAAGCAATCATGGCATCGAGTTTAAACTTCTTGATAAAATCGGAGAAATCGAACTCATAACTTTGGTTTTTCCCTTCACCTAGAGCAACTTGAAGATAATTACTTAGTAGTTGGTAGATTTCTTTGATTTTATCTCGCGGAGGGAAGGACTTGGTAAAGCGCATCTTCATGGCCTTCTCATCACTCTTGTTGTATAGCAAAACCGCGTAGGCTTTTTCTCCGTCGCGCCCGCCGCGCCCTGCTTCCTGAAAATAGGCCTCGAGCGAGTCGGGCAGGTCGAGGTGAACCACAAAACGTACATCGGGCTTGTCGATTCCCATGCCAAACGCATTGGTCGAAACAATGATTCGGGTTCGATCCTCTTTCCAGTCAGCTTGCCTCCGATCGCGTATAGCGGCGCTTAATCCAGCGTGGTAAAAATCGGCCGAAAAGCCTTGCTCATTAAGGAACTGAGCTACTTCGCGAGTTGCCTTCCGATTGCGAACATAAACCACTCCGGTTCCAGGGATGGATTGAATAATCTTTAATAAATGCTTTTGCTTATCGTCCACTTGCCTCACTACATAAGCCAGGTTTTTTCGCTCAAAACTTTTTTGAAAAACGAGCTTCTCCCGAAAGGCAAGTTTTTCCATAATATCGTTTACCACCTTGGGAGTGGCCGTTGCAGTAAGTGCTAAAACAGGAACGTTTGGAAGAGAGGACCGAATGTCGGCAATTTTTAAATAAGAAGGTCGAAAATCATAGCCCCATTGCGAAATGCAGTGAGCTTCGTCGATGGCCAACAGA
This sequence comes from uncultured Bacteroidota bacterium, assembly GCA_937954085.1. Taxonomy (GTDB): domain Bacteria; phylum Bacteroidota; class Bacteroidia; order Bacteroidales; family M50B96; genus M50B96. Next base: position 45,480 of record CALGAK010000068.1, read on the forward strand.
TTAACCTGGAGTTTTCCCAATTGCTCCTGAAAATACTTGGTGCCCAGCCGTTCGGGCGATAAATAAAGGAATTTGTAATTACCGTAAGCAGCGTTGTCGAAGGCTACTTTCATTTCATGGCGAGTCATACCCGAATAAACGGCCATGGCTTTGATTCCTCGTTGCCGAAGATTCTCGACCTGGTCTTTCATCAGGGCAATGAGCGGAGTAACCACCAAACAAATCCCTTCGGTTGCCAAAGCAGGCACTTGAAAAGTAATCGATTTGCCGCCGCCAGTCGGTAACAGACCGAGCACATCTTTCCCGGATCCTACCGCTTCGACTATCTCTTCCTGTTTCTCTCTGAAGGAAGGATAACCCCAGTGTTTTTCGAGAATTTCGGTGTATTTGCTCATGCCGGAAGAAACCTTTCGGGAATTAATTTACTCCATTATTTTTCGGTGTAATGATAGTGAAAATGATGGTTCAACCGCTCATTCTCCCGCGGCTTTCCTACCTTTGTGCGAAATTAATTCATACCCATGAATCAAAACGCTATCCATCGCATTCAGCAACTCGCAAAGGATTTTGCGCGGTTCGAGGTGCAATCCATCCTCGAGCTTCCAGGAGCCGGCAGTAACCGTAAGTATTATCGTATTTTTAATGCGAAAGGGGAGTCTCTCTTAGCTGCCTATAATCCCAATGTAAAAGAAAATCGTGCCTTTGTAGCTTTTTCGAAGCATTTCAATTCCTTGAACCTCACGGTTCCGCGCTTTCTGGCAATCGAGCCCGACGAGGAATTTTATCTTCAAGAAGATCTGGGCGATGAAATTCTTTTTAACCTGCTGAAGAAATCAGGATGGACCAGCGAAGTGAAAAGTCTTTTCCTGGAAAGTACACGGGCATTGCTTCGTTTGCAAATCGAAGGAGATCGCTTGCTGGACTATACAGTGGCTTATCCTCGTGCCTTTATGGATGAGCAATCGATTCGTTGGGATCTAAATTATTTCAAGTATTATTTCCTCAAACCAGTTCTCGAACATCTCGACGAAGAACGATTAGAGCATGATTTTAATCGCATTGTAGATGATTTTAATCGTGATTTTCCTCATTTTTTCATGTTTCGCGATTTCCAATCCCGCAACATCATGATTACAAATGAGGGCGTCAAGTTTATCGACTACCAAGGTGGAAGGAAAGGTTCTCCCTTGTACGATTTGGTCTCTTTCGTTTTTCAGGCAAAAGCCGAAATGCCTTACGAGCTTCAACAGGAACTGATTCAGGTTTATAAACAGGAGTTTCTTGCAAGTACCGGTGTCGATTCAGCGCAGTTTGACCGGGAATTGAACTACTATCGATTAGTCCGCTTTTTACAGGTTTTGGGAGCCTATGGCTACCGGGGCTATTTTGAGAAGAAACCTCATTTCCTGGAGTCAATTCCAAAGGCTTTCGAGCAGCTCCCGATTCTCTTAGCCGAAGCTTCTGTGCAAGCACAGTACCCCGATTTAACCGAACATCTTTTGCGAGCAGCCGAGAAAGTTCAGGTAGTTCCTTCGGAGAAAAATGAGTCGAATGGTTTGGTATTAAGGATTCAAAGTTTCTCTTATCGAAAAGGTTTTCCTGCCGATCCGTCGGGTAATGGGGGTGGATTTGCCTTCGATTGTCGCATCTTACCCAATCCGGGGCGCGAAAAAGAATATCAATTGTTAACGGGTAGGGATCAGCCGGTTATTGATTACCTGCGAAAGTTGCCCGAAGTGGAAAAATTCCTCATAGAGGCTATCCAGCTCGTAGAACAAGGAGTCGAAAACTACCTACAAAGGGGCTTTCATCATTTAATGGTGAGCTTTGGATGCACCGGAGGCCAGCATCGGTCGGTGTATTGTGCCGAATATTTAGCACGTCATTTTGAAGGAAGAACCAATTTAAACATCAAATTAGAACATCTGGAACAGCAATTCTAGCTTGCTTCGTCTTCCTGGGTTTCTTTCAGTTTTTGATATTGTTTTTCGAAAAATTGAAAGCGGATCCAGGCTCGTATCATTCCAAATAAGGAGAAAATCAACAAGATCTGAAGCACTTTCATGGGGTCGGCATCAATCCCTTTGGAGAGAAAAAGGAGCAAAGCAACAGCAAAGCCTAAAACCAGACCATAACTGATGATTCCTTTTATCAGAATGTAAGTCGCTTTATTCTTACGAAGATTTTCCCATTCCTTCAGAAAATCGGCATCACTTTGTGGTTTACGATTGAACATGGTTAAAATTTTGAACGTGCATAAGGAGCCACCTCTTGTCCAACAAACTCGCCGTGCAGGTATTTGTAGTAACCGGCAATAGCAATCATGGCAGCGTTATCGGTGGTGTATTTAAGCGGTGGTAGATGAACTTTCCACGACAATTTTTCTGATAAATCAGTGAGTTTTTTCCGGATTCCGGAATTGGCGGCTACTCCTCCTGCCAGAGCAATTTCCCGTATCCCATAATGAGACGCCGCTTGAATCAGTTTTTCGGCTAAAATCTCTACAATCGTATGCTGAAGAGATGCACATAAATCGGCTTGATGCTCCTCGATGTACTGAGGATTCTTTTTCTTTTCGTCGCGTAAGTGGTATAAAAAAGAGGTTTTTAATCCACTGAAACTGTAGTTGAACCCTTCTATTCGGGGTTTGCTAAACTTGATGGCCAGAGGATCCCCTTCCTGCGCCATCCGATCGATGATTGGGCCACCGGGATACGGAAGCCCCATCACTTTCGCACATTTGTCGAAAGCCTCGCCGGCAGCATCGTCGATGGTTGTTCCCACTATCTCCATGTCGAAATAATCGCGCACTACGATTAGTTGGGTGTGTCCTCCGGAAATAAGTAAGCATAAGAAGGGGAAGTTCGGTTTTCCCTCTTGCACTCCCTTCTCTTGAATAAAAAGACTGAGCACATGACCTTGCAGATGATTCACCTCGATCAAAGGGATGTTTTGTGCTAATGCAAAGCCTTTGGCAAAAGAGGTTCCCACCAAAAGGGAACCTAGCAAACCGGGTCCTCGGGTAAAAGCAATGGCATCAATCTCGTTCAATTCAATGCCGGCTTCGTGAATGGCCGCATCGACCACCGGAATGATATTTTGCTGATGCGCACGCGACGCCAATTCTGGAACCACACCACCATAGCGTTCGTGCACTTGCTGATTGGCAATGTAATTCGAAAGAAGTTGTTTGTCGCGAATAATCGCTGCCGATGTGTCGTCGCAGCTCGATTCGATACCTAAAATTGTGATGCCCATATTGGATTCGGAAAGCTGCAAAGATGAATAATTTCATGCTTTGGAACAAAATAGGCAACTCATTTATAAAGGCTGATTTTATAAGTGAGATGCTCATGATTTGCAGGGGCTGAAAAAGAAAGCGTAAAATCACGACCCGAAAGAATTGTTTCTGAAGAAAGCTTCTAATTTTGGAAGCCTAAAAAAAGAAACACCATCCAATGACTACCCTTCTTAATTCGTCGTTAAGCTCTAGGCAATGCGTCTAATTGTCTCCATAATTACTTCCTTGCTGTTTTTTGCGCTGGGAGGAGCCATGCTCGTGCTCATGCACCCTATTCAGTATGCCTCTCTTCGTCTGGGTGGCGCACGGGCTCAACAAAAAGTAATCACCTTCAGTGCTCGACTAATGCTGTTTTTCCTGCGTGTAACGGGCGCCCGAATTGCCGTGCGTGGTAATACACAGCTTCCCGATAATCGGCCTATAATTTTAGTGTCCAATCATCAAAGTTTATTCGATATACCCTTAATTCAGGTTTATTTTGCTCGACTTTCTCCCAAATACATCGCGAAACATCAGCTGGGTAAACACTTCCCAAGCGTTTCCATCGCTCTCCGTTACAATGGCTCGGTGCTCATCGACCGCGACAATCAAGCGCAAGCCATCCGCCAAATTTTTGAGCTTGGGCAACGAATCACCGAAACAAATCATGCGGCAGTCATTTTTCCCGAAGGTTCCCGACATCGCGACGGAATCGTGCATCCATTTAAATCGGCCGGACTAAAAGCTTTACTAAAAAAAACTCCCCAGGCTCACATTGTGCCTATTGTCATTCAGGGGAATGCACAACTATTCCGCCGTTCGCGCTTTTTCATTTGCTTTGGAACGCGCATCCAACTGAATGTGCTCGAACCAGTGGGGCAAAACGGTAAAACAGCCGATGAATTGATTGCTGAAATTCATGAAAAAATGCAAGCTGCAATGGAATCAACCTAAGCATGATGTCGTAAAATGTTTATTAATTTGCCCGCTTTAACAATACCTGCATGTCGGATAAAACTATTCTGCTTGAAAATATCGACCCAGTTGAGCTGTATGGAGTAAATAACAGTAAACTGGAGTTGCTTAAAAACTTTTTTACTAAACTGAAGATCATCTCGCGTGGGAGTGAGCTGCGTATCATCGGCGAGCCCGAGGAAATCAAACGTTTTGAACACCGCATTGAAACCCTTATTGAGCATTACCATCGGTACAATCAGATTACTCATTCCGATTTTGAGCAAATTCTGCTCGGCGAAACGGAACGTTCCGGATCGAGTAAGTTGCAAGATGATGAAGTCTTACTCTTTGGCAATGCCGGAAAAATTATCAGGGCTCGAACCGAAAATCAGTTTAAAATGGTCGAGGCTTCGCGGGAAAACGATTTGATTCTTGCGGTTGGGCCGGCAGGTACCGGTAAGACCTATACAGCCATTGCCCTGGCAGTTAAAGCCCTCAAAAGTCGACAAGTGAAAAAAATTGTGCTTAGCCGACCAGCTGTTGAGGCGGGGGAAAACCTCGGTTTTTTACCCGGCGATATGAAGGAAAAAATCGATCCGTATTTGCAACCACTCTACGATGCATTGGGCGATATGATCCCTCCTAAAAAACTGAAGGATTTTCTAGAAGAAGGAATAATTCAAATTGCCCCTTTAGCCTTTATGCGAGGACGAACCCTCGAGAATGCTTTTGTGATCCTCGACGAAGCGCAAAATGCGACCATCAATCAGTTTAAAATGTTTGTTACCCGCATGGGAATGCAGGCTAAATTCATCGTAACCGGCGATATAACTCAAATTGACCTGCCCCGGAAAAAACAATCGGGCTTGCTCCATGCCTTTAAAGTACTTCGAAACATTAAAGGAATGAGCATCATCGAATTTAATCAACAAGATATTGTACGTCATCCGCTCGTAAAACAGATTGTGGCAGCCTATGAGCGCTATCAAAACGAGGAAGATGAATCCAATTACTCCCCGAAGAGCTATTAAATCCATTGAATATGACAAATCAGGCTATTGTAAAAACCAACTTTCAATTTCCAAATCAGAAGAAGGTCTATCACGGGAAAGTGCGCGACGTGTATTTTGTCGACGACTTGCTCGTAATGGTCATAACCGATCGCATCAGTGCTTTCGATGTGGTACTGCCCAAAGGAATTCCATTTAAAGGACAAGTTTTGAATCAAATTGCGTCGAGGTTTCTTGATGCTACGGCCGATATTGTTCCGAATTGGAAGGAGGCAACTCCCGATGCCAATGTAATGGTGGGGATAGCTTGTGAACCCTTTCCGGTGGAAATGATTATCCGGGCTTATTTAACGGGCAGCAGCTGGCGAGCTTATCAGCAAGGTCAGCGTGTTTTTGGAGGATTACACTTGCCCGACGGCATGAAGGAACATCAGCGGCTGCCGGAACCCGTCATTACGCCAACGACCAAAGCCTCCGAAGGACATGACGAAGATATTACTCGTGAGGAAATACTGAAGCAGGGAATTGTTTCGGAACACTACTACGGGCAGCTGGAAGATTATACCCGTAAGCTCTTTGCGCGAGGTGCTGAAATGGCCGAGAGCAATGGGCTCATTTTAGTCGATACAAAATATGAATTCGGAGTAAAGGATGAGAAGGTTTATTTGATCGATGAAATTCATACCCCCGATTCGTCGCGCTACTTTTATCGCGAGGGCTATGAAGAACGTTTTGCTCAGGGCGAAAATCAAAAGCAATTATCGAAAGAGTTTGTTCGCGAATGGCTCATGGCAAATGGTTTTCAGGGTAAAACCGGGCAAGAGATTCCTGTTATGACCGATGAATGGACGCAAACCATTTCGGCTCGCTACATTGAGCTGTACGAACAACTCACCGGAACGATTTTTCAACCCGATGAATCAAGTAATCCGCTAGACCGGATTGAACAGCATGTTCTGCAGTTTCTGAATCAACGCGCATAAAAAAAACGCTCCGTTTTGCGGAGCGTTTTTTTTATGAGTGAGCATCAATTATTTTTCAGCTAGAGCTTTCCATTTGGCTGCTTCTTCTTTGTTATTCAGCCCTTCGTAAACCCCCGATAATGCTTCGAAAAGATTCTTCGTTTTTGGGTTTAAATCGTAGGTTTTTAATAAGTAGGGCAGAGCCAAGTTGTATTCACCTTGTGCCTGACTCATCAGCGTTTTGAAGCGGTCGGGTTCTGTTTCATTGATTTTAGCAGCTTCTGCAACAATTTCCGAAGCCTTGTTGTAATGATTCAGTCCTAATTTAAACTGATGAGTAGCCATCAACATCACTAAGGTTTTGTTCTTAGGATATTTTTCGAAGGCTGCTGTAAGCGAAGTGGCAAATTTCTCGTCGTTATTTGCTTTTCGATAACTATTCGTCGCAAATACATAGGATAACTCGGTTTTGTAACCAAGTTCAACACTCTTTTCAAAGTAAGTAGAAGCTTTCTCGAATTGATTGCTTTTGTAGGCACAATAACCGGTATTGTAGTACAAAACGGTGTCGGTTACTCCTTCTTGCTTTTTCATTTGGAGTGCTGTTTCAAAAGCAGTGAAAGCCGATTTGTAGTCTTTGGAACGATATGCTTCACTGCCTTCGGCTACATAATCGTCGGCTGTTTTGTTGTCCTGAGCCATTACGCTCAGGCTTAATACACTGAGCATCAATAAGAAGATTCTTTTCATTGAAGTTTTTTTCTGGTTATTAATCGCGCCGCAAATAAATAATTAATCCGAAACGCAACAAAAAAATGAGGATTCTTAACGTTATTTATAATTCCCCATTTGCAGGAAACTAACTTCTTTCTCGGTAAGCATGCGCCATTTGCCTCGAGGTACATTCTTCTTGGTAAGTCCGGCAAAATAAACTCGATCGAGGCTCATGATTTTATAATCGAGCGACTCAAAAATTCGGCGTACAATGCGGTTCTTTCCAGAATGAATTTCAATGCCTATCAGCTTCTTATCTTCCGGATCAACAAAGGTGATGGCATCTACCTGCATGAACCCATCATCGAGCTCAATACCGTCGGCAATCTGCTGCATGTCGTTTTTAGTAAGCGCTTTATCCAAGTGCACCTGGTAAATCTTCTTCTTCTTTTGCGACGGATGGGTAAGCTTCCCGGCTAAATCGCCATCATTGGTGAATAAAAGAACACCGGTCGTATTTCGGTCCAAACGACCAACCGGATAAATTCGTTCTTTGCAAGCATCCTGAACAAGCTCCATCACGTTTTTCTTGGCATGCGGATCGTCGGTGGTCGTAATGTAATCCTTCGGTTTGTTCAAGAGTAAGTAAATCTTTTTCTCCGTTTTCACCGTGGCATCGTTGAATTTAACCACATCGCCATCGGTTACCTTAACACCCATTTCGGTTACGACCTCGTCGTTCACCTTCACCAATCCGGCTTTGATTAAATCGTCGGCTTCGCGTCGAGAACAGATCCCGGCATTGGCTAAGTATTTATTCAAACGGGTGGTTCCATCGTCTTTGGGCTGACTGGGCTTGGGCTTGGGAGCAGCACTTCGTTCGGTTTTGGGAGGATAGCTGTCGTCCGTTCGTTTTCTGAAAGTTCGTTCTCCACCTGTTTCCTCATGGCGCTTGTGAAAACTACGTTCACCGGCTGGCTTATCATAGGTTTTACGGAAACTATTGTCTCCCTCGGCTTTGTGGAATCCTCGATCACCGCGGTCCTTTGAGAATCCTGAATCGCGGCTGCCTGCATTGCGTCGACGAATAAATCCGCCACCAGACGATTGTTCATCGCTGCGGTTCGAGCGACCAAAGCTCTTGGTGCGGTCGCCACCACGATAGTTTTCGGTTGAATTCGATTCTGAACGGTCTGAACGGCGATCGTCGAATCGATTTCTTGTCGGACGATCATTCGAAAAGGAACCTCTTCCTCCTTGTTCATCGCGAGAACGACGTGGAAAGGATTCTCTCGGTTTGTCGAAGCGTTTTCTCTCCGAACCTTGCGAAGAGTAAGGACGCTCTTCCGATTGATCGGATCGGCGTGGTCGGAAATCGGAATCTCCTTCTCGTTTGCGAAAATCGTCGCGACGATCGGAAAATGATCGACTTGGTCGCTTATTGTCGAATCGATTGCTCGATCCGAAAGATTTTCTTCCGGAAAAACCCGATGAGTCTGAATTGCTGTTAAATCTTCTTTCGGATGTACCTTCGCCTTGATCGTCGCGACGAGGGTAAGATGGTCTGCGGCTGCTGTAAGAACCTCGTTCTGTGCGATTAGCATAACCGCCTGTGCTGCGCGATTTGTAAGGATGGGAATCCTTATTGCGTCCTTCCGAATCTTCATCGGATGATGAGGCTGAGAAAGAACGACGCGGGTTGAAATTACTTCCTTCGCTCCGACGACGAAAGTTTCCTTCGTCTCCTTTGCGACCCTGGAAACGCTCATTGCCTCCCGGCACTCGTTTCCCTTTAAATGGATTTTTGTTCATTAAAATAGATTGGTTAGTGTGCTTTTGAATCTATTGATTAAAAGCGAATTAAAATAGCGCGCAAAGGTGAGAATAATTCTTTACTCTACCGAGAATTTATTCTCGAAGGAGAATTAATTTTTTAGCCGACCAAAATTCATCTGAAATGAGCTGTACTTGATAAATTCCGGCAGGATATTTCGATACGTCGATTGCAACCTCCGTTGAGTGATTAGCCAGTTGAATCAACTTGCTATGAATTAGTTGTCCTTGATTATTAATTAGCTCAAGGCTCAGATCGCCAGAAATGGCCGGTAAACGAACACGGAATTGGTCTTTGGCGGGATTCGGATAGAGCATCCATGCTATTTCACTCTCTTCCACGATTCGATTTGGTTCAATTAGGATTTCCTCAGCAGTGTTGTCTTCGCCACAGGCATTTCCAACTAAAAGTGTCACCGTAAAGTTGCCGTCGCTGGTGTAAGTATGCACCGGATTGGGTTCGATGGAAGTCGCTCCATCACCAAAAACCCATAAGAAAATGTCGGCCTCGGTCCCGGTGTAGGCAAAACTGACTTCATTCTGATTAACGGTGTAAGTAAAACTCGCTTCTGGTGCGCTTTCCTGTGCCTCGATAACTACTTCTTCCCTAAAGCTGCGGCAATCGTCGCCTTGAATTTCCCAGCGATAGAAGAAATAATAATACCCGGTCGGATTACTGTTAGCACTGCCTGCTTTGATGCTAATTTTACCATCGAGGTTGTAAGGATAATCGATGTCCTGAGCATTATCGGACCGAAATAAACCGGGGAAGGTTGGACCCACTAACTGCAAGTTCGTGCCAACAGGAATTTCAAAATTTAAAGGAACGATATGTTCTCCGGTATCGGTCAGAAAAACAGTGGTTGACGCTAGAATCGTTCCACTCGCATCGCGTAGCCGAATCTCACGGTCGCCATTGGCATTGGAATAAACGGTTACATTTTTCAAGGTAACCGGTTCAAAACAATCGAAAATGAGGAAATGAGAAGCATTGCTATTGAAGTAACCTCCTGAGCCACTGTTGTCTAGTTTGCCTCCAACGATTGGGTCGGACGGAACCGATACCTCTACATACAGGGTGGTGTCGTTTGTAATGGGCTCGGTTAGAAATGGATTCGCAATGGCAAAGGGAAGGGTGTCGGAGGGATGATAATACCAAAGCAGCTCGACCGGCGTGCCGGTTGCGATTTCAGTAGTCGTTCCGATACAGGCTTGTGTGCCGCTCAAAGCAGGGACCTCTGGGAGGTTTATGTTAGCTACTCCGGGCAGGGTGAGGGAATCGCAACCTATTTCATTGCAAATACTCAAGCTTACATCATAAATTCCGTTGGCTGTATAGGTATGGCTGGGTTCCCATTCGGTTGAGGTTGTTCCGTCGCCAAAATACCAAATGATGGTGCTATTGCTCGTGGTGTTGCTAAGGTTAATCATGGAGATGGTCGATGAACAACTGGATGAACCTAAATCGACTCCAAAATATACTTCGGGAGCAACCATCGTTAAGGCGACATTAACCAAATGCGATTCATTCGGGTTGCAGTTAATGGTGAGTGTTTTGCTTTGATAGCCGGGGCTAGAAAATGTAACCTGATAGCTCCCGGGTGCAATGGGTCGATAATAATTCCCGTGAGGTAATTCGGTGTATACATCGGAATTTTCCAGATCGTGATTGTTTATGAAAATGTTCGCATACAAGGGCTCACCTGTAAGGCTATCGGTTACAAAACCGTGAAAGCCATATTGCATTTGCTCAATATAATTGATCATCGATACATAATTATATTCCCAAAATGCCGGAAGGGTAGAAGCAGGAGGATTCTTGGTGTCGGATATTTCGAGGGTTAATTCTCGGGTCCTGTGGGTGTGAAGCATAAAATCTTGTCGACTGCCATACACCAGGTACCAGGCAAAGCCATTCGTAATCCCGTTGTTTTCGCCGGTAAAGTAGTTGGGATCTAAGGGGCTGTAATGCTGACAGGAATCCGCATACTGGCGGCTGATGTCGATCCACCACTCATCGTCGGCATGCAGGGCTGCCTGTGAATCCCACGGATAATTTGCCAGTTCGATGCCACCGTGAAAATTAGCGGCCATGACAAAGTAAATAGAGTCGGCAAAATCCATCATAGCCATCGTTTCGGGCTGGGTAGGATTTCCATCGGGATTATTCCCTGCGATGAAATTGGGGAAATTCCGATTGATATCGACATAATTGGCATTGAATCGAATGGCTCCTGAAACAGAATTATCGCCGGTAAAATAGGTCCCATCGGGGTTTGCATTGGGATTGATCCAAATTTCCATATGGTCGAGCATGTGAGTGAAGGTGCTATCAATTCCATAACCGTTAAGGAAATGGTCGATGAGGCGAAGCATTAATACATATCCTGTGGTTTCGTCGCCATGCATGGTCGAAGTGTAATTGAATCGAGGCTTCGGCAAGCTGTCATTCAACTGATTGGTGAGCTTGGCGTAAAGGATTTCGCGACCATTTACCGTTGTGCCAATCGAGACAATTTCACATAGGTGAGGAAAGTTCGTTTCAAAGTCGGCCATCATTTCAACATATGCAGGATAGGTGGGGAAATAATCCCACGAATTGCTGCTTTTGTGTTCGGCAAAGTCAACCATCTTGGCTTGAGGATTCAGTCCCGGATGAGGAAGCACTGTAAAATTCAAGGCCGATATACCGCTCTCGCTGAATCCTTTTTCACTGGCATAAGCTTTTACAATCCAGCCAGGCGTGCCTTCTTCTATGGTGGAGATTTTATCGATCGATACCGCACGACTGATTGTAATCAAACTAGTTTCGTCGGGTACTTCAATTTCCAAATATAGTTCGCCCGACTCGCGGAATAAATCCGATGGGTCGATGACTTGACCAATCGAGTGATTGATCAACAGGATGTTTGCTATAAAGCTGATTAAGAGGATTCTGATAGTGATTTTTTTCATTTTTATCGATGAGTTTTAAAGAATAGGCAAACGAGTTTTAGCTGTTTTTTGTTTGAGGAATTATGCTTTTCACTTGAAGGGAAATGGAATTTTTCAATCGGATTGTAGGGCTATTCCCTTGGTGGATATAATTATGGTGTAAGCAGAATTTCAAATGAGTGTCAAGTCTTTTTGCGTGGCTAATTAAACGGTCCTAAAAGTAGAGCTTGTTTCATTTCGATTGCTTAATCTGTTCCTTTTTTTTTAAGCATTTTTTAGTACGGTTTTTTAGATTCAGAATTCCCTAAAAGGTTGCAAGGAATATTAACCAAAGCCTAGCACAAATTATCTAACTTAGCAGCTAGAAATTATTTCCCTTCCAACATAGAAAAATGTGCCGGTGAAGAAGATTGTACTTGTATTGCTGCTTGCAGGATGTTTGCCTTACTTGTCGTTAAAGGCTCAGCCTTCCGAATCATTAACCCCCCTGGATATCTTTGTAGGGAAGCTAGAGGCAATGGGTTTTGAAAACATTCTTATCCGCACGATCGATAGGGAGGTGTATCTCTCCTATGAGAATCGGGTTTATCGATCGGATAATGAAGCCTTAGCGAGGATAATTATCCTTGGTATGGAATCCTTGCCGGAGGTCGATCGCCTTCATCTAGCGGTTCAGAAACAAAAGATACCTGTATTGCGTGTAGTATTCGATTACTACCTGTTTCGGAAGAGTTTGTCGGAATATCAACAATCCACATCGGACACTACATTCGCATTCTTTTCGAAAGCCTCGTGGAACAAAGCCCTTACGGTCGATATGCGAGTAAGCAAAGTAGTCTCGTTTTTAACAGGGTTATCTTATCGGAATCCATCGCTATGGCGAACCGAATTAGTGCTAGAGCCGCGTGTTGGCACTCAACTAGGCGATACTCGGCAACCTTTTCGGTTTGAGCTTTCCGTTTTACCAACCGTATCGGTCAATTTATGGAAAGGAGCGCATTTGGTTCCTCAGTTTTTTTTGCAACTAATTGATTATCATTACTTCAACGCGAACGATTATTTTCAACCCCGGTATATAAGTTTTCATCAACAGGTGAAACTGCACGATGGGGTATTCGCCAAATTATCGGCTGGTTTTTTTCATCGAAACCGCTATGGATTTCACGGCGAGTTGCGGAGTTTCACTCCCGATGGTCAGCTTCAATTGTTTGGGAATATTGCCTACACCGGACAGGCTAATTATTTGCCTGCCGGATACACTGGTTTTACCGGTAAGGAATACGATGAGCCTACGGTAGAATATGCCAGGCTTCAATATTGGAATTATGCTGCCGGCGTCGAATGGCGTGTTCCTTCCACCTCCCTAGCGTTTCAGTATAGTTATGGTAAGTATTTATACGGACTTGAGGCTCATAAAGTGCTGATATATAGGAATTTTATGGAGTATATTTTAGGCTTGCAGGCCTATCTTGGAGCCGAGGGACGAAACTTTGGATTTTATGTCAATATACCCTTGATGCCATCTAAATATTCGGTTAATAAAAAATTTAGATTGAAACCCTCCAGATATATAAATTATTCATATCTTGCGACCAGAGATTATTTCGAGAATTTTACCACAGGACACGAGTTTTCTGCCGATATTTTGGAGCTAAATGTTCAAGTTTGCAGATCACAACTGCCTGATTATTTGTTTAGTATCTATTTTAAACCTGAATTGTAAACTTAAAACCATTATTATGAAAAACAAGAACCTTTTTATCCTCCAATTGCTTGTTTCTCTCCTCTTTATCACTTCGTGTAATTTTCTGGGAGTGGATGACAACGAAGTTATCTTGGATGAATTTAGTCCGGTGTACAAAATTACAGGTACCGTTTATACCGCCGGCGGTGAAGAATTACCTGGTGCCACTGTAGCCATTAATGGCGAATCGGTTGTTAGCGACATGAACGGAGCTTATACCTTGAGTTTTGATGAATTCCCTGCTTCTGGTTCTGTTTTGACCGCCGAAGCCGATGGATTCATTGCTTCCGACCTAACGATTAATTACGACGCTGATGCTCCTTACGTTTATTCAGCTACTTTCAACTTAACTCGCGCTCTTCCTGCAGGTTTTGTAAACCTTGCCGAAGGTGGTGAATTAGTTTTCGAAGATGTTCGTATCGAGATTCCTGGGAACAATTCCGCAACTTATCAAGGCGAAACGCTTAGCGAGGTTCAATTAAGTGTTACTCCGCTTAGCCCGATTTCAACCTTTGGTAGTTTCAACGGAAGCGCTCTGAAAACTTTGGTTTTTAATCCTGCTGGAATTGAATTTGCTCAGGAAATCACTATTTACATTGCTATTCCCGAAGGAATCAACGTGGATAATCTTTCCCTCGTTTCATACGATGCTGCCAGCAATAGCTGGAGCAGTGTAAATGCCAGCATCTCTTTTAACAGTGCAACCAACGAGATCTCTTTCAAACAAACTATTACCGAATCAACCATTCGTTTGAACTTCCAATCATTGGTGATTGATTCGGATGTTACTGGAACAGAAAACGTAGTGATTCGCTACGAACCTACCTCTTGTAATTGCGAAGCTGCTTTTACTTGGACTGGTGGTGCTTACTTAGCTAAATACACGCTGGAAACAGCCCCTGGTAGCCCATTTACTGCAGACATCTTTGAATTGCGCGACTTGCACTTCTTCGTAACGAATAATGTTACTTGGAACGAAGCTTATATCGTAGGTCAATTGGTGGATAATGTGGTTACAGGTGTCAGCATTGGCACTTGCGAGTCGAAAGAAGTTACTTTCAGCCGTCAGTATCGCGAAATTACCGGTAGCTATGAGTATAACGATGAAGAAAAAGAATTCATCTTCCGCTACTACTACGGTAATACTACTCCTGTTATTTCCAATGCTATCGATTGCGCTATCACTACTCCTTGCCACCAAGGCTGCGTACTCTAGTAGTTCGTTTAAAAAAAAAAATAGTAAAAGGTTGGTCCTCAAAGGCCAACCTTTTTTTATGCTATTAGTTTAGTAAATTTGTAGCAGTAAATGGCCGCAATAACCAAAACTACACGCTTCATTTCAATCGCATTAA
>CALGAK010000069.1 GCA_937954085.1 uncultured Bacteroidota bacterium
GGCACCATTTCCGGATTCGCCACCATCACCAGTGTTTCCGCAGGCGGCACCTGGGATGGAACATCGGCATGGACTGGTGCATTTGGTAATTTAACTGAGCCGGGACCAGGACACAACGTCATCATCGCATCGGGCGATGCTGTTAGTCTCTCGGCTGCTTCAAGTGTAAATAGTGTTACGATTCAGTCGGGCGGAAAACTGAACCAAACCGCAGGCACTCTAACAACCACTGGTGATTTCCTCATCGAAGATGGTGGTTCATTCATCCAAGAAGGTAGTTTGAGTGTGGGTGGAACAACCCAGGTTTCGAAAACGGTAGGTGCTCACGCTACCGAGGGATGGAAGTTCATGGCTGCTCCGGTTAGCGACCAAGCTATCGATCCGGCTTTTACCGGAACAAGCGGTCAATACGATTTCTTCCGTTACGATGAGCCTAATCAAACCTGGTATGCCTTTGCCGGTGCAAACTGGGGCGCAAATACGAATTTCGAAGCCGGAAAAGCTTATTTAACCGGTTATGCTGCCGGAGGGACCAAAACCTTTGCCGGTGCCCTAAATACTGCTAATGTTAGCGTTGATCTTACCAATACAGCTGCAGGCGATGCAGACTTGCAAGGTTTTAACTTAATCGGAAATCCATTCCCAAGCGCTCTTACGTGGAATGCTTCCACTTGGGGTGGAACCAACGTACAAGCGACCGCCTATGCTTGGAATAACGGGTCCTACGTTCCGGTTGCAGCCAACGATGTGCTACAACCCACCGAGGGAATCTTCGTTTATACTTCAGCTAGTGAAACATTAAGTATTCCTGCCGCCAGTCGGGTTCACCCAACTTCGGCTCCATCCAAATCTTCGGTAGTTCGCATGAGTCTCACCGCTAAAGAACAAGGTTCTGAAATAGAGCAATTGGCGATTGTCGAATTTAATCCGTCCGCATCTGCAAACTACGATTTAGCCTACGATGCTAAATTCTTGGCCGGAAACGCTCCTCAGTTTTATTCAATCGCCGGAAATGAGCGTCTTTTAGTCAACAGCCTGCCCGCCTTAAACGAAGAATTAGTCATTCCTTTCGATTTTGTGGTTACTCAGTCGGGCAATTATGAAATTGAATTACACGAGGTAGCCGGTTCATTGCCTGTTTATTTAACCGATCGCAAAACCAATACGCAAGTGGAATTGAGTGCTGTTGGAAGCTATTATTTTACTGCTGAAATGGGCGACGATATCGACCGTTTTCTCCTTCATTTTGCCGAGATTCTGAGTAATGAAATGCCGAACTTAAATCAGCCAAGTGCTTATACCTACAGCCATACCTTGGTTATCAACGATGCCAATAACAATCTGCAGGTTTCGGTTTACAATGCGCTCGGACAGCATGTAAGCTCCTTCGCGACTTCTGGAATGGGTGTATCGCAGCATGAGTTAAATGTCCCTACCGGTAGTTACATGATTCGTATGCAATCGAACAACCAGGTAGTGACTAGCAAAGTCTTCATTCAGTAATCGTAAAAAATAACCTTGTCAAGCACGTTTGACTGTTGAAAATCTTAAAAAGGAAACCAATGAAATCATTTAAAAGAAATATCCTCCTCCTCATGTTCGCAATCTTCAGTAGTGGCTTATTTGCTCAGCCTATGCCACCTGAGGAATTTGGTAATAACCAAGATGTACAAGCACAAGGAGGAGGAGCTCCCATTCAGGGAGGTCTTGCAATCTTAGTAGGGTTAAGTATGGCTTATGCCGGTTTTAGGTCGATTCTAAGGCATAAGGATAAGGAGGAATAAACTGTAACAATGGGGGTTAGAGCAGTTTTCTAAGTACTCTTTATCGATCCAACTTAACACCCGGGGATATTGGCGTGCACCCGCACCCATATCCCCTTTTTTCTTTTATAAAAAGCCGAAACAGGGCAGGGTTGCTTCCCTATTATTACCGTCAAATAGAGTCAATATTTGATGCTTGTTGAAAAATCTATCAAATTATTTTCCTGAATTTGTAAAACATCCAATCATGGAGTTTTTTTTGACAGCAGTCAGTTTGCAGTACTGGCTACAACTGCAGAAGAGAAACCGATGGTTGTTCCATTATCGATTTAACGCGTAGGATAGCCCTCTGGTAAGCTTGGTCGGATTGAAAAACCATTGTTGAGAATTCCAGGTATCCTTCTAGTTTTTTAATGCAGAAATAACACCTCTTTTAAGCGATTGAAACCTGAATCTCCTCGCTCAAAAAATGATGGCTTTCTGCAAAATAAAAAGTAGTATTGGAAAAAAACAAAGCATGAAATTCAGCAACGATCAAATACCCCCTGTCTTTTATTCCGATTTGCAAGCTAAGCCATTAGAAAACTGTGTGATGTGTGGCAAAGATGTGCTTCACTCAAACGAGGTTTACATGATTGAGAAGGTAATCAAAAACGGACGTTCGGAGTCGGAATATGCCATCTGTTTTACCTGTGCCAGCAAAATGAAAGGGAATATGTCGGTGGAGTCGGAAGCGAATCTTGCAGCCTATTTTGAGTCCAATCCGCGATTAAAGTCAATGCAGGATTTCTACGAGGGGGAAGAAGAAGTTGCGGTGGATGACTTGCTGAAATGCTGCCTGATCAAGGGAACACCGGTTAGCGAATTGGACGAATATCAGTTGGGTGGTGTCTTTAAAGGGGATAAGCTTTACCCGGCTGCACTCCCTTTTGTGTTAAGCCTAGAAGCCATGATGGAGATTAATGATCTTTTATCGGCCGAGACAAAGCGGGAACTCGACGATTTTATCGACGAGATAGATGATCTTCCCCCAGAATGGAAGGAAATCTTCAAAACCAAAAAACCCTTGCTAGTATAAACTTACTTGTGCCGAACCGCCGGGGTTAATTCGAAAGGATTTGCTCACGGTGAAATTACTCTGATGGGAATTTCGAGTGCGGAAAACCGCTCGGTAATTCCCGGGCTGTAAGTGAATGGATTCTCTCGATTTATCGTTCGATAAATTTTTTATCCAAACGAGTTCTTTGCCTTCTTCAAGGTAAATGCTCCCGTAGCCACTGGTATTCATCAAGAAGGTGGCAATTCCCGACCGTGGAATTTCGATCTTGGTTTGAGTGCTTTGTTCGATACGAACTCCTTCGAGTTTTATTTGAGGAATGGTGTGAATGATTAGATCGTAGCTGCCGATCAGGTATTTTTCAGTAGTATTCAGTTTCTGAACATTTAGCTTCTGACAAGTGCCGGCTTCGTATACATCAAAATGTAAGTCGCGTTGTTGAATGGCTTCCGATTTAACGATTAGCTCTCCTTGCGGAGCATCAAGCGCAATGATGGTGTGTTTCCCGGGTGTCAGGCTGATGCTGTCGAGTTGGACGGGTGGAATGGTGTGGACTACCATCCGGTAGTTAACCAAGGGGTCGAGGTAAATGGTATCGGGCACTCCACGATGATTCATTGTGTGCACAATATTGTATTTCCATTTGCCGGTATTGTTATCGTAAAAAGTCATGTTCACATTCGTCTCGGTAGGCTTACTCTGGGAATCGAGCAGGTTTACCTGAGCGGTGGTCGAATTTAATGCTTGCGAAATAACCACATTGAACACTTCCCGGAATCGGGTTTCATCGCTTGCATCGTAATATCGTCCTACGCAATCGAAGGTATCTTTGAAGCCTAAATCGAGTCCTATCCCGATTACGAATGGTTTGAGGACAATTCCTTGTTTTTGTAACGCCATTGAAACGGCACAGGGGTCGCCATCGCACGCTTCAATTCCATCGGTTATCAGGATGATGATGTTCCTGAATTCGTCGTCGAGCGGGAAATCACCGCCCGATTTTTCTAGGGCATAGGCAATGGGTGTGGTCCCCTGGCAACTTAGGTTCTTCAGTTTCTTTTGAATCGATTTTGCATTTCCATAGGCGAACGGAACTTCCAGACGAGTATCTTCACAATCTTGAAAAAATTCAACATTCGTTTGATGTCCATAAATCCGCAGGGCCATCTGCACGTGTTGAAGCTGAGCTAAGCTATCTACCATTTCCCCGAGTAATTCCGTGGCAATGTTGATTTTAATATCGCTTTCCCATCGTCCGAGCATGCTTCGTGAGGCATCGAGGATGAATAAGATGCGGGTTGCTTGTTCGGTCGAATTTTTTTCGGGTTTTTGAGCCCAGCTTACCGGCTGAATCAAAATCCCGACGAGTAGCAGGAAAGATAAAAGGAGCTTTTTCAAAACAATCGATTTACCATTAGGTTAAAGAGAATAAGCGATTTGGCACGTGCTTGCAAAGAAGGTGAAACAAAGCTTTCTTTGCAAATTTACTAAATTGAAGTATGCAACGAACACTCGATTCTTTTTGGAAAAATAGCTCAGAAAAACTGTTCTGCTTAGCTCCTATGGAGGATGTTACCGATACCTCGTTTCGCGAAGTAGTTATGTCGGTTTCCAAACCGGGCTCACTGCATGTTGTTTACACAGAATTTACGAGCACCGATGGTTTATGTCATCCGGTGGGAAAAGATAAAGTGAGTCATCGCTTGTTGGTGAACGATTCGGAAAGGGCTCTGTTAAAGCAGCAAGGAATCAAATTGGTGGCTCAGATTTGGGGCTCCGATCCGGAGAAATACCGCAAGGTTGCCAAAGAGCTGACGGAAGAATACGCCTTTGATGGAATCGATATCAACATGGGTTGTCCGGTTAAGAAGATTGTGAAGCAGGCGAGCTGCTCGGCGCTCATCGCTTTCCCCGATTTGGCCAAGGAAATTATTCAAGCGACACAGGAAAGTACGCATTTACCGGTAAGTGTTAAAACCCGCACCGGACTCAAGCAACACACAACGGAAGCATGGCTGAGCCATCTTTTTTCTTGCAAACCGGATGCGCTTATTTTGCATGCTCGCACTCAAAAAATGATGTCGGATTTTCCGGCAGAATGGGATCAGTTGAGCATTGCGGCTAAAGTGCGCGATGAGATTAGTCCGGATACAGCTCTCATTGGTAATGGTGATGTCTTTTCCTATCAGGATGCGATGGAGATGATCAATCAATACCCGGTGGATGGAGTTATGGTTGGACGTGGAATCTTTAAAGATCCGCGGATCTTTCATCCTGGTCACCCCGAGCCAAGCCCACAAGAGCAAATGGACTTATTGCTCAAGCATGCACGCCTTTTTATCGCTACTTGGGGGAATAGCAAGAATTTTAATATGCTCAAACGGTTCTTTAAAATTTACATTCATGGCTTTCATGGAGCCGCCGAATTGAGGGGTCTGCTCATGGAAACACAATCGATTTCACAAGTGGAGGACTTAATTCATAGCTGGCGCGGTAAAGACCTGGCAATCCTTTAAGTTTGAGGTGAACTTCAGATCAGCTTAATGGTCCAATTATTACCGGAAGCTCGACAAAGGTTTACCCATGAAAGTGAACCCTTGTTTGCTAAGCTTACCGGATTCATTCCCGACCAAGAAGCTGGTTGCCTAAATCTAAATTGTATGATGACTTTTCCACCCTATCTTAAAAGAGGCGATGTAATTGGCCTCGTTTCACCGGCAGGAGTAATTGATGAAAGCTCGGTGATTAAAGCAGCCGAACTGATTGAAAACGAGGGTTTTCGAGTTAAAATTGGAGCTAATGCATACAAGGCTTTTGGTTCTCTGGCCGGAACCGATGAGGAGCGCGCATCCGATCTGCAGCGAATGCTCGACGATAAAGAGGTGCGCGCCATCTTATTTACTCGCGGAGGATATGGCAGCATCCGCATCCTTCCTTATCTTTTATGGGATTTCTTCCAACGTTCGCCCAAATGGCTGTGTGGTTATTCCGATATTACCGTTTTTCATTCTTTCCTGAAAACCTTAGGGTTTGCCAGTATTCATTCCGATATGGTTAAAGATATTCTGGAGGTTCCGGAGGCTAAAGAAAATCTCATGGATTTGCTCTGGCTCCTTCAAGGAGAACGTATCAATCTGCCCGGATCGCTCTCGATGTGCGATAAGGATGATCTATTTGCTGCTCCCTTGCTTGGGGGGAATTTGTCCATTTTATCCAGTCTCCGGGGAACTCCTTACGACCTCAATCCGGAGGGTAGTTATTTATTCCTCGAGGAAGTAGGAGAGTATCGATATGAAATAGACCGAATGTTAATCAACCTATCTTTGAGCGATTGGTTTCAAAAAACTGAAGGAGTCGTTTGGGGCGGTTTTACCGACATAAAAGCGAATGATCCGGAATTTCCTTATACCCTCGATGAGCTATTCAATTATCATACTCCCGGGAAACCTGTGGTGATGGATTTTCCGGCGGGACATCTAGCTCGCAATTATCCACTTATTTTGGGAGGTTCCTATAAGATTTCAGTCTAAAGGATGTGTTATTTCTTTCCGATGAACGCTCCTGATTCCAACCCTTAGCTGCCTTAGGATAGTTCTAAGGGAATTATAATACTGCAAGCCTTTTATTTTTTCGATATGGTCCCTACTACAAAAGAATTAGGAGATATTGGCGAAGAACATGCTGCTATATACTTAGCTCAAGCGGGGTGTATTATCCTCGAGCGGAATTATCGTTTCCGAAAGCTAGAGGTCGATATCATTGTGGAGGATGGAAAAACGCTGGTGTTCGTTGAAGTTAAACTACGAGGTCCGGAGCATTTGGTCCCTCCTAAAGAGGCAATCAATGGGTCGAAACAACGGAAAATTTTCGAAGCAGCCGAAGCTTTTGTCGAAGAACGAAAAGACGACCGAAATATCCGGTTTGATATTGTCGAGGTATTGCTTTATGGATCGAAACCTAAGTTGAATTGGATCAAAGATGCTTTTCGTCCGGGTTGGTGATTTTCTTCAAAAATGAGTTGGATTTCTGTGTAATTTACTCCCCTTTTGTAATTCAATTTAACTCAAGATATGGAAGAAATCCTGAACGAACTGATTCATAAACTCACTCGCATGTTTTGGGTGTTTGTAATCGTTTTACTAGCCTTATTACTGTATGCTTTTTGGCGGGTCGAAGCCGAATCAATACGTATCGCACTATCGGCCGAAACACAATACATGATTGCTACCGTGGCCATTTTGCTTACCATCATTCCTATTCCGCTTGTTTTCTATTACTATTCCAACAAAGCCAAACAGGCCAAATTGCTTAAAGATGAGCGCATCAAAGTGGACTGGTTTGTGCAGATTTCCCGAATCCGATTATTGGTTTTCTTTTTAATTGGATTCTATCATGTTAATTTTTACCTCTTTACAGGAGATCGAAGCTCTCAGCTGTTCTCGTTGATCGTGTTGGTGTTGCTATTCTTATCGAAGCCTTCGCTTCATCAGTTTGAATCGGATTTTAACTAAAATACCCTATGGAATTTAAAAATGATGCTGTTTTATTGGAGGAGTTGCCTGTTATTCAGGACGCTGATTTTCATAAACTGGTCCCTCAACAACGTTGGCTGTCGCTCCTAAATGCTACCATCTTTTTCGCCATCCTCGCAATCGGGCTATTCGCAGCTTATTTCTGGGGAAATATTGAGCTTCCCCTTTGGGCCGATTGGACCATTTGGGGAACACTCTTGTTTCTTTGGCTACTTCGAGTGTTGTTCGTTTGGAAAGGGTTTGAGCGAAAAGCTTATCTCTTGCGCGAACACGATATGGTTTATCGTTCAGGTTGGTTAACCCATCGTCTCATAACCATTCCTTTTAACCGAATTCAGCATAGTGAAATTCGTCAGAGTTTTTTAGGTCGATTGATGAAGATTGCACGCTTGAAAATATACACCGCCGGAGGCGATCAAAGCGATTTGTCTGTTCCGGGGCTCGATCCCGAAAAGGCATCCGAGATTAGAAATTTCATTATCCGAAGGGTGAGTGAACATGAGTAATTACGATTTCTCTCAACCAACCCGACAGGCACTTGCAGGTCTGATTTTGTTCTGGTTCAATGGGGCGCGCGTGGTCGTTAAAAATGCCTGGGCTTTGTTTCTGGTTTTTTTTGTAAACATCAACAACGAACGTTTTACTAGCGTCCAAGACTACGTTTACCTGGTTCTTGCCGGGTTGACTCTGATATTAATGGTTCATGCCTGGCTCTTTTATCGCTATTTCTATTTTTCCATTGAGCAAGGCGAACTGCTGATCCATAAAGGATACCTCAAAAAAGTTAAGTTGAGTATTCCCTTTGAGCGGATTCAAAATATTAACATCAAGCAGAATTTGTTGCAACGCTTTCTGCGGGTGGTAAGTATTGAAGTCGATACAGCTGGTTCATCGGGTAAGGAGTTGAAGATTATTGGGCTGAAGAGGGAACAGGCCGTGGCGCTTAAAAAGGAACTTATTGAATTAAAAGAGGCCTTGTTGGATGCGACCGAAGAAAATGAAAAGCCATCAGAGATTGCTCTCGGCGCCTCAGAGAAAAAGACGGTTCAAACTAACTCCGATTTAGTTCCGTTGCTCCACCTCGATCCGGTCGATTTGATTAAAGTTGGCATAACGGAGAATCACTTGAAATCGAGTTTGCTCATTGTGGCTGTTCTCATTGGTTTTATGCAGCAGTTGAGCGAGATTTTTCAAGAGAGGCTCGAAGCCATGGAAGAACAAGCCAAGCTGGTTTTGATTGGTGCGGGCGTACAGCTTATTTTAATCCTCGTTTTTGTTTTACTCGCAGCCGGATTTGTCTTTAGTCTGATTCGTGTTTTTCTTAGTCACTATAACTTGCGAATGGCCCGAAACCAGCGTCAATATGCGATTAGTATGGGGCTGTTCAATAAAAAAGAATGGACCATTCCCTTTCGGAAGATTCAAGTCTATGAGTGGAAAACTAATCCACTGCGCGATCGAATGAACTTTGTGACGGTTTATCTTCATCAGGCCGTCAGCAAAGAAATTCATGCTCAGCAAACGAAAATACAAGTTCCGGGAGTCAGTCTGAATAAACGAACTCAAATTGAAAAAAGCCTCTTCCCGGAATTGGATTCCTCTGACTATCAGGAGTTTCGACCCAATGCAATTTATTTTCGCCGTGCATGGATTATTGTCGGCTGGATTCCAGCAATTTTGTTGAGTCTGAATTATTTTGCGATTCAGTATTGGGCTGCCATCCCGGTAGTGAGCTGGCTCCTTCTTAGCTACTTCTGGAGCCGATTGAATTATCGGAAAAGGCTATTTCGCATTGGACGCGACCTGGTACAAGAACGCAGTGGAGCGATAGGGACCTCGTGGGAATGGATGTATTTGTATAAAATTCAGGCTGTTCGCTTGCGGAGGAATATATGGGAGCGACGTCGGAAGTTATCGACCATCTTCCTTTACAGTGCCAGCGGCGAAGTGCTGTCGATCCCTTATGTTGATTCTGCAGAAGCTTGGCGCCTCTATCAGTGGTTTTTATATCGAATCGAAACTTCCGAAGATTCCTGGATGTAGCTATTGTTGACCTTTCCGGGAGGTTGAAACCAGTATTCTTGTTTGCATAAGTTTGCTCTGAAATCAGGTTTTCCTCGTACGGTAGGTTGATTCAATGCACGATATGCTTGTAGTCAAATAAAAAAGCCGGCTCTCCAGGGAAAGCCGGCTTTTATTAAAAGCGATTAGTTCGTTTTTTTAGGTCGTTCCAGCAGGACCTTACGACTTAGTTTCAGTTTATTGGTCTTTTTATCGACTTCGATCAACTTAACGTCAATCTCCTGACCTTCTTTGAGTTCTTCATCAACAGTGTTGAGACGTTTCCAGCTAATCTCGGAAATGTGCAGTAAGCCCTCTTTGCCAGGCATAATTTCTACAAATGCTCCGAAAGCTACAATCGATTTAACGATGCCGGTATATACTTTTCCCTCTTCGGGAACAGCCACGATTGCACCAATGCGTTTCATCGCAGCTTTGATGCTATCGGCGCTCTCGGCTGAGATTTCAACATGGCCTTTTTCATCGATTTCTTCAATGGTGATAACCGTACCTGTAAGGGCTTGAATCTCTTGAATGATTTTACCTCCCGGGCCAATAACAGCTCCGATGAGCTCTTTTGGAATGATAATGCGCTCCATTTTAGGTACATGTGCTTTATACTCTGAGCGTGGCTCCGAAATAGTTTCCATCATCACGGAAAGGATATGCTCACGTCCTTGCTTGGCTTGCGATAAAGCCTTTTCGAGTACCTCGTAAGATAGGCCATCGAGTTTGATATCCATTTGCGTAGCCGTAACACCTTTACTGGTTCCGGTTACTTTAAAGTCCATGTCACCTAAGTGGTCTTCGTCGCCTAAAATGTCGGATAATACGGCAAACTTGCCATCGCCGCGAGAGATTAATCCCATGGCGATTCCACTTACAGGACGTTTAATTTTGATTCCGGTATCCATCAATGCCAAGGTTCCGGCACAAACAGTTGCCATAGACGAGGATCCATTCGATTCTAAAATATCCGATACAATGCGAATAGCATAAGGGTTAATGGCCGGATCACTTGGAATCATGCGTTTCAGAGCACGATGCGCGAGATTTCCGTGTCCTACTTCCCGGCGGGATGTTCCACGTGCGGGACGAGCGTCGCCAGTAGAGAAGGGTGGGAAATTGTAATGAAGGAGGAAGCGGTCTGTTCCACGGTTCATTACTTCGTCCACGATTTTTTCGTCGAGTTTGGTTCCTAGTGTAACGGTTGTAAGCGATTGAGTTTCGCCTCGTGTGAATACAGCCGATCCATGTGCAGCTGGCAGGTAATCAATCTCGCACCAAATTGGACGAATCTCATCGGTTTTTCGACCGTCGAGCCTAACTTGCTCATCGATTACCATATTGCGAATCGCTTCTTTTTCCACATCGTGGTAGTAGCGTTTGATAAGCGATTCATTCATTTCGACTCCTTCACCTAGTTCAGCTTTATAATTCTCGATGAATTCATCGACAATCGCTTTGAAAGCTTCGGAGCGTTCGTGTTTATTCGGATTTTGCTTCATCGCAGCAGCATACACCTTGTCGTATGTTCTTTCGTGAACGATTTTACGAAGTTCTTCGTCGTTCGTTTCGTGCGAATAAGCTCTTTTTTCTGTCTTACCAACAAGTTCCATCAGTTCAAGCTGGGCACGACACTGAACTTTGATGGCATCGTGTGCAATTTTGATTGCTTCGAGCATGGCTTCTTCCGGTACCTCGTCCATTTCACCCTCAACCATCATGATATTATCCAGGGTTGCACCTACGATCATATCCATGTCGGCTAAAGCAATTTCGCTGGTTGGAGGATTGATTTTGAATTCGCCGTTGATTCGACAAACGCGAACTTCCGACATAGGACCGTTGAAAGGAATATCGGAAACAGCTATGGCGGCCGAGGCGGCTAATCCTGCTAATTGGTCGGGTTGAACTTCTTTCTCGGCCGAAATCAGGTTGATGGTTACAAAGGTTTCAGCATGAAAATCGTCGGGGAAAAGTGGGCGTAATGCGCGATCGACTAAGCGTGCAATGAGGATTTCGTAATCGGAAGGACGAGCTTCTCGCTTCATGAATCCTCCGGGGAAACGCCCCATGGCTGCAAATTTTTCTTTATATTCTACCGATAGTGGCATGAAATCAACGTCTTCTCTTGCTTCTTTAGCATAAGTGAGGGTTGCCAACAACATGGTTTTACCCATTTTAACGACTACCGAGCCATCGGCTTGTTTGGCTAATTTGCCAGTTTCAATGGTGATGGACCTTCCATCGCCTAAATCAATTTCTTTTGTTACTAATTGATACATAATTCAATCTTAATTCGTATTGTTTTTTCTTTTCAAATTCGGCCAAAACTACCGAAAATAATTCATTGTCAGCTATGTTTTTATACACTAACTGTAAATAGCTTAGTGGGAAACAGGGGGGAAAGAAAAAAGGCAATTTTTCAATTGCCTTTTTGATCTTATTTACGAAGGTTAAGTGCTTTAATCAGCTCACGATACTTGTCGATATCGCGGTCTTTTAAGTAATCCAGAAGTTTCCTTCTTTTACCTACTAATTTTAATAATGCACGCTGTGTACCAAAATCTTTTTTATTCACCTTCAGATGTTCGGTAAGGTGTTGGATGCGAAAGGTAAACAGTGCGACTTGCCCTTCGGTAGAGCCGGTGTCGACTTCTGATTTCCCGTAGGTTTTAAAAATCTCTTTTTTCTTTTCTGCGCTTAAATACATACCTTATTATGATTATGAAATTTCTTTTTAAAGGTGTGCAAAGATAAATTTTTTATGATTGAAAACTATCGTTTTCAAGAAATTAATTCATTTTTTAGGGATTACTTTTAATCCATCGTTTGCCCAGTTTAACAAAGAACTTGATATAAGCTTCTTTGCTAAGGATTACGGAGTCGGTAGCTGCTTTGTAGGAAAGGAAAATTCCCAAGGGAAGCAGTACTGCTGCTGAAACCCACATACCCTGATAAGCGGGGATAAGCCCCTCTTTAACCAAATTCTCTCCCGAAATAGATAAGATGTAATACAAAATGAATAAGACCACACTTACAATGAGTGGCATGCCAAGCCCTCCTTTGCGTATGATGGCTCCAAACGGGGCTCCAATGAAAAAGAATACCAGGCAAGCAAAAGACAAAGTAAATTTTCGGTGCCATTCAATCCAATGACGGTTAATTAAACGGCTACTGTTCACCATGTCGCGATGGGTGGTCCCAATGTAGGATTTGGTAGAACGGGCATAATTAGCCGCAATTTTTAAAACCTGGTTCTGCTTGTCCTCGTCGAGTGAATTGAGCAAAGCTACCATCCCCTCATAATTCAAGCTATCGGTAATCGCAGAATCCATTTCATTCTCTTCGGCATTGTTCAACCGCTTGAAATAATTGGACCGCAAGAGGTTTGTCCCGAATAAAGCCTTTCGCTCTTCTAACCTATCTTGCAGTGAATCTTTATTGCTGGCCAATTGTTCAATGTTCATCATTTGATAATGACGCTTGAACAAGCCTTCGTCGGTTCGTTCTAAATCGCCACCGTCCATCTGAAAACGCATCGTTTCTTCTTCAAATGTATCCCTTCGGAAAGACTTCTTATCGTTCTTTCGATCCTTTGCAAGAATATCGCTATACGTAGAACCTTGAAAAAGGTTTAAGATCATGTATTGCTTATCGGTGGTCATATTCATGTAGCCCGAATCGGCTATGGTGACATACACATTTCCTCGTCGCTCACTGTGATCGTAAACCATAATGTCGCGCAGTAATCCGGTTTCAGTACTTTTCTGACCTACCCGAATCGAGTATCCTTCTATATCATTGAAGAAAGCTCCTTCCTTGATACTCAGCTCCGGCGATTGATTTTTAACATCGTACATCAGCGCCGACATTTTCAGATTAGCCCAGGGAAGAATGTTATTCGAAAAATAGAATGCACTGATACTGACGATGATATTGAAGATAATGAGAGGGCGCATGATTTTAAATAAGCTGATTCCGCTCGATTTAATGGCTAATAACTCATAGTTTTCTCCTAGGTTCCCGAAGGTCATGATGGAGGCTAATAAAATAGCGAGGGGGAGCGCCATGGGAATAAGCGTAGTAGTAGCATAGGCCAATAATTCGAAAATAATCGACGAGGGTAATCCTTTCCCAATGAGGTCGTCGATGTATTTCCAAAGCCACTGCATTTGCAACACAAACATGGCTATGAAAAATGTGAGGACCAGAGGTCCGAGATAAGCTTTGAAAATGAATCGGTTAAGAACCTTCACGCTATTTGGGTTTGATCTCCCGAAAATAGGGCAATTTATCCAATAAAATCATTGGGATGAATGGGATATTCAATGGCAGAAATTTTACAAAATGCCTAGGGTGTGTTTGAGGGTGCTTACTTGTTTCTCCCATAGGTCGATTGCATCGGATTTGTCTTGCTCAGTTTCAGCATGATCCGTTATGAGCAGTGAAACTTCACCGGTCAATTCTTCGCTCGAAATGCGGAATTCGAAATAACAATCTTCTTCTACTGGCGATAAATCCTCGTTTACCCACTGAAAGCGAACAAATTGATTTTCTTTCTTCGCTAGCACGCGAGCCTGTTCCTCAGCTCCATCCCAGAAAAAAGTAAAGTTATCGCCACGAGAATTGACATCATCGGCAAACCACTCGGATAAACCTGCAGGAGTACTCAAGCGATAATAGAGTACTTTCGGCGAAGTATTCATGGAGAATTCTAGCTGGTATTTTTCTGCCATTCGTAAGACGTATTGATAAGGTAATGCTTCAAATTTGCGAGGTGGCAATGTAGAAAAAAAACTTAGAAATCAAAATATTATCCTTCATGCTCGTGGGGGATTTTAACTATCCGGTTCAGAAAAAAAAATCGTATTTTCGGGAGCTTATCTGACATTCCAAACTAAACCAGCTAAATAATTTTTATCATGAGTTATCAACAATTAGTTTTAGAGAAGAACGGCCCTGTACTTCTTGTTTCCATTAATCGACCAGAGGCTCTTAATGCCTTGAATACAAAGTTTTTTGAGGAGATGAATCAAGTATTGGATGCGGAAGCTTCCGATAGCGATATTCGCTGTTTAATTATCACCGGACAAGGGAAAGCTTTTGTGGCTGGAGCCGATATTGCCGAAATGGTGGATAAAAACGAATCAGAGGGGGCTGCATTTTCTAAACTTGGTCAGGATACCTTCCGTCGCATAGAACAATACCCTAAACCCGTAATAGCAGCGGTAAATGGATTTGCCCTTGGAGGCGGAATGGAATTGGCAATGGCCTGCGATTTCCGACTGGCATCGGAAAAAGCAAAATTTGGGCAACCGGAAGTGAATCTCGGTCTCATCCCGGGTTATGCCGGAACGCAGCGTTTAAGCCGACTCACAAATCCCGGAACGGCTCTTTACCTGCTCCTTACAGCCGAAATGATTAATGCCGCCGATGCATTCCAATACGGAATCGTGCAAAAGGTTTTAGCCCCCGACGAACTGATGGACGAGGCAATGCGTTTAGCTCAACTCATTGCTGAAAAAGGACCTAAAGCAGTTGAGAAAGTAAAACGCGTAACTCGTCAAGGATTCGAGTTGTCATTCGAAGAGGGCTCGGAGCTGGAAACGAAGGAATTTGGTTCTTTGTTCGGCAACGAAGGTCGAACCGGGATGACTGCCTTTTTGAAAAAAGAAAAACCAAACTGGAATTAATTACAAACCAACAAAACATAACGACTATGAATTACACCGAAAAACTTCAACATGTATCTGTGTTGGGAGCTGCCGGTAAAATGGGTAGTGGTATCCTGCTTCTTACCGCTATCGAAATGACCGATTTAAGTTTGCAACCCGAAAATAAAGGGAAGAAATTCGTGCTCAATGCAATCGATCTATCCTTCGAAGCACTGCAAGGACTCATCGAGTATGTTAAAGTGCAGGCTCTTAAAGCAGCCGAAAAAAAAACCGTTCAACTGAGAAAATGGTATGCCGATCGGTCCGATCTAATTGAAAATGGCGATATCATTCAGGCCTACGTAGAGGATGTTATCCGAATGATTCGTCCGGTTACCGATATGAAAGCGGCCTACGATTCCTACCTGGTGTTCGAAGCAGTAAACGAGAATAAAGCACTTAAAGTGAAACTCTTTACCGATATCGATGCGCATAATCCGCATCAACCCTGGTTCCTTACCAATACGAGCTCTGTCCCAATTCACGAAATCGACGATGAAGCAAAACTAAACGGTCGTATTATGGGGGTTCACTTCTACAACCCACCCGCTATTCAACGATTAGTCGAGCTAATCGCTGCAAATAATACGCTTACAGAAGTAAAAGAATTCGCCACCCAGTTCGCAAAAAACCTTCGAAAAGTAATCGTTCATTCAAACGATTATGCAGGATTTATTGGAAATGGCCACTTCATGCGCGATGCCTTACATGGAATTCAGCAAGCGGAAGAACTGATGAAGAACCATTCCTTCACTCAGGCTATTTACATGGTTAACAAAGTGTCGCAGGATTATTTGGTCCGTCCGATGGGAATCTTCCAACTGATCGATTATGTTGGAATCGATGTGGTGCAATTTATCATGCAAGTTATGAATCCGCATTTGCCAGATGAAAATCTACACAGCGAATTACTCGACAAACTCATGGCTTCCGGCGTAAAAGGCGGTCAACATGCCGATGGTTCACAAAAAGATGGATTCTTCGTTTATGAACGAGGACGAATTGCAAAAGTGTACGATCTCGATTCTGCCAGCTACCAACCCGTTGATGCAATCGCCTCGGCAGCTGATGCCGCTCTCGGCCAATTCCCGCAAGGTGGAGTTGCTTGGAAAACTATTTTGCGCAATGCAAACAAAGACCAAAAACTCCAAGACTGGTTCCACTCTTTCAAGCAAATGAACGATCTGGGCGCTAAACTTGCCCTCGAGTATGGTAAACGTTCTTGCGAAATAGGACAAAAACTGGTGGACGACAACGTTGCTCTTGCAGTCGAAGATGTTAATACCGTCATGATGACCGGTTTCTTTCATGCCTATGGTCCCATCAATGATTTCTTTGCCAGTTAATTAGAAACTTTTAAAATTGAATTCTTATGAAATTACGCAGAAAAATATACATGGCCGCCGGTTATAATACGATCTCGCTCGGAACCGGTCGCAAAGAGTTTAACCCACGCAAGGAACGTCCGGGTTTGGAATATTACATGTCGGAAGCCGGAAAAGGTACACTCGCCCAAATAGGCGGTGCCGAAAATGTCGATGAATCGGTCGTTGGAAACTTCATGGCAGCTCGTTTCAACAAACAAGGGCACCTCGGCTCCTTTATGCCCATGGTCGACGAAGGACTGAAATACAAACCATCCAGTAGGGTAGAGGGTGCCTGTGCATCGGGTGGACTTTCCCTCTTGAGCGGAATTCGTTCTGTTCTATCAGAAACCGCCGAAGTAGTCCTTTCGATGGGGGTCGAAGTTCAAAATACACAAAAAGCTATCTATGGAGCCGATGTATTGGCTGGAGCTGGTTGGTTTCAAAAAAGAAAAGCTGGTCAAGCTTATTTCTTCCCCGGTCAGTTTAGCGACCGTGCCGGAGCATATGGTAAAAAGGTGGGAGAGGATAAAGCCCGTTTAGCCTTTGCTACCTGGTTCAAAAATGCCATTGAAAATGCACGCTTGTGCGAAACCGCTCAGGAATTTCACAACACAGCACCCGACTTGATGGCTCTGGGAATGACTAAACCAAACGGAAAAGTATTCACCGATCATCTGAATGTGTTCGATTGCTCCAAAGTTTCCGACGGAGCTTCGGCCATTGCTATTCTTTCCGAGGAAGGATTGAGCCGTTGCGGCATCGACAAGAAAGATGCTGTCGAGGTGGTCGGTTTTGGTCACGCTGTGGCCGATATTACTCAAGATCCGGAAGACTTGACCCGCTTAACCACGATTGAACAAGCCGTCAAAATGGCGTTCGATTCGGCAGGCATTACAAAGGACGATTTAGCTACTGCCGAGGTCCACGATTGTTTTTCGGTTGCCGGCGTTTTGATTACCGAAGCCCTTGGCTTTGCAAAGGAAGGCGAAGGTGCCGATTTTGTGGCAGCAGGAAATACCGCCCGCAATGGAATCATTCCCTTGAATACCACCGGTGGTTTAATTGGCTGGGGACACCCGACCGGAGCCACCGGAGTACATCAGGCTGTAACCATCTGGGAACAGTTAACCGGGAAAGCAGGCGATGCTCAAATATCGATTCCTGCAAATAAACCTTACGGAATGACCATCAATATGGGTGGCGACGATAAAACAGTGGTTGCTATCGTTTATAAAAAAGTAGAGTAAGCTTGTTTTTAAATTGTTAGGTGCAGAGGATAGGCTCATGATTGTTTATTGAGTCTCACCCGATATGCCACTTTTGAAACAGCCATGATACGATAAGAAGCCGGAAATTTTTCCGGCTTTTTATCTTTTATTAAAGTTTTTCATTCAGAGCCAGATTTAATTTTGGAACCAAAAATCCGAAACGATGCAAACCGGTTATTTCCCTTATGATTCGCATTCTATTTATTTTGAAATACACCAGGATGAATTTCTTTCCTCGAATGAACCTGTTGTTTTTTTACACGAAGGACTCGGAAGTATTGATCAGTGGAAATCGTTTCCACATCGATTAATGGATTCAGAAAAAGCAGCTTATTTAATTTACGACCGGCCGGGCTATGGAAAGTCATCACCGGTTAAACAGCGTGAAGCAGATTATTTACACCGCGAAGCGGATTACCTGATGGAGTTAGCAAAGAAACTATCGATTGATACCAAGTTGCGTATTTTTGGCCATAGCGATGGAGCTACACTGGCCCTACTGTTTGCTGCGCGGTATCCCCAAGCTTGCGAATCGATTGTTATCGAAGCACCTCATGTAATTCTAGAGGATATTACCATTCGTGGAGTGAAAATGGCCATCGATGAATGGGAAAATGGAAGTTTGCGAAAGCGCATGAAGAAGTATCATGGGAACAATACCGATAGCATGTTTTCATCCTGGGCCTCCTTCTGGTCCAACCCTCAGCATTATTCCTGGAACATTCTGGAAGAGATGAAATCGATTACTTGCCCGGTTTTCTTCATCCAAGGTGAACGCGATCACTTTGGTAGTTTTCGGCAAGGGAGTCTCATCGAGGAAAGTATTGCCGGAAGTTACGCTGAACTACTGCTCGATGATTGTGGTCATATACCTCATTTGGAACAGCAGGAAATTATCGTGAGCGAAGTGCAAAAATTTTGGCAGAAAAGTCGCTTCGAAAAGCATTGAGATAGGGCTTTCTCACGCTTTTCAAGACTACTTTCTGAAAAATAAAATTAATTTTGTAATCCCTCGGGACTTTCTTGTTTAGGACTGCATTAAGTTGCTTGTTATCATTTGATTATATAAACATTAAACATAAAAACTAAAGCTATGAATTTTCAATTAACCGAAGAACATGAAATGATTCGTCAGGCAGCTCGTGACTATGCCCAACGAGAACTGATTAAGGATGTCATTGAGCGCGACGAAACAGCAACTTATCCTACCCAGCATGTAAAAGCATTGAGCGAATTAGGCTTTATGGGAATGCTGGTTGATCCGAAATACGATGGTGGTGGAATGGATACCATTTCCTATGTGTTGGCTATGGAAGAAATTTCAAAAGTGGATGCATCGGTTTCCGTTATCATGTCGGTCAATAATTCCTTGGTTTGTTATGGAATTGAGAAATATGGTACCGAGGAGCAAAAAGAAAAGTTCTTGAAACCGCTCGCACGCGGTGAAAAAATTGGAGCCTTTCTACTTTCCGAACCCGAGGCTGGTTCCGATGCAACAAGCCAACGAACTACTGCCGAGGATAAAGGTGATTATTACTTATTAAATGGTACTAAGAACTGGATTACCAATGGCTATACTGCCGGCACTTATCTGGTAATTGCGCAAACTCATCCGGAAAAGCGACATAAAGGAATCAATGCCTTTATAGTTGACCGCCATGCCGAAGGAATTTCAGTTGGTCCTCACGAGAATAAAATGGGAATGCGCTCCTCCGATACGCACTCAGTGATGTTTACCGATGTAAAAGTTCCCAAAGAGAACCGGATTGGAGAGGATGGATTTGGATTTAAATTCGCCATGAAAACGCTCGAAGGAGGCCGAATTGGAATTGCTGCACAAGCGCTTGGATTAGCGAGTGGAGCACTCGAACGCTCTATTCAATATGCTAAAGAACGAAAAGCTTTTGGAACCGAAATAGCTAACCATCAGGCCATCGCATTCAAGTTGTCCGATATGGCCGTTAAAGTTGAAAATGCTCGTAACCTAGTGTTGAAAGCGGCATGGCTAAAGGATCAGGGAATGGAATATGGAACTACCTCTGCCATGGCCAAACAATATGCTGCCGATATCGCCATGGAAGTAACTACCGAGGCAGTTCAAATCCACGGAGGTTACGGTTACGTGAAAGAGTATCACGTTGAACGACTCATGCGCGAGGCGAAACTTACACAGATTTACGAAGGAACTTCCGAGATTCAGAAAATTGTCATCTCACGATCATTGTTAAAAGATTAAGGTTCCGAAACAATCCTGTGTTTAATTGATTTCATTGTAGAAACGAGGATTTGACTGGTGCATGTTCATCTCCCAAGGAAGAAGGCAACTTGCTCCCACAAATGCTCTCTAAAAAAAACTATTACTCATGAAAATACTTGTTTGTATCAGTAATGTCCCCGATACCACTACGCGAATTAAATTGTCGGGCGACAAAAAATCAGTTGAAACCAATGGGGTGCAATGGATTATCAATCCCTGGGATGAACTTGCCTTAACCCGTGCCATGGAGTTGTCCGAGCAAAACGCCGGAAGCATCCAAGCCATTTCGGTGGTGAGTGTAGGCGATGCTTCGGTCGAACCAACCCTCAGAAAAGCACTGGCAGTTGGGGCAAACGAAGCCATTCGGGTAAACCTGGTTCCAGCCGATTCCTACTCGGTCGCAGTTCAATTAGCCGAGGTAGTGAAGCAAGAAAACCCCGATTTAGTTCTCTTAGGAATCGAATCGAGCGATTTCAATAGCTCAGGAGTAGGAGCCATGTTGGCTGAATTACTCGGATTTGCATCCGTTTCGTCGGTTTCCTCGCTCGAATTATCCTCCTCAGGACTCACCATTAAGCGAGAAGTAGAAGGAGGAACGGAACAACTGGAATGCCCCCTTCCGGCAATTTTAAGTGTACAAAAAGGAATTGCCTTAGAACCTAGAATTCCCGCCATGCGGGGTATCATGATGGCTCGCAGCAAACCACTTAAGGTAGTCGAGCCGGTAGCCGTTGAACCGCTAAGCGAGTGGATCGAATTAGAACTTCCCGAAGCTAAATCAGCTTGCAAAATGATTCCGGAAGATAATGCGAAAGAACTCATTCGCCTCCTACACGAAGAAGCAAAAGTTATCTAACCTCTAAAAGAAAAGCAATGTCTGTACTTGTTTACATAGAAAACCGCGATGGTCAATTCAAGAAGAATCAATTGGAATTGATGTCGTATGCCAAAAAAATAAGCGAAGCGACGAATCAGGAATTAGTTACCCTGAGCATTGGAAACGTGAAGGAAGAAGAATGGGCTCGATTATCGGCCCATGGAGCTACTCGTGTTTTAAATGGAGAGAATCTTCCCAATCAAATCGATAACGAAGTATTTGCTCAAGCTCTTTTTGCAGCAATCGAACTCGTTCAACCCAAGTACCTCATTTTATCGGATAATAATACCGGAAAAGCGCTTGCACCGCGAGTTTCGGTTAAATACCGCGCAGGAATAGTTTCCGGTATTCTGGGCCTACCAATTAGCTATGAGCCTTTTGTTGGAAAGAAGAGAGCCTATAGTGGAAAAGCATTTGCGCATGTGAAAGTTAACTCCGATTTGAAAGTGCTTACTCTCTCTCCCAACTCATTCGAAATAAAGGAAAGTTCGGGTAATGTGCAGCTGGAAGCTTTTGAACCTGCACTTCCAACTCCCAAAACCAAGGTAGTTCAGGCCGATAAGCAAATGGGTAAATTACTTCTTTCCGAAGCCGATATCGTAGTCAGCGGGGGCCGAGGCATGAAATCGGCCGATAATTGGGGGCCGCTCGAAGAACTGGCGGAGGTAATGGGAGCCGCTACAGCTTGTTCCCGCCCGGTTTCCGACGAGGGATGGCGTCCGCATCATGAGCATGTTGGACAAACCGGTAAAATTATCGGGCCTACCTTGTATATTGCTCTTGGAATCTCCGGCGCTATCCAACATTTGGCCGGTGTGAGTTCCTCCAAAGTGATTGTAGCCATTAACAAGGATCCGGAAGCACCCATTTTCACCGCCGCCGATTACGGGATTGTGGGCGATGTTCAAAAGCTTATCCCTCAGCTAATAGATGCATACAAAGAACTGAAACAATAATCCTTTTGCGCGAATCCCACCGCAGAACTAAAATTAACGAACGATGGACGAAAACAAAAGCATGGAAATCCTCAAAACAGCCATTTTGCTGGAACGAAGAGGAAAAGCATTTTATTCGAGCGTGGCCGATAAAGCCGATGACCCGGATGTAAAAAAATTCTTTCAACTAATGGCCGATGAGGAAGATGATCATATTCGTTTCTTAACCGAACAATTTGCTCATTACACTTCGCATCAAAAGTTTAAAGAAACTCAAGCTCCTAAAGATGAAGATTCTACCACGGAGCAAATCCTTTCCGAAAAAGTGAAAAAGCAAATTACTGCTGCCAGTTTCGAAGCGGCTGCCATCTCGGCAGCTATCGATTTCGAAACACGCGCAGTTGCTGTTTACTCCGAACGTGCCGAAACGGCTACCGACCCGGAGGAAAAGCACTTTTATCAATTCCTTGCCGACTGGGAAAAAGGGCATCACAAATTGTTGCACGATATCGACAAAGAATTGAAAGAGAAAGTTTGGTTCGATAATAATTTCTGGCCATTCTAAAAAAATCTATCTTCTTGTAAAATCGGTTCGATGGGGCTTCCTTTCGAACCGATTTTTTATCCGGAGGTTTTTATAAAAAGGAAATCTAAATTGGTTGATTTTTAATCGAGCCTATTACTTTACAAGTTCTCGAGCGAAACCAACTACTCATTCACTTCGACAGGATAGCTGGAGTTCGAAAATCGTGGCTGAGCTGCACTTGTGGGGCATCAAGGGCTCCAAGTGTTGATTAATAAGTGGCTGTCCTCGTTTTGATAGTAGGTATCATCCCTTTTGATCGTAGGTCCAAAACAGGATTGAACATAATGCAGCGTAGCAAGTTGTTCGTCCCAGAAATTTAAATGAGCATTAAACTGAAAGCAACTATGAAAAACTATCTAATAACAGGCGCTTCCCGCGGATTAGGTGCTGCGTTAACCAGGCATTTAACGGAGCAGAGTCATCGGGTTCTGGCCGTTGCAAGGAACGAAAAGGCACTAATGAAACTAAAAAGCGAAACGGGTGCCGATTATTGGGTGCTTGATTTGGTAGAACTCCAGAAAAAGGATCGATGCAATTCCTTTGAGACAATGCTTCATGAATGGGGGCCTTTAGATGGCTTGGTCAATAACGCCGGTTTTTTAGGGAAGTCTTTGTTCGAGGAGGCTGATGATGACTTGATGAGAAACATTTTTGAAGTGAATTATCATGCTCCTTCCCGCTTAATCAAACTGTTGATTCCTCATTTCCGGAACGATGTCGAGGCACATATCATTAATATTGGCAGCATGGGAGGATTTCAGGGTAGTGCTAAGTTCCCGGGACTTGCTCACTACAGTGCAAGTAAGGCAGCGTTGGCATCCTTGACCGAATGTTTAGCCGAGGAGTATAAAAGTTCGAATCTTCGCTTTAATTGTTTAGCGCTTGGTTCGGTTCAAACCGAAATGCTCGCCGAGGCTTTCCCGGGCTATCAAGCGAGTAACAAGCCCGAAGAAATGGCTGCTTTCGTAGCCGATTTCTTGCTGAATGGTCATCGAATATTCAATGGAAAAGTATTGCCACTGAGTGGGCTATCCGTATAAAGTTATTGCAACTTCATCACGGCTTGCTCAATTCGATTCAAGGCTTCGATTAATTCCTCCTCCGAGGTTGCATAGGAGATTCGAATGCACTGATCGGCTCCAAAGGCCGATCCGGCTACTACTCCAACATGTGCTTGATCGAGCAAAAACATACTAAAATCCATGTCGTTTTGGATATGCCACTTCTCGTATTTCTTTCCAAAAAAGGAATCGATCTTTGGAAATAAATAGAATGCACCACCTGGTTTCTTAACCTCAAACCCGGGTATTTGAACCAATCGCTCATAAACCAACTGACAACGTTTTTCGAAGATGCTGTTCATACGAATGCTATCTTCTTTGCACTGTTGCAAAGCGGCCAGGGCAGCCTTCTGCGAAATGGATGAAGCACCGGAGGTCATTTGCCCCTGAAGTTTATCGCAAGCTTTTGTCAACCAAAGCGGTGCAGCCATATAACCAATTCGCCAACCCGTCATAGCATAACCTTTCGATACACCATTGATAACGGCTGTCCGTTCTTTCATGCCGGGGAAATTCGCCATACTGATGTGCTCTCCCACGAAATTGATGTGCTCATAAATTTCATCGGAAATAACAAAAACCTGCGGATGCTTGTAAAGAACTTCAGCGAGAGCTATCATTTCCGATTGGCTGTAGATGCTACCCGTCGGGTTACTTGGTGAATTGAACAAAATAGCCACCGTCTTTTCACTAATAGCAGCTTCTAAATCTTC
This sequence comes from uncultured Bacteroidota bacterium, assembly GCA_937954085.1. Taxonomy (GTDB): domain Bacteria; phylum Bacteroidota; class Bacteroidia; order Bacteroidales; family M50B96; genus M50B96. The sequence goes on from CALGAK010000069.1 coordinate 24,198, forward strand.
CGGCTGTATCTTATAATCGTTCTCGTAACTCCCTTCTACAATAACCGGAATCCCTTCTGCCAATTTTACTAACTCCAAGTAACTTACCCAATAAGGTGCAGGTATAATCACTTCGTCGCCCGGATTTACCAACGACAACAAGGCATTAGCCAGGGATTGTTTGGCTCCATTGGAAACGATAATCTCTTTGCTGGAATATTCCAGCTGATTCTCTTTTTGAAGCTTTTCAGCAATGGCTCTTTTTAAATCTTCGTAACCACTTACAGGAGTATAGTGCGAGAAGTTATTATCGATCGCTCGTTTACCGGCTTCCTTTGCTGCATCGGGTGTATTGAAGTCTGGTTCGCCTATGCTCAAACTAATAATGTCGATCCCTTTTGCTTTTAATTCGCGACTTAATTCGGCCATTGCCAAGGTCTGCGAATCGGCCAAATTTAAAATTCGATTAGCAATTCTAGTCATCCCCAAAATACTTAAATGGTTGAAAAAGTATTCAAATTTACATATTCCCCGCCGATTAAAATGCGGATATATTGTACAACAGGGATTTCAAACCATAAAACCGATTTTGAACGATGAACTGTTTGTTTTAGAGCGAATGGAGACGGATGGGGAAGGCCTCCTTTTTATTTTGGTTCGTAAGAAGGGTTGCCTTCCATTTTATTATTTTAGCCCGATAAACTTCAACGTGTAACTCATGAGCACCTACGCATACATCATCCCGGCAATTTTGGTCTTTCTGACAAGCATTATTGTAACTGCCCTTTTTTTTAGGAACGAGGATAAAAAACGTCAGCAGGAAATCAGGATGAAAAACTCGGAACAAGTACTACCGCTTCGTTTACAAGCCTACGAGCGTTTGGTTCTGCTACTGGAACGAATCTCCTTAGAGAATCTCCTCATTCGAATTCAGCATCCGGGAATGTCGGTAAAGCAACTACAGGTTGAATTGCTGTCGTCCATTCGCCAAGAATTCGACCATAACATTGCTCAGCAAGTGTATGTAAGTTCTGAACTTTGGACCAAAATTACCGAAGCCAAAGAATTTTTGGTGAAGGAAATTAATACTACGGTTATCGAATTGAAACCCGATTCTCCAGCTATGGAATTAAGTAAAGCCTTGCTGGGTGGCCTGCATGTTACCAACGATGTGAAATCAACAAAGTATGCTATTGAGTTGATTAAGAAGGAGCTTCGCTTGTTGTTCTAGAGGAGTTGATACTGATTCATTTATTAGGGTAACAGGAATTCTATCCCTACGCTGAGACTGACTCCGGCATGTTTTAGAGGAATGTCCACCGCATCGCCAACCGGCTCAAAAAAGCGAGTCCAACTGGAACGATAATCCAACTGAACCATCATTCGGTAAGAAATGCCGCGTTTTACTTCCTTAAGAGGAATGCTCAATCCTCCGCCCAGTCGCCATCCAATATCCATGGATTTAATCCCTTCTCCTAAGTTTTGATCAATTAGGCTTATTGCTCCATTAAGTTTGCTTTCACCTTGTTGGGTCCCGCCTGAAAAATAGGAAAGCTCCGTTCCTCCATGAAAAAAACCTTGCCAATGATTTCCGAAATAAACGTGGGCTAACAAAGGCACACTCAAATAGTAAAAGTGATTCTGATAGTTCAGACTATTCTGGTCATCTTCCTCATAATCTACCCGATAGCCTTTTTGAATCAGGTTTATTCCCGAACGTAGGCTGAAATTTGGGGCGAGCGGATAGAGAAATTCCAGCCCGCTTTGAAAATGAATAATTGATTTCAATTCATCACTTCCGTCTTTGACCCAAGCTAGTCCAATTCCTCCCGATCCGATAAGATGGAAGGAAGGCTGCCCATAAGCAACATGGCTCCGAGGAAAGAATTCCGGATTCCTTGCATCCAGGCTTATGGGTTTTAATCCACTCAAATTAGGTTCACTCGTATTAGGCTGATCTTTCGAAAGGACCTGGATGTGAATCATGGAAGCCATGAAAGAGAATAGCATCATCAGATGCCAGAAGTGGTTTTTCATGGGTTAAATCTTTATCAATGGTCAGTAGAAATAAGCATTCTCAGTTTTTAAACGGATTATGTGTGGGTCTTATTGAATACCTATTCAGGCTAGCAATAATTCCATCGTATTAAGTTCAAAATTACGATTCTGGAAAGCATAAAAAAAGCGCAGTTGGTCAAATAAAAAACGCTCCTTCCGATAAAGCGGGGAGCGTTTTTAAAAGTAAAATAAACAAGTAATTATTTTATCAGATCGAGGCTGCGCTTAACAAAGCGATTTAAATCTTCACCTTCTAACATGTTGTTTGCGAGTAAAGCCAAATCGATAAGCTGTTTGCTCAAATCGTGCTCTTTAGCAAAAGCCTTTAGCTCGTTGGCCTTTTTATTTTTCAAATTATCAATGGCTTGATTCACTTCTTCCATTTTATCCTTCTCAGCCTGATCGATTTCTTCATCTTTTTTGCCCTCTCTTAGTTTTTCGAGGCTCGCTTTCTCCGTTTCCTTAGAAGCAATTTCGGCTCTCAGCTGGGAAAGTGAGTCGTTGAGCTGTTGGTTTTTATCCTCAATAATGCGATTGATTAAAGGATGTTTCGTGTTTACAACTAAGGTGAAACTATCGGGCAAATCACCATAAAAACTGGCTGAACCCCCGCTTATGGCCGACATATCTTTCATGCGTCGCATGAATTCATTCTGAGTGATAATCATTGGGGAGGATGTTTCCGACAAGTCTTCAAACGAAACCTGGAAATTCACTTTCCCCGAAGGTAAATGGCTTTGGAAAACAGGATTCAGCTCATCTTGTTCCTCGGCAGGTAAAGAGCAGACTAAAACATCGTCTTTTTCAATCAGTTTATCAACCACCTCAGCATCAACACGCACAAACGAAACTGAATCGAGCTTCTGCTCCAAATGATTGATGAAGTGTGCATCTAACTGACCGTCCATTACAAGCACATCGTAGGCTTTTGCCTTGGCTTCGGTAATGTAGCTGTATTGAGCTTTCTCATCGTTGGTGTAAATAACAACCTTCTTCTTGTTTTTGTCTGTTTGATTTTCTTTAATCAACTCCTGATATTCATCCAGCGTAAAATACTTGCCTTCGGTATTCTTAACTAAGCAGAATTTTTGTGCTCGTTCATAGAATTTTTCATCGGTCAGCATTCCGTATTGAATGAAAATCTTTAAGTCGTCCCATTTCTTTTCAAAATCTTCGCGGCTCTTATTGAAAATTTCTAGCAATCGGTCGGCAACTTTTTTCGTAATGTGGCCCGAAATCTTTTTTACGTTGCTATCGCTTTGTAAATAGCTGCGGGATACATTCAAGGGAATGTCGGGCGAATCTATTACACCATGCAGAAGTGTAAGGAATTCAGGAACAATTCCTTCTACCGAATCGGTAACGAATACTTGATTGCTATACAGCTGAATTTTATTCCGTTGAATCTCCAGGTTGTTTTTAATCTTGGGGAAGTATAAAATTCCCGTCAAACGAAATGGATGATCCACATTTAAGTGAATCCAAAACAGTGGGTCGTCGAAAACCAGGGGATAGAGATTTTTGTAGAACGATTTATAATCTTCGTCTTTTAAATCATTTGGTTTTTTTACCCAAGCTGGTTTGGTTTCATTTATTATACGGTCTTTGCCTGTCTCTTCTTCTTTGCCATCTTTCCATTCAGTTTCTTTTCCAAAAGCAATTTCGACGGGTAGAAACTTGCAATACTTGGTGAGTAATTCATTGATTCGGTGCTCTTCGAGGAATTCTTCCGATTCTTTATCAATGTGTAAAATGATATCGGTTCCGCGTTTTTCTTTTGTTACTTCATCTAGCTGGTATTCAGGGCTTCCATCGCACGACCACTGAACGGCAGGCGCACCCTCTTTGTAAGAGCGGGTAATGATCTCAACTTTTTCCGATACCATAAAGGAAGAATAGAATCCTAACCCAAAATGACCAATGATGGCATTGGCCTTATCTTTATACTTACCCAAAAATTCTTCGGCACTCGAGAATGCAATCTGGTTAATGTATTTATCTACTTCCTCGGCTGTCATACCAATTCCGGCATCGGAAATTGTAAGGGTCTTTTTCTTTTTGTCTAAAATAACACGAACGGTCAAGTCGCCTAACTCACCTTGGTGTTCACCAATGGAGTTGAGGGTTTTCATTTTCTGGGTTGCATCTACTGCATTGCTTACCAACTCACGAAGGAAAATTTCATGGTCGGAGTACAAGAACTTCTTGATGATAGGAAAAATATTCTCGGTGGTAACACCAATTTTGCCACTTTGCATATTCGTTGATTTTAGTTAGACATGTTGTTTTAATCGCAGCCGATTTTTCAAACAATATGCCATGGCGCGGAATATGTCAATAAGTCACCTTGCTCCTTCAATTACCTGTCAAACAGTTGAGGGTAGTTTTGGTACGAGAAGAATGCTATCAAACTGAGTAAGATGGTTAAGCTAAAAAAAAAGACCAACATGGAAATTGCATTTCGACGTTTACGCCGCAAACCTCGCTGCAATAAAATCCATTTTATATTACTATCGAGGCGGATAAAACTGTTCTCGTTTTTCTTAACCACATTGACCGCCCCAAAATGTAGGGCATCGGTTATGATTTCATTGTCGCTGTACTTCGTAGTAATAATCACCTCGTAGTCGCGATTAATTTCCCGAATGGTTTTCAGTAATTCGATGCCATTCTTTGCATCCACATTTAACATACTCAAGTTATAATCGAGGATAATTACGGTGGATTGTTTCCGGGACGGAGGATTCGAAATTAGATACTTTAAAAAGGTTTCGCCGGAATGAAAACTCCGAACATTGTATTTAGTCCGTAATTCAAATTCCTGATGCAGCATTTTAGTGTCCAACTCATTGTCGTCCACAATAAAAATATTGGCTGGTTTGCGCGTTTTAGGCTGAAACAGAAACTTCATACGATTATAAAAAGTGGGGTCCGACTTTCAAGCGGAACCCCTGTGCGATTATCTGCGGGTAATAATTTTATTGCTTTGTTCAAATACGATATCTACCGGAATATTGGCTTCACTGAGTTTACTGAGCGACGCTTCCAGGTCGGGGGTAATTTTTCCGTAGGTTTCAATAAATTTTTGTGCTGCTTCGTAGTTTCCATCTCCTTGCATTTGGATAATGAGAGCGGAAAGCTCATTCATAGCCTGGGTCATTTTGTCGAAATCGATTCGATATTTACCATCGGTCGATTGGGTAAAAGCTCCTTTTTCCTTGAAAAACTGGTAACGAGCCAGATTGGCGACACCATGCGCACTTGTTGCTCCAAAGCGGATGCTGCGGAAAATCCCGGCCATAAAAGTCACGTAGTTATCCATCAGATCGGTTTCAATTTCCTTCATCTCATACAGTTGTTTTACCAAATACAACCCCACAATGTCAGCTTTACTTTCTTCGATGGCAGTGTATGTTTCTTTTAGGGCTGTTCTTACATCGCCCTGTCCATTCAAGGTGTTCTTTATTCCAAGTCCGTGAGCAACTTCATGGAACATGGTGTTATCGAAAAAGGCATTGAACTGAACGTGTTTAATCTGCGATGGATGAATCAACTCTTTCGCAATTGGTATGAGGATTTTATCAAATTTAGCTTGCATTGAATTTTTCAGCTGAAGCTTGCGACTGCCTTTTTGAATGTGTACTTCCGGGTCGTTTGGCAAGTTGATCGCAATTGTTTTGCTTCCAGCATTGCAGTCGCCTGCATAAAAGATGGCATTGTAAACCCCTAAATCGCTATCGCTTCCCGGAACTTCTTCCTTGTATTTCTTTTCAACCGGTAAGCTTTTCTGTAAATCGGGGAGGAGCTTGGCATATCGGTCGAGTTTTTTACTCCATTCTAAATCTTTTATCAGAATAAACGATTCGTGTGCCGCCTTGTATCCGTATAGTCTATCCTCATAATTTTCAATGGGTCCCACGACAAAGTCAACCGTATTATTTTTCATATCCATCCAGGCTAGGTCGCTAGGCTGGTAATTATCGGTCAATAAGGCATCGGCCCGCAGGGAAAGATAGTTTTTAAGTCCTGCGTCGGGTGCTAAGTCGGCAGCTGTTCGTAAAAGTACAGCTGCACGTCCCATATCCTTTTTAAAATACTCATGATAAGGAATTGAGACTAAATTTCCTGCTTCGTTGCGACGTATCATCGTATAGAGGCTGGTTTTGCTTGGGTCGTCGAATTTTTCAAATTCTTCTTTCGTCATGTCGGATGGGTAGAAATTTGCGCCAAGAGGTTTTTCTGGCACATTCTTGAACAGGGGTTTATTGCCATCTAATCGGTTCCATGCTCCGTAATTAATGGTGGCGATTTTTTGTGCATCCTTGTTATGTATCGCATTTAAAAAATCTTCTTTGTTACCATTGGACTCATACCAAAAGAGCTCATCCATAATGCGGGCAACCTCAAATAAAAGCATGAGCATTTTTCGTTCATCTTCCGATAAATGAGAAATGTCGGCATCGAGTGAAAAGGATTCATATTGTTGTGCCTTGGTAGCGTAAAATGCTTTGTCAAACTCCTCAATCTTACTGTAGTCGTATAGCTTTGAGGCGTATTGTTCTTTTTGAGCCATTGCCTGAAATTGAAGGGTAAGTAATAAAAGGAATGCAATCAGTTTCATGATAAAAATAGATTAGGATGAAAATTAGTCGATGTCGTCGGTGTTGAATTGGAAACCCAAACGTTTCCCTGTCACTTGCTTGGAAAATTGTCGTTTTTGAGCCACTTGCCCAACCGAGGTTAACTTAACATGCTCGTAAGGTGGAACTAATAAATCGAAGTCGAGTGCATAGGAAATGGTCGTTTCAACGATTTCTTTGAGCGCCTCTCTTGTGATAATCGATTTTCCAAAGTCGTTGTAAAGGAAAGAAAGCTGTTTTTTCCCTTCAACAAAATAATGCCTATCGCGATTAATGAAAACACGCCCAACTAAGTAGCCTAAATCTTCGTATCGTTTGTATTTAAAAGAATCGGAAAGGAAATTGTACACATTGATTATACCAACAAAGGAGTTAAGGTAATTGTCCTTTACATAGCTGAGTTTCCAAATGTTGTGCTCCCGATTGAATTCAAACACGTTGGAATGCATTTGAAAAATGAGGATGTCGCCGGAGAACTTTAGTTCGGCTTCGAAAATTCCATTGTCTTTATAGGAGAATAGAACGCGGCTATCGGCCCCTTGTAAAACCTGATTGTACTCATTCTCAATTTCCTGCAAAATGGATTTCAGCTCGTGAAAAACTTCGAGGGTAGTATGATAGACGTTTTGTTTCGTGCTTGATTTCTCGCTCATCGACTGAAGGATGAGGTCTTTTTTAGAGCTTTCTTCTGGCATGTGTATAAAAAATTAAGGAAAATCGTTTGTTTTTTACACCGACCAATTTATTAAAATAAATGGCAACTCGAAGGTCGCCATTTACTAAAATCCGTTAAGTGAAAGCTGTTCTTTAGCCTAGTAGGCTCGTGCGAATAGGACGCGCTGCCTTGAGGGTTTCCCGGAATAAACACATAGCCCGTCTTCTTCTTTTGCATCAATTGGAATGCAACGAATAGTTGCTTTGGTCTCATTCTTAATCTTTTCTTCTGTTTCCGAACTACCATCCCAATGAGCCAGAATAAATCCACCTTTTTCGATTTGAGTTTTAAACTCCTCCCAAGTATCCACCTGAAACGTGTTTTCTTCTCTGAAACGAAAGGCTTTTTGATAAATGTTCGTTTGAATTTCGTCGAGCAAAACTTGGATTCGCTCCACGATACCTTCTTGAGGGACGGTCGATTTTTCGAGGGTATCCCTTCGGGCTAATTCGATAGTGCCGTTTTCAAAGTCGCGCGGCCCCATAGCCAAACGAATGGGTACTCCTTTGAGTTCGTATTCAGCAAATTTGAATCCTGGTTTGTGGGTGTCGCGATCGTCGAATTTAACCGATATTCCTACTTTCTGTAGCTCTGATTTTATTTTTTGAGCCACCGGCCTAATGTTGTCAAGTTCATCGAATCCTTTGTAAATAGGAACTATTACCACTTGGATCGGAGCCAGTTTGGGAGGAAGAACCAAGCCATTGTCGTCGGAATGCGCCATGATCAGTGCACCCATCAGGCGAGTTGATACACCCCAGGATGTAGCCCACACATATTCTAATTTACCTTCCTTGGACGCAAATTTCACATCGAAGGCTTTAGCAAAATTTTGCCCTAAGAAGTGTGATGTTCCCGATTGCAGCGCCTTGCCATCTTGCATCAACGCTTCAATGGTATAGGTGTCGAGCGCTCCGGCAAAACGTTCCGTTTCTGTCTTGTTTCCTACAATTACCGGCATTGCCATGAAATCTTGAGCGAATTGAGCGTAGATTTCAATCATTTGCTGCGTTTCGGCAATGGCTTCCTGGCGAGTAGCATGGGCAGTATGCCCTTCCTGCCATAGAAACTCAGCAGTGCGGAGGAATAATCTGGTCCGCATCTCCCAACGAACAACATTGGCCCACTGATTAATCAAAATGGGCAAATCCCGATAGGATTGTATCCAGTTCTTATAGGTGTCCCAAATAATTGTTTCGGAGGTTGGACGAACAATCAGTTCCTCTTCCAGTTTTGCATCCGGATCAACAATTACTCCTTTCCCATCTGGATCATTTTTTAACCGATAGTGGGTAACCACGGCACACTCTTTGGCAAAGCCCTCCACATGACTAGCCTCTTTCGAAAAGTAACTTTTAGGTATAAAGAGCGGGAAATAAGCGTTTTCGTGACCGGTTTCTTTAAACATTTTATCGAGCTGGGCTTGCATTTTTTCCCAGATAGCGTAACCATAAGGTTTGATAACCATACTGCCGCGAACCGCAGAATTCTCTGCTAGATCCGCTTTGATTACCAGGTCGTTATACCATTGTGCGTAATTTTCGCTCCTTTTTGTAAGTGCTTTAGCCATTATTTGAAAGTTTGGTATGAAAATTGAATTTTTCGTGCCCGTGTGAAAGCCGCACAAAAATATAAATAAACCAATAAAGGAGATAAAGTCATGAAAACTTCCATCAAATTACTCATTGCGATGACAATCCTCCTGTCTTCCTGCACTACCGGAAAGCAAGTGAGCACTGTTTACGACGATATTTACTACCGCCCCGGCGACGAAAAGGTCTTCGAACAGGACATTCCAGATTACACCCTCAACCAATCTGCAGAAACTCCCTATCGATACGAATCAGTTGAACCACGGCAAAGTCGAGTCCCCTACGATTCCTACCTAGATGAAAAGAGCGAAGAACGCTACTATCCTGAATCCGAAAATCAATACTATCAGGAAGAAGCTCCCAACTATCAAGAAGAAGAGTATTACTCCGATGAACAATACTATTATCCCGAGGATGAATATTACGAGGAAGGTTATTACGACGAAAACGGGAATGAGTACAATTATTACTACGGCGATGTAAATAACTACGGTTATAATGCCGACGATTACTACGACTATTCGTACTCAGCTCGTTTGCGCAGATTTCACGACCCCTACATTGGCTGTGGTTACTTCGATAACTATTACACCAATATGTACTGGTATAACTACGATCCATTCTTTTGGGGAACAAGTATTTATATGGGTTATAACTGGTGGCCTTCTTACAACTGGCGCTTTGGTGGCGGCTGGGGCGGCGGTTGGTATGGCGGCTGGGGCGGCTGGGGTTCTCCCTGGGGCTGGAACAGTGGCTGGTATGGCGGCTGGGGCGGCTGGGGATCACCCTGGGGCTGGAACGGTGGCTGGGGCTGGAACAGCTACGGAATGGGATACAACCACGGTTATTGGGACGGTTTCTACACCGCATCGGCAATCTACAATACAAACGACTATTATTATAATAGCTACGACGGAACCAATAATTTTCGATATGGTCCTCGTGAATCCAAACTCACTAACTCCGTAGGAACAGCGCGCGATCTAGGTAGCCGTTACGAACAAGAAGCATCGGTGGTAGGACGTGATATTGCCTACCGTGAAACCAGCGGTAGCTTTAGTAATAGTACTCGAGCAGGACGCGAATTTGCCAGTAAAACAGATGCTTTGGTTCAATCCAAAACAGATAGCAGGACCTCTCGCACGGAGTCTAGCTCTGGTCTATCCACTGCTCCGGCTAGAGGAGAGTCCGGCTCTGTTTCCAATCAAGTTAGTCCATCGCGACAAGATTTAAACAAAGACAGAGGAACCGTAAGTCGTGAACCGTCCTCGTCTCGAGTAGAAAGGCAACCATCCACAGTAAACCGACCAGAGCGTCCAAGTAACACCAACAGGACAAGCCCTAGTCGTATAACTGATACGCCTCAAAAACCGGCAGCGAAGGAACCTTACAACCCAAGCCAACGATTGGATAATCGTCGAACTCAACCTGAAAGACCTACTAATTCGAGGGCAGTTAGCCCTAGTAGAAGTAATCGTTCCGATGCTTCGAATGTGCGACCAAATTCCGAATCGGTGACCAGAAAACCAGGAACCTCTTCCTCTCCTTCATCCCGGAGTCGCTATACCTACGATAACTCTCCTAGCCGTCAACGCCCGGTGTACAACGATAGTTATCGCCGGGTTCCCACCAAGCCCTCGGCTGGTCAGAGTTCCGGAAATGTTCGTCCAGAAAGTAAAACAGGTCAGGTGTATTCTCGTCCCGGATCCAGTAGTTCATACAGTCGTCCGGAATCGACACGAACCACGCGTACCCCAAATGTACGACCTCCTGCTTCGTCCAATAGTAATTACAGAAGCCCCTCGGGCACCTCGCGTCCAAGTGGTTCCTCTTATAGGGCACCTAGCTCTTCGAGTCCAAGTAGAAGCAATTACTCTGCTCCCTCTCGTTCTTCGAGTCCAAGCCGTAGCTCCTATTCTGCACCTTCGTCGTCGAGCCGGTCATCGGGCAGTTCTTTCTCTGGAGGTAGCTCCCGTTCAAGTAGTTCAAGTAGCTCGAGTAGTTCATCCTCTGGAGGAAGCCGTCGATAGTTCATTCCTGATGGTTTTGGTCTGATTAAATAGATATTAATAAAACACTTCTTATTGCGCTAATCGTTCTCATTCACATCTTTTATGCTGCAGTGCAATAGATCAATCGTTTACTAAAATAAAAATCATGAAAAAGACGATGTTTTTCATAATCGGAATGGTGATCGGTTTACCATTCTTGATTCAAGCACAAAATGCTGTTGATGCCTTGCGCTATTCACAAATGTATTTTGGATCAACCGCCCGATCGAATGCCTTGGGTGGTGCCATGGGTGCTTTAGGTGCCGATTTTGGAGCTCTTTCCATTAACCCGGCTTCGGTCGCAGTTTACCGAAAGTCTGAGTTTACACTTTCACCTTTGTTGGGTTTTAATCAAACCGCATCGATCCCAAGCGATGGCAGTTCTTATACGGATTTTCAATACGATTTTCGTCTTGCTAATGGAGGGCTGGTTGGTGTCTTTCCTACCGGCAATGAAAGTGGTTGGATCTCGACGAATATTGGGATTGGTTATAATGTGTTGAATCAATTCGACCAGCGAACCAGTGTTCGGATTTTAGATGCCAATAGTTCCTTGCTGGATGATTTTGTGTATGATGCGAATCAAAACAATTGGGCTTACTTATGGAATGAAGTTGCCTTGCTTTCGGATGTGATCTTTTTCGATTCCAATGCTGGAGTCTACAGCCATGATTTCATCAATTCGGAATATGGTCAATCCATTCGACGCACCATTACTGAAAAAGGCAGTAACGGGGAATATGTTTTCAGCTTGGGCGCTAACTATAATAATGAGTTGTTCCTAGGAGCAAATTTAGGCATCCAATCCCTGCGTTATGAGTCGACATTGATTCATAATGAATCGAATATTCCGGATAATTATTTTGGATTGAGTCAATTTACTCATACCGAAGAAATTGATACTCGTGGAACTGGTGTTAATCTGAAAGTGGGAGCAATTTATACTCCTGTTTATTGGATTCGATTAGGTGCGAGTGTTCACAGTCCTGTTTTTTATTCTTTGCGTGAATCGTACAGTGGCATCATGGCCGCTTCCTCGGATTCATTGGGTGATTTGTCGGGAAGTAATTCGGGTCAATTTGATTATGAAGTGATTACTCCTCCGCGCTTAATTTTAAGCACTGCCTTTGTTTTAGGTCGAAATGCTTTGGTTAGCTTTGATTACGAGATGGTAAATTACTCATTTGCCCGACTTCGGAGTGATACTTATATGTTTGATATTGAAAATGAAGGGATACAGGCCATGTATCGCAATACGCGCAATCTTCGATTAGGAGCTGAATATCGTATCTCTGCTGTGAGTTTAAGAGGAGGAGCTTTTTATTATGAAAGTCCCTTTGCCGAAGGGGAAATTAACGCCGGGTCTGATATGCTAGGATATTCTTTTGGTTTTGGAATTAATAATAGCTCGTATTTCCTCGATTTCTCCTATACGAATCGTTTTAATCAGAGTGAGTATGTTCTTTATCAACAGCCACTCAACATAGCTACTATCGAAAGCACGCAACATCAATTGTTGTTTACTCTAGGATTTAGGTTTTAATTCAGGTATAGAAGTAAAAAAAAAGGCTTATCCACTAGTTGGAATAAGCCTTTTTTCATTTATAAAAGAGTGATTTATTGATCGTTCATTGAGATAAGGAATTCTTCGTTCGATTCGGTTTTTCTGAGTCGGTCGATAAGGAAGCTCATGGCTTCGATGGAATTCATATCGGATAGATAATTTCGAAGGATCCAAATTCGATTCATTACATCTTTATCAAGTAATAAATCTTCGCGTCGAGTGCTGGACGCATTAATATCGACAGCTGGATAAATACGTTTGTTGGATAGTTTACGGTCGAGCTGAAGTTCCATATTACCGGTTCCTTTAAACTCTTCGAAAATTACATCGTCCATTTTTGAACCGGTTTCTGTTAAAGCAGTAGCAAGAATGGTAAGCGAACCTCCGTTTTCGATGTTTCGAGCTGCACCAAAGAATCGTTTAGGTTTGTGTAAAGCGTTTGCATCTACTCCACCGGAAAGAACTTTTCCGGATGCAGGTGAAACGGTGTTGTAAGCTCTTGCTAAACGAGTTATCGAATCGAGAAGGATAACCACATCGTGTCCACATTCAACCAAACGTTTCGCTTTTTCTAAAACGATGTTGGCCACTTTAACATGTTTTTCTGCCGGTTCGTCGAAGGTCGATGCGATCACTTCGCCATTAACCGAGCGTGCCATATCGGTAACTTCTTCCGGGCGTTCATCGATTAATAAAATCATGAGGTAAACTTCCGGGTGATTGTCGGCAATTGCATTAGCAATTTCTTTCAGCAGGACCGTTTTACCGGTTTTTGGTTGAGCGACAATAAGGCCACGTTGACCTTTCCCGATTGGAGAGAACATATCGACAATGCGCGTAGATAGGCTGCTTCGTCGGCCGCCGCTAATCCGGAATTTTTCGTTCGGAAAGAGAGGGGTTAAATGGTCGAAAGGAATTCGGTCGCGTACAATCTCCGGCAATTTCCCATTGATATCGATTACTTTAATGAGTGGGAAATACTTTTCATTGTCTTTGGGTGGTCGGATGGATCCGGTAATGGTATCGCCGGTTTTGAGGCCGAAGAGTTTAATTTGCGATTGACTCACATAAATATCGTCGGGAGAGTTCAAGTAATTGAAATCGGACGAGCGAAGGAAGCCGTAACCATCGGGCATAATTTCAAGGACACCGTTTGCTTCGACATAACTTTCTTCGCTGATGAAGATTTCGTTTTGTTCGTTAGGTCGGTTCTGCTTTTTGTTGTCCCGGTTATTATCGTTATTCGGTCTGGGGTTTTGATTGTTTTGCGGTTGGTGCTGTTTTTTAGCTTGTGGGGGAGTGGGCTCTGCGGCCTTAATCTCGGTAGGTTGGGCTTTTTCTTTGGGTGGAGTAGGGGTTGTTTCTTTTACTGGTTGCGGAGTTTCCTGTGAGGATGCAATTGGCTGAGCATCTTCTGGTTTATTTTTCCGAGGGCGTCCGCGACGTTTTTTGCCCGTTTTTACTTCTGCCTCTGCTTCTGTTTTTGGCGCTTCTGGAGCTGCTGCATTTTCAGGTTTAGGTGCTGGTTCGGCTTCAGTCTGTTTTTCAGTTGGTTTCTCTGCTGGTTTGGAGAATTCTACTTTTTCGGTTTTGGGGCGACGTTTTCGTCGTTTTCTGGCATCGTCATCGGATGATGAGGCGTTGCTTTTTCGAGTTGGTTTTACCGAAGCGAGAATGGCTTGCTGATCGAGGATTCGATAAATGAGATCTTGCTTGCTCAGAGAGTCGGAGTCTCCTATTTCAAGTGATACAGCGATTTCTCTTAATTCATCAACCAATTTTTGGTTAAGTTCAAGAATATCGTACATAAAAAGATTGGATTAAGATAATAAGAATCTATTGTTGGAATTGAGAAGGCAGAAAAAGAAGTGAAAAGGTTTTTCTGCGTACACTAATTGCTGCAATTATAAACATTTCGAGTCACTTAGCAAAAAAAAATGAAAAAGATTGTGGAAGTATTTTTTTAGGGAGAATATATACTTATTTTTACGAATAGTCGGAATCCCTCTAAATACGCTGGTAATTAGAGGTTTATGAAAAATAAGCACTTTTGATATGCGTCAACTCAAAATTTCCAAACAAGTAACGAACCGCGAAGCACCTTCGCTCGATAAGTATTTGCAGGATATCAGTAAAATGGAGTTGATTTCAGTAGAGGAGGAGGTTCAATTAGCCAAACGAATTCGGGGAGGAGATGATGCTGCCTTGGAACGATTGATTAATGCCAATTTGCGGTTTGTTATATCTGTTGCAAAACAATATCAAAATCAGGGGCTTAGCTTGCCAGATTTGATTAACGAAGGAAATTTAGGGCTCATTAAAGCTGCGAAGCGATTTGATGAAACCCGTGGTTTCAAGTTTATTTCGTATGCAGTTTGGTGGATAAGGCAATCCATTTTGCAAGCACTTGCAGAGCAGGCTCGCATTGTACGTTTACCTTTAAATAAAATTAGTTCCATAAATAAAATCAATCGGACTCTTTCCCTTTTAGAGCAACAGTTTGAGCGAGAGCCCACGAGTGAGGAAGTAGGCTTAGTACTGGATATGCTACCGAAGGATATTAAATTGGTTTTGCGCAGCAGTGGAAGGCACCTTTCGCTCGATGCGCCCTTACTTTCCGACGAGGACGGGACTTTGTACGATCTTTTATTAGTCGATGAAAATAGGTTGCCCGACCGGAATTTGATCATGCAAAGTTTGCAGAAGGAAATAGATCGGGCTATTCATACCTTAACCTTTCGGGAAGCCTATGTACTAAGGCATTATTATGGATTAAACGGGAGGAAACCGTCCACCCTGGAAGAGATTGGAGAACGCCTCGAGTTAACCCGTGAGCGAGTAAGGCAGATAAAGGAGCGCGCACTACGGCGCATTAAGAACACGAATAGAGGGAATCAGCTGAAGTCATTTTTAGGTGATTAAGGCTTCTAACCTTTAAGGTATATGATTTTAATAAAGCCAAAAAAAGAGGGCGTTTCACTGATGTAACACCCTCTTTTTCTTATTCTTATGATAAGTTTTATTCGTGGCTGGAGAAATAGCGCATGAACTGCGACCGTTCGTAAATAGCCGGATTTTTAATGCGACTATAATTCATTATTCCTTGAAAATCGTCGATGGTATCGTAATTCATTTCTTCCATCCAGTCTTTTAATTCCTGAAGAATTTTTCCAATCTCATCGAATCCATTTTTGTAGAGTACCGAGCAGATTTGTCCGGTTTGTGCGCCCGCTAGTAAACATTTGATGAGCGCTGTTCCATCGTGAATTCCGGTTGATGCCGACAGTTCGATGTGTTCTACTTTCGAACTAACAATACCAATCCAGCGGAGGGTGTTCCTTAAATCGTCGGGAGAGCTAAATACTCCGGCCGAGGTAAAGTTCAGGTGATGGATATCGATATCGGGTTGGTAAAATCGGTTAAATAGGACTACCGCTTCTACTTTTCGGTGGTAAAGTTTTGCAACAAAGTGGGTTAGGTTTGAGAAATGGCTGCCAATTTTAACCGCCAATGGAAGTTTTGTCGCCTCTTTTACTTTTTCGACGATGGTTAGGTATTTTTCTTCCAGCTTGCTAGCATCTTGCAAAGGATCGACCGATACGATATGAATGTTTAGTTCCAATGCATCGGCACCAGCTTGAGCAATTTTGCTCGCAAAACCGGTCCAATCGATGTCGGAAACGCAGTTAATACTAGCTATAACCGGGATAGAAATGGTTTTTTTTGCCTCTTGGATAAGTTCCAAATAATCGTCGACCGTATTGCTTTTGGAGTAGGTGCGGATATAATCTTCTGCTTCGGGGTAGGCATGACTTTCGTTTAAGATTTTGCCTGCTTCGAAATTAATTTGTTCTTCGAAAAGCGATTTAAGCACGATGGCTCCGGCGCCTGCTTCTTCCAGTTTTTTTAGTTTCTCCAGGGAGTTGGTCATTCCGGAGCTGCTAATGATTAGCGGGTTGCGTAGTTTGAGTCCTAAGTAGTTAGTTTCCAGGTTTATCATAGCAATTGATTGGTCTGTTGATTTTGCTCAAAGATAGAGAATTAGGAATTTAGAATTTTTACAAATAAATCCTGGAAAGTACTTGTTCAGCATACTAATTTTCCTGAAAAACAGCACTACCAATTCTAACGATGGTGGCTCCTTCTTCGATAGCGATGTTGAAATCGTTCGACATACCCATGCTAATTTCCCTGAACGAGTCTTGATTTTTGAAGTAGGTTTCCTTCAGGAAAGTGAAATGCTCTTTGAGTTCTTGAAACTCGGCTCGAACTTGTTGAGTATTTTCGGTGAAGGTTGCCATTCCCATCACTCCTACTATTTCAATGTTAATCATGGCCTGGAAATCATCGCTGTCCAAGAGGGTCGAAGCTTCTTTTCGGTCAAGACCAAATTTGGTGTCTTCTTTAGCGATATGAAATTGAAGGAGGCATTGGATGGTTCTTTCGTTCTTCAATGCCTCTTTATTAATCGTTTTAAGCAATTTAAGCGAATCGACAGCATGTATTAGATGAACATGTGGAGCGATGTATTTTACTTTATTCGATTGTAAATGACCAATAAAATGCCATTCTACATCTTGGGGCATGGCGTCGATCTTCGCAAGGAGTTCCTGGGGTTTATTTTCTCCCATCACTTTATGGCCGGCGCGGTACACTTCCATCATTTCCTCGGGCGAATGCATTTTAGTTACCACCACCAATTTGACGAAGTCTGGGATTTGTTGGAGTATACCGGCCAGATTTTTTTGAATCATGAAATAGATGCTTTTGTGTTTAGTATTTGGCTATTTCTTTGAGGTATAGCGCTTGTAAGTCGCTTAATATTTGGTTGTTGTCGGTATGGTGGAAAATTCGAACTACTTCGTGGATATCGAAGTTTCGGTAGAAGAATCCATAAGCGGCATCGAAATGTTTCCCTTCCCAATTGTTTTTGACCGATCGGGTAATTTTTTCGAAAAGTTTCCAGGAGAGGGATTTTGGGATGGCCACATAACCCTGATAATTTTCGAGTTGATCGGTAAAAATACTAGGTTTAATTTCGTCGAGGATGAAGGTCTTTTTCACTTTGATGATAGCCTTGGTATCTATTTTTTCAGCTTTCCGGAACGAGAATCCTTCGTTTATAAAGTGCGATTGAAGGTCTTCGATGTATTCGTATCGGTTTAGGTTCTTTATCCGTATGCAGGAATAGGTTTCGTTAAAGAAGAATACATCGGCGAAGGCGGCATCGAAATCGAAATCGGCATATCGGAGAATGTTTTTTCGAGCGCGGGTTACTTGTTCCCGGCTGGTTTGATGGTTCAATACGAGGAAGACCGATCGGGGTACCGAATCCTTGGGTAGGTCGTGATGATAACCGGGGAATGGTTCTTTGGTTTCGAGAACCAATGAGTTAGGGATGGAGTGTTCCGTAATGGAATACAAACTTTCTTCTTTGATAATGCTTCCGAGAGCTTCAAAACTGGCCATAGTGTTCAGGATTTAGGATGAAACATGGATTAAAATGAGAGCCTAACGCTTAGAAAGGGATTCTCTCAAGGTTTCTCAAATGTATCCATTTTTTTCAGTAAAACGATATTTTCCACATGATGGGTATGCGGAAACATATCGACCGGTTGAACCTTTTCTATTCGATAGTTTTGACATAAAATTTCTAAGTCACGAGCTTGGGTGGCCGGATTGCAACTCACGTAAACGAGCGTTTTAGCATCGGTAGTAAGTAGCGTTTCAGCCACATCTTTGTGCAATCCGGCGCGAGGAGGATCGACCACGACCACGTCTGGTTTTCCGTGTTGGGTCATGATGGGAGTGAGTAAATCTTTGATGTCGCCGGCATAAAAATGGGCGTGTTCAATTTGATTTAATTCGGCGTTTATTTTGGCATCTTCAATTGCTTCAGGCACATATTCGATTCCAACGACCACTTTGGCTCGATCGGCGAGGAAGAGTCCGATGGTTCCGGTGCCGGCATATAAGTCGAAGAGAACTTCCTGGCCTGTTAACCCGGCGAAATCTCTTACCTTTTTATAGAGTTCGTAGGCTTGCTCGGAGTTGGTTTGATAGAAGGATTTCGGTCCGATGCGAAACTCACGCTCCTCCATTTGTTCCAGAATGTAGGGCATTCCTGCATAGTTAACTACATCGAGGTCGTGGATAGAGTCGTTTCGTTTGGTGTTGATAACATAATTGAGGCTGGTAATATCCGGATAATGGGTGTGAATGGAGCTAAGCAGTGCTTCGCGTTTTGTGTCATCGATAGCAGCAAATACGACGATGAGCATGAGCTGATTAGTGGTACTAGTGCGCACAATCAGATTTCTGATTTCGCCTTCGTGTGTTCGTTGATTATAGAAAGCAATATTCAGTTCCTGCGCTCTTCTTTTAATAAAAAGTCGGAGTTCATTGCTCGGTTCTTTTTGCAGGTAGCAGGTATCGATATCGACTATTCGGTCGAACATTCGGGGTACATGGAATCCGAGGGCCTCGCGACCATAAGGTTCATCGAGGTTAATTTCTTCGGCCGTGAGCCAACGCAAATTAGAAAAGGTAAATTCCAGTTTATTGCGGTAATGAATTGTTTTCTCCGATGGAAGAATTTGTTCAATTTCAGGGAATTGCAAGTGTCCTATCCGTGCGAATTGATCGGCAACTTGTTTCTGTTTGAATTCTAATTGTTTGGAGTACGGAAGCGATTGCCATTTACAACCGCCGCAGGTTCCGAAATGAGAACAGAACGCATCGGTTCGCAAGGGTGATAATTGGTGAAATCGGGTTGGGATTCCTTCCTGGAAGTTTTTTTGTTTTTTTTGAATTCTTACATCGACCACATCGCCTGGAATGCAATTCGTTACGAACACGACCAGGTCGTCGAGCCGTGCAATTGCTTTCCCTTCGGAGGCAATATCGGTAATCACTAATTTTTCGTGGATGATGGTTTTTCTGCGGCTTTTACCCATGATGAATGAAAGGATTATCAATTTGAATGAGGTGGATTCGTTGCGTTGAATCCGCGCACGAAGATAGACCATAAAACGATTTCCTGTAACCCTCGATTCAGAGTAAAAGTGGGGCTTAGTAGTTTAAATCGCGTACCCCATTTTTAATACTTCCAAGCCGTTTATCCATTTGAGTCATTAGTTTTGGGTTATTGAGTTGTTCCAGTTCTCGTTGAATGATGCGGTATCCTTTTTCCTTTGTTTCTTCCGTAGCGTAATCTTCGAGGTACTCGGCTAAGGTAAGGATGGCATTGGGAGTACAGTATCGTTTGATAAAACCTGGAATCGAGAATTCCATGAAATGTTCTCCGGTTCGTCCTTTCCGGTAGCAGGAGGTGCAGAAGGAAGGGAGAAAACCATCGCTAATTAGCTCATCGATAATTTCGTTGAGGGAACGCGAATCGTTTATTTGAAACTGTTCTTTGTTTAAATCTTGCTGTTCATTTTTTGATTTTGAATAAGCACCCAGCTCCAGTTTTGTTCCTCCATCGATTTGGGAAACACCGAATTGAATTACTTCTCGTCGAACGAAAGGATTTTCGCGGGCAGTAAGGATTAGTCCTGTGTATGGAACGGCAAGTCGTAAAATGGCAATGAGCCGAATGAAGTCGTGGTCGTCTACAAGGTATTTTCCTTTATCGTTTAAGGAAGAAGCGTTTTGGATGCGGGGGAAGGAAATGGTGTGGGGACCAACCTGGTAACAAGCTTCCAGGTGGATGGTGTGTCGAACGAGGGCCATTACTTCGAATTTCCAGTCGTAAAGGCCGAAAAGAGCTCCTATTCCTACATCGTCCACTCCGGCTTCCTGAGCACGGTCGAGTGCTGTGAGTCGATATTCGTAGTTGCTTTTTCGACCACGAGGGTGGTATTTTTTATAGGCCTCGGGATGATACGTTTCCTGAAAAATTTGATAGGTTCCAATTCCAGCCTCTTTCACTACTTTAAACCCTTCCACATCGAGCGGTGCAGCATTGATATTCACCCGACGAATTTCTCCTTTTCCTTTCTTAACCGAATAAACTAAACGGGTTGTATGAGCAATGTATTCGGCATCGTATTCGGGATGCTCACCATAAACCAAGACTAGTCGTTTATGCCCTTCATCCTCAAGTGCTTCTACTTCGTGGATGATTTCCTCATCGTTGAGTGTTTTGCGCTCGGCCTCTTTGTTACTCACCCGAAATCCGCAGTAAGTGCAATCGTTGGTGCATTTATTCCCGATATAGAGAGGAGCAAAAAGAACAATCCGGTTTCCGTAAACTGTTTTTTTCAGTTCACGGGCCGTTTCTTTTATTAATTCAATCATATCCGGGTCGTCGGCTTGGAGCAGGGTGGCTGTTTCGGCTAAGGTTAAGCGTTGTTTATTTCGGGATTTATCGAGAATGGCCTCGATATTTTCTTTGGTTGGTTTGGCTTCACCCAGGTGGTCGGCAATTTCTTGTGGGTCGATAAATGCTTGATGTGGACGGTCGGCGATGCGACATTTTTCGGGATTAAAGATCATGGTGTTATGGCTTAAAGTTTTTCTTGTAAATCGGAGTTTTTGATGAGGGCAGATTTTACATGCACTCCGGCGATTTTACCTAGCTGACCGGTAAGTGAGCCGATTTCGTCGGTTGTGCCGATGAGAACGACAGAAATGATGTTCAGTAATTTGGAATGGAGAGGGATTCCCTGACGGCCAAAAATAATCGGATTATGCCGGGAAAGGGCATGGTTCACGAGAGCGACCGATTCCGATTGTTCAATAACGATAATGGCAGTACCTATTCTCTTTTCCATTAGAAAATCCTCCGGATTAGATTTAAAAAAATCCTTGGAAAGGGGCTATGCGACTCTCTCCTCAGATACATGGCTAAAATAGCGGGTTTCGGAAAGAAAAAGGATGAGATAAATCAGTTGATTTGCTTTTTTCGATTCGGGCTGGATTTTCGGCTTTTTCAGGTATTTTTGAAAGAAAAAAACAATGACCTTAATTAAATCTATTTCTGGAATTCGTGGAACGATCGGTGGGGTAAGCGGTTCCAATTTAACCCCTTACGATTTGCTTAAATTCTCTTTGGCTTATGGCGCCTGGTTAAAGCAGGAACGTCCGAATAAACGATTAAAAGTAGTGATAGGGCGCGATGCTCGTGTTTCGGGTTTAATGTTACGAGATCTTTTGGTGTCGTCGTTTACTTCTATTGGGATCGATGTGGTCGATATTGGTCTTTCCAGTACACCTACTACCGAGCTGGCTGTAACCGAGTTATCGGCCGATGGTGGGATTATCCTAACTGCTAGCCATAATCCGATGCAATGGAATGCATTGAAGCTTTTGAATAGTTCCGGCGAGTTTTTATCCGACAGCGAAGGACAGGCCCTTTATGCTCTGGCGGCAAAGGAGGATTTTCTAGCTGAGTATGCTTTTGCCGATGTTCATTCGCTGGGCAATGTAAGTATTCAGCATCAAATGCTCGATTATCATATTCAATTAATCAAAACTCTACCGTATTTGAACTTACAGGCCATTGAGGCCGCTCAATTCACCGTGGCGATCGATGGTGTAAACTCGGTTGGTGGGATAGCCGTTCCTGCGTTGTTGGTTGCTCTGGGAGTAAAGCATATTGTGGAGCTGCATTGTGAGCCAACGGGTATTTTTGCCCATAATCCGGAACCCTTGCCAGAGCATTTGACCGAAATATCTCAGGTAGTGAAAGACTCCGAAGCTCATGTCGGCTTTGTGGTCGATCCGGATGCCGATCGGTTGGCAATCATCAATGAAGATGGAACCATGTTCGGCGAAGAAAATACCTTGATTGCGATAGCCGATTATTTGCTGGAGCAGCGAAAAGGCAATGCGGTGTCGAATTTGTCGTCGTCGCGTGGATTGCGGGATATTTGCCGCAAGCATGGGGTCGATTATGCCGCAGCGGCAGTAGGTGAGGTGAATGTGGTAAAGGTGATGAAGGAAACGAATGCTCTGATTGGAGGCGAAGGAAACGGAGGCGTCATTTTACCGGAACTGCATTACGGGCGTGACGCATTGGTTGGAATTGCCTTGTTTCTGAGCTACATGGCAGAAAAACAACTACGGCCAACGCAGATTAAGGCTGGATTACCCAGTTATTTCATTTCCAAAAATAAGATGGATATTCCGGTTAAGATGGATATGGTTGCCTTACAGCACGCCTTGGAGGATCATTATGCCGAGGCTTCGTTTACGACCATTGACGGAATAAAAATCGATTTCCCCGATCGTTGGGTCCATTTGCGTAAATCGAATACTGAGGCGATTATTCGCATCTATGCGGAGGCACCCTCTCAACGAGAAGCGGAGGCTCTTGCCCAGGAGATTATTTCTTTTGCTAACAGTAAATTTGCGTAAGCAAGAGAGGGTATTTCATGAAAAAAGGCGCAGGGAGCATTCTTATGCTACTCTGCGCCTTTTTTATTTGCAGCAAAATCGAAAAGAATCGTCTATTTATTATTAGCTGCGGAAGCAATAAAAGAGATGTTTCTTGAAATACGAAAATCCTTCCGATTGAATCGGCTAGACTAAATCGCAGGCATCGGCTGGCATCCAATGTTTATCTTTCCCGTCCCATTTAACATTGCATCCAATTGGGTTGGTAACCGGATTGGTAATGGGTTTACCAGCAAGAAGTTCCTCGAGTACTTGCGACAAGTCGTCTTGTGTATGTTTGGTGTAATCGCGTGGGAAGTCGATTGCTCGTCCGGTGTAAACGAGTTTGCGTTCCGCATTGAACACGAAAAAGTGAGGGGTTCTAAGCGCTCCGTAAGCTAAAGCTACTTCTTGGCTTTCGTCGTGCAAATAGAGCCAGGGGAATTGTTCTTGTTCCATTCGCTTGACCATGTTTTCGAAGCTATCCTCTTCGTAGGTGTTTTTGCTATTTGAATTGATTGCTACGAATCGGACTGATTTAGTGGAAAATCGATTTGCGGTAGCTCTGGTATGTTCGTCGGAACCAATAACATAAGGACAATGATTGCAGGTAAAGAAGATTACCAGGATGTCCTCTTTGAAATCCTTGAGGGTGTATGCATTACCGTTTGTTGCCGGGAGATTAAAATCGATTGCTTGTGCGCCAATTGGGAGTGTAAAAGACATAATTAAGAATTAATCGATGGTTAAAATTTCAAGTTCAATGTTTTCCAGGCCGAAGCTTTGAAGGTCTTCGTATCTTTTGGTTACGAGATGAAATTCTTGAGTCAAGTAATTGGTTAAATCCGGCGCCACGGCCAGGATTTCTACTTTATCGACTGTATTGTTCAGCACCAAGTTAACGATGTCGGTGGTGTAGGAGCCATTTTCGTCTGTTTCGCCGGTGAAGGTGTGGATTATTTCTTCTTGGCTACAGGGAATCAATTTGATGGTAATCGTAAAAGGCTCGTTGGCTACTGGAACCGATTCGGTAGATTGGATGATTAGATCGGCCTGAATGTTTACTACTTTTTCGGCACTTTGGGTTGCTTCGCAAGGGTCGGGGTCGGATTCGTTGCAAGCGGAAAAAGCAAGCGCCGATAGCATCAATGTGGCGATAAAGAGTTTCAAGTTCGGCATGGTATTATTTTTTAAAGGAAAGCATCCCTCCAGGAGGAATGTTCATTCTAGTTATCGTTTTTTCTTATTGAATTCGGTTACGAATTGATCAATGGCCATGGTCATACTGGGAGCTTCGGGAGTAGGTGCGGCTATGTCGATACGCAAACCAGCCTCGATAGCTGCTTGTTGTGTTCCCTGTCCGAAGGCAGCAATTTTAATTTCCTCCTGTTTAAAGTCGGGGTAATTATCCATGAGCGATTTCACACCTGCGGGAGTAAAGAGAACAATCATGTCGTATTCTTCTTCGTACACATCGACTGAAGCTTTTAAATCGCAGCTCACGGTAGAGAAAAGGGTCATGAGTGAGTAGGGGATTTTAGCTTCGTCCATAGCTGAGATGAGCGATTCGTTGGGGACGTCGGAGAGGGTGAGGAGGATTTTACCCGAAGTATGTTTTGATTTGATAACCTGGATAAGGTCTTGAACGGTTTTTTGTCCGAAGAAAATTTTTCGTTTGCGGTACACAATGTAAACCTGGAGGTAAAGGGCAATGCTTTCCGAAGTGCAAAAATACTTCATGGTGTCAGGGACGGTGATTCGACATTCGTCGCAAATTCGGAAGAAGTTATCGATCGCAATTTTACTAGTGAATACTACTGCATTGTGATCGAGTATTCGCACTTTTGACTCTCTGTACTCTTTGGAACTTACTCCTTCGATGCGAATAAACTTAAAGAAATCGATTTTCAGATTGTGTTTTTCGGCGAGGTCGGAATAAGGATTTTTGTCGGTTTCTGGTTTTGGTTGAGAAACCAGAATCTTTTTAATTTTTTCCAAGGTTTTTTTGAGTTTTATTAGTTAGTAGCTTTAAGGTTTCAGAATAGGCAGTTAAAGATTACTTTATCGGATTAAGATTCGTTGTTTCATGATTGTGTGAGCATTTTCTTCCAAAATTGTTGAGGGATAATTGCTGAAGGATGGTTATTTTCGCGACCGCTTTTGGAGCCAGGTATTGCCGAATGTAAGTTGAAACATGTTTCATAAACGCCTGATTTTATGGTAAATCAGTATGGTTTGGTTATTCGATCATTTTAGCGTGCAAATGTAAGAAGATTTTAACACACTTGAAAAGCAATAGCTTTTAAAACTGAAAACCTTAATAATGGATTAAAAATGAGCAGTAATACAGATAGAGTAACCTTGATTCAAGCAATCAAGCAGAGTAGCTTAGAGGATTTGTCTTCTTCGGTTCAGCCGATGGATCTTTTTCAACAATGGCTCGACGAGGCGGTCGCTTCCGGTCAGCCTGAACCCAATAGCATGGTTTTATCCACGGTCGATTCCAAAGGGAATCCTTCGTCGCGGGTTGTGTTGCTAAAGAAAATTGGAAGCGAAGGAATCTATTTCTTTACCAATTACACTAGTCGGAAGGCTCATGAGTTATCCGTTAATCCGAGGGTAGCGGTGAACATTCACTGGCCGGAACTTGAAAGGCAAATTCGGATTGAAGGGTTGACCGTAAAGGCCGAACCAGAGGTTTCCGACGATTATTACGAATCGCGTCAACGCGGGAGCCGGATTGGTGCATGGGCTTCGCCCCAAAGTAAAATGATTCCCGACAGAGCATTTTTGGAGCATCGGGTAAAAGAAATGGAAGATCGGTTTACGGCCGAAACGCTCAAACGTCCCGATTTCTGGGGTGGATATTTTATTCAGCCTTCGCGCATTGAATTTTGGAAAGGAAGAGAGAACAGGTTGCACGACCGCATTGAATTTTACTTATCGGCGGGTATTTGGAAAAATCGTCGCTTGGCACCTTAATTTTTGTTTACATTTTCTTGGATGTGGTAAAACAAAGTGCTTACCTTTGCCACGTCGATGGGGGTGCCTTACTTTCAGGCTGAGATCATACCCTTTGAACCTGATACGGATAATGCCGGCGCAGGGAACATGCACATGATCGCCCTTCATTGCAATAGTAATAATCTTTAAACCATTTTTGTATGAAACGAATTGGATTATTGTTCGTATTGCAATTGATTGGATTAACTGTTTTATCTCAATTGCAAATTGTTGGAACGGTGCTGGAGTCGAGTGGCAAGACATTGCCCGGAGCCAGTGTTATTTTAAAAAACACCTATGTCGGTAGTTCTACCGATGCACAAGGGCGTTTTGTATTGGATAATCTCAGGCCTGGCAGCTATGAGTTGCAGGTGAGCTTTGTGGGTTATCAGGATCATGCTGTTGTGGTCGATTTGCAGGAAGACGTCGAGTTGACCATAACTCTTCCGGAGCGCGCTTTTCTCACCGATGAGGTGATTGTGCAGGGTACGCGGGCAAATGAAAAGATGCCGGTATCTTACACTGAATTATCGAAGAAAACTATCCGCGAAGCCTATGTGGGCGAGGACATTCCTTTTCTGCTGACGATGGTTCCCGGTTTGGTCGAAAATTCGGAATCGGGATTTGGGGTTGGCAATACTGCTTTTCGAATTCGGGGAACCGATGCTAGTCGCATCAATGTGACGATTAATGGGATTCCGTTAAACGATTCCGAGTCGCACACCGTTTTTTGGGTTAACATGCCCGATTTTACCGAATCGGTCGATAACATTCAGGTGCAACGTGGTGTAGGAACCTCCTCGAATGGAGCTGCTGCCTTTGGAGCCAGCATCAATTTCCAAACGTCGCAGTCGAGCAAAGAAGCTTATGCCCGTGTAAGCTCCAGCATGGGTTCGTTCAATACCTTTCGGAATAATCTGGCTATGGGTACCGGTTTGATTAACAATCGTTTTTCCCTCGAAGGACGTTATTCTCGCTTGAATGCAGATAGTTACGTTAATTATGGATTTGCCGACCATCAGTCGCTTTATTTGAGTGCCAATTATCATGGAAAAAACAGTTTACTTAAAGCAACAGTCATTCATGGTGATCAGCGCACCGGAATTACCTGGTGGGGGGTTCCCGCCGATTCGCTCGAGGTAAATCCGCAGTTTAATCCGGCAGGCGTTTATTACGATGCCGAAGGCAATGAGCAATACCATCGTGGAGCAACCGATAATTATCGTCAGACTCACTATCAGCTACATTATTCGCAGCAGTTGAATCATCAGTGGTCGTTCAATACAGCCTTGCACCTCACTCCGGGCGAAGGGTATTATGAGCAGGTTCGCGACGATGAAACCTTGAGCGATTACGGCATCGGACACTATTTCCCCGGTTATGTCGAGGTCATTAGCGATGTGATTCGTCAAAAATGGATGAAGAATTATTTTTATGGAGGAACGGCCAATTTAATTTTTAGGCGGGATGCTTTGGAAATGAATGCCGGAGCGGCATGGAGTCAGTACGATGGCGACCACTTTGGAAAACTCATTTGGCTTGAAAATAATCCGGGGGTGCCGAAAGATTATGAATGGTATTTCAATAATGGATTAAAAACTGAGTTCAGTAGTTACGTAAAAGCCACCTACACCTTATATAAAGGATTAAACCTATTTGGCGACCTTCAGTATCGAAGCATCGAATACACCATGAGTGGGATCGACGATGATTTAAAAGATTTAGCTCAGCATCACGATTATGCATTTTTCAATCCAAAGGTTGGGTTTAGTTATCAGATAAACTCGGCTAATCAGGTTTATGCATCCTACAGTGTGGCACATCGTGAGCCGACCCGGGCCGATTTTAAAGAAGCGACAGGCGATTTATTGGCAACCCCACGTGCCGAGCGCTTGGATGATTATGAGCTTGGTTACCGTATGAATCATTCTCGGTTCAGCCTTGGATTAAATGCCTATTACATGGATTACACCGACCAATTGGTACTTACCGGTGAAAAGAGTGCTGTGGGTTACGATATTAAGACCAATGTGGCTGAGTCGTATCGAGCAGGAATTGAGGTGATTGGAGGGGTTAAACTTCCTGCAAATTTAGCTTGGGAGGGAAATGTAACCCTGAGTCGGAATCGAATCTTGAATTTTACCGAATATGCCACTTACTATGATGAGAACTGGGATGAATATTTTGTAGGTCGCGAACTAGGCTCCACACACATATCTTACTCGCCGGAAATTATTTTCAATAGTAAGCTTGATTATCGTCCCTTCCGAAATTTTCAGGTTAGCTTCTTAAGCAAATACGTTGGGGAGCAGTATTTCGATAACTCTTCTAGTCCTGACAGGATGTTGCCGGATTACTGGGTGAATCATTTGTTTTTGAATTATTCGGTTGAAAACTGGGTGTTTAAGCAAATTGATTTTCGCTTCCAGGTAAAGAATCTTTTCAATGCCACTTATGTGAGCAATGCCTACGGTGGAGTTTGGTATGAAAATGCCACCTTAACACAAGGGCAGCCGGAGAGCTACGATGAGCAGACTTGGGCTTATTATTTCCCGCAAGCAGGCATTCACTTTATGGGAGGTATTACGGTTCATTTTTAACGAATCGTCGCTCTGACTATGTGATTTCTTAGGCCAAATCTTGCCGAAAAGAAGGGAAGTATCCTGGTTAAAAGCTAGCCAGGATAGTTCCCTTTTTTATTGTGGATCGGCATCGAAGTGGATTTGAAGGTTTTTGAAACGCGGTTTTTCAAGCATCCAATTTCGTTGTTGTTGGAGAAATGCTTTGATGGATTGATTGGGTTCGCTCCGGGGGATTTTTAGGATTAAATTCCTGATGTAGAAGTTTTGTATCCTCGAAACTGCAGGGATTTCAGGCCCCAGCAGGTATTCGTGAAATTCCTGTCGGAGGATTTGCGCAAAGAAATCGGCTGCCTCGACCACGCTGTTTTCGTTTCGGTGCCGAAGTATAATTTGGACGAGCCTGGTATAGGGTGGATAATGGAAGAGTTTGCGTTCGTGTAATAAGTGGTTTGCCATCTGCTGATAATCTGTTTTCATTACCCATTCCAGCACCGGATGATCCGGATTGGAGCTTTGAATGAGAACCTGGCCTTGCTTTTCTCTGCGACCCGATCGACCTCCAACTTGCACCATGAGTTGAAAACTTCGCTCGGCCGATCGGAAATCGGGATAATTGAGCAGTAAATCGGCATCTAAAATCCCGACAAGGCTTACGGCACTGAAATCGAGTCCTTTGCTAATCATTTGAGTGCCAACTAAGATGTCGATATTCCGATTCGCGAACTCCTCCAGGATGCGTTCGTAATTTTTTTTGCTTCGGGCGGTGTCGAGATCGAGACGGGCCACTTTTGCCTTTGGAAACAATTCCTGTATCTCTTCTTCGATCTTTTCAGTTCCTAATCCTTTGAACTGAATCGGATGAAAACCACAGGCTTTGCATTCCTTTATAGGAGCTTCGCGGTGTCCGCAATAATGGCAAACCATCGCATGCTGAAATCGGTGATAGGTGAGGCTCACATCGCAGTTCTTGCATTTGGGGATATGTCCGCAATCGGGACAAATGAGGTAAGGATTAAAACCCCGGCGATTTTGAAAGAGCATTACCTGTTCTTGGTTTGCCAAGGTTTCCTTCATGGTATCGATTAGTTTGAGGCTAAAACTACCTTGAAGTTTTTTTTTCAGTCTTTCCTTCTTAAGGTCGATAAGGTGAACGCTGGGTAACTTGCTTTGGTGGTAGCGTTTGTTTAGCTGAATATAGGTGAATCGCTTTGCAAGGGAAAGGGCATAGGATTCCAGCGATGGAGTAGCGCTCCCCAATACGATGCCGGCTTGATGTCGTTTTGCCAGTACGAGAGCCATATCGCGACCTTGATAACGTGGAGCAGGCGATTGTTGCTTGTAACTGCTGTCGTGTTCCTCGTCGACAATCAATAGGGCTAATTGGTTGAAAGGCAGAAAGAGGGCCGAGCGAGCTCCTACAATGAGCTGCGGATGGGAGTGATTTTTGGCCACTTTTTGATAAATCTCGGCTCGTTGATTTTCGGAATTACGAGAATGGTAAACCAAAATAGTATTCCCAAAAACCTGCTCGAGTCTCCCGATAATTTGGGTCGTGAGTCCTATCTCCGGCAGCAGGTAGAGGACTTGTTTATTCAATGCGAGTGCTTCGCGGATGAGTTGAATGTAGATTTCGGTTTTACCGCTACCCGTAATCCCATGAAGTAGAACGGGTTTGTTTTCTGTAAAAGAGGCATTGATTTTTTCGAGTGCATGTTGCTGTTCGTCCGAAAGCTGAGGTAGGGTAAGCTGATTCGTTTCCGTTTGGATTAACTGCGATTCGGGAATTTCGGTGCGTGCCAGGATTCCTTTTTTAATCAATCCATTAATGGCTCCCAGTGAGCCGGGGAAGCGAATCAATAATTCCTTTTGACTAATTGTTGGCTCACTTCCATTGAATTCCCAATGCTCCGGGTCGAGTATGTGTAAGAGGATTTGTTGTTGTTTTTTTGCCTTATTCATGGATTCGATCAGAGGGGAAAGCTGTTCGTCGTCAGGGGGGATATTTAGGCTAATTATTTTGATGGTTTTCGGTTTAAAGGGAGGCTTCACTTCTTCTATGGTCTCCACCCAGTTTCGTTCCATCAGTTTTTTTACGATGCTTAGAGGGTTTTTGAGGTTCAGGTATTTGCCCAGTTTTGCTAAAGTTACTGCTTCGTGTCGAAGCAAAGCGAGCGTCCCTTCTTCCGCCGGCGATAGCGAATGTACATCTTCCGCGAAGTCCATTTCGAATTGCGGGGTCAGTTTAACAAAGGTATCGGAGCTTAGCTTAAATGGAGCCGGCAATGCGGCTTTCATCACTTCCCCCAGGGAGCATAGGTAGTATTCGGCTATCCATTCCCAAAATTTTCGTTGATTTTCGCGAATGAGCGGTTCCAGATCGATAATTTCGAGGATGGATTTATATTGAATATCCGGGACAGGCTTATCGTCCCAATCCCAGATGATTCCTGTGTAGAGTTTCGATTTGCCCAGCGGAACAATTGCGCGTTTCCCAATGGCCACTTCGCTTACCAGTTCGTTGGGGACAACGTAGGTTAGGCTTGTTGGAAGATAAATGGGTAAAACAATTTTGAGGTATTTCATTTTACAGGCAAATGTGGAGCAAAAAGTAAGCTTGAAGTAATATAAACCGCGAATTGAATAACAGTGTAAATATCGGTTTTTAGGATTGAGGAAGAAAGCCTTTCTTTATGCTTGGATTTGAATTTTCCACCTTTGATGCGAATACCTATGAGAAAGAGTAAAACTGAACCCATCGATCAACTCATTCAGTCGTATATACGCGGTATGGGATTAGAGCGACCTTTGTCTGAGAATCGACTCATTTTGTCGTGGGAATCGGTTACGGGGAAGTATATAGCCGGTCAGACCCGCAAAATTTATATTCGGAATCGGGTTTTGTATGTTCAGATCCAATCGCCCCTTGTGAAGAGGGAATTGAATCTTATTAAAGAGGGATTGCTCAAACGATTGAATGAACCCTTTGAGCAACCCGTAATAGACGATATTCAGATTTTTTAGGCTAATCCAGTTCTTCCGGATTTTCGACATTCTCGAGGCCCATGTTGTACATGTTCATGGCTTTAAGACTCATACCCATATTAGAAAATCCTCCGTCGTGATAGAGGTTTTGCATGGTCACTTTTCGAGTAAGATCGGAAAAGAGGGTTATGCAATAGGAGGCACATTCTTCGGCCGTTGCATTTCCCAGGGGCGACATTCGTTCGGTGAAATCCATGAGGCCATCGATTCCTTTCACACCGCTACCGGCAGTGGTCATGGTGGGAGATTGCGAGATGGTGTTGACCCGGATTTTCTTATCGCGACCGTAGATGTAACCGAAGCTTCGTGCAATGGATTCGAGCATGGCTTTCGCATCGGCCATGTCGTTGTAACCGTAGAGGGTTCTTTGGGCGGCAACGTAACTTAGCGCGACAACCGAACCCCAATCATTAATGGCATCGAGCTTACGGGCTACTTGCATCACTTTATGGAAAGAGATGGCAGAAATATCGATAGTTTTTTGCAGAAAATTATAATCCAGATCGTCGTAAGTGCGTCCTTTTCTTACGTTCAGCGACATCCCGATTGAGTGAAGTACAAAATCGATTTTACCGCCAAAATGTTCCATGGTTTGGGTAAAGAGGTTTTCGAGGTCGCTTATACTGGTTGCATCGGCAGCAATGACCGGTGCGTTGTTGCATTTTTTCGACAATTCATGAATTTCGCCAAAACGCATGGAAACCGGAGTATTGGTAAGCGAGAATTCGGCACCTTCGGCATGCGCAAGTTCGGCAACTTTCCACGCAATCGACATATCGTTCAGGGCACCGAATATGATCCCTTTCTTTCCTTTCAATAAATTATAGGCCATGATGGTTACTTAAGGTTTATACTGATAAAAAAAGCCGGGCAAATTTTAACTAAAAAAAGTTCAAATCAAAATACACATCTTCCCGGCCCTAATAAGTTTCTTCTATTTTTGTTCGTTCTTACAACAAATCATTCTTCTTATGCGCATTCTGCTTTTCCTGTTTTTATGGCTATTTTCCTATTGGACACAAGCACAAAATATTGGACAACCTGGTGATACGCTCGTTAATTACGAAGATATTAACGGTATGAAACAAGGGTATTGGAAAAAGGTTTATCCCAGCGGAAAGGTCGCTTTCGAAGGGTATTTTAAAGATAATTATCCTCATGGAGTATTTACCCGCTACCATGAGACCGGCGAAGTAAAGTCGATTCAGGATTGCGATGCCGATTTGCGTTACTGTCGAACCCGATTGTTTCATACGAACAAGCAGTTAGCTGCAGAGGGAAATTATGCAGAGCAAATGAAAGATAGTACTTGGAGTTATTACGACCGAAACGGTGGTTTAATCAAGGTCGAAAACTATGCGCGCGGGCTAAAACATGGTGTTTTCATCAGTTTTTATCCCAATGGGGAAAAGGCCGAGGAAGAAAATTTCATTCAAGACCGAAAAGAAGGTTTGTGGATTCAATACTATGAAAACGGGAAGAAAAAGTTGGAGGCAGAGTTCAAGAATGGGAAGCGGAATGGAAAGTTTTACATGTATTACGATTCGGGTCGTTTGATGGTGTTGGGTCGATATTTAAATGAT
This sequence comes from uncultured Bacteroidota bacterium, assembly GCA_937954085.1. Lineage (GTDB taxonomy): Bacteria > Bacteroidota > Bacteroidia > Bacteroidales > M50B96 > M50B96. The sequence goes on from CALGAK010000069.1 coordinate 57,387, forward strand.
TTGCGCGATAAGCGGTGGATTTTTTACGATGATACGGGCAAAGAACTCATCAACATCGATTATGTAAAAGGGGAGGCTCAAAACGAAGCTGAATTGTACGAGTTGCAGAAGCAGCAATTGCTTGAATTCGAGCAAAATAAAGGGAAGTTCGAAGAGCCTGCCGACTATGTTCGTAAAAAATTCATGTACGACGGTTATTAGAATTAAATAACTTCCATGCGATCTTTTTCCAACCAACCTTCGTTTCCATCGCTTAATTCGATCTGATACCAATTATCGAGGCTATCGCTTACTTGTACTTTAGTTCCCTCGTGCAGCAGAAAGAGGTCGGTTCCTTTTTTATCCGGGGAACCTTTAACCATTGCCGAAGGTGAGAAAATGATTGCTCTTAAACGGTGCTCCTGATTTTTATAAGCCGAAATAGACAAGCTACCGGAACTAACCCAGGAAGTCAAAAAGATGACGCTCAGGATGAACCCGATTTTCTTGACTGAACTGCGGTTCGCTAGCAAATAGATCAGTAAAAAAGATAAGAAGAGGATGAAACTGCTTAAGCTAATCCATCCCCAGTTATTGGAAGATAATTTTTCCATCACTCCCCGATACCACTTGCGCAGAAACAATTCCGGTACTTGTTCTAGTTGATCGATGGTTTGGGAATAGGAAAGATTGAGGTTGAATTCGATATCGGGATCGTTCGGATTCAATTTACGAGCTCTCTCGTAATTTAAAATGGCCGAAGGCAACTCGCCCAGTTTAAAATAACTATTCCCCAGATTGAAATACAGGTTGGCCGATTCGTATCCGTTTTTGAGAATCGATTCATAAGCTTGGGCCGCTTCGTTAAATTCTTTCTCGGCATAGAATCGATTGGCTTGTTCGAAAAGCGATTCGCTGCTATCGGCCCTAGCCGGTAAAACGGTAAGGATAAGTGCCCAGAGGCTTAAGATGAGGACCGCGGCTGTTCTTTTAATTGCCGCATGAAGGATCGTGTTGGTGAATGGATATGTTTTCATGGGCTAGGCTTTTAACTGTTTTTCGAACGTGAGTAGTAATTGTTCTGCTTCTTTCAAAAGCTCATTCATTTGATTCGAACCTGCCGTAGGAGCATATCGGGCAAATTCGCAGGTATCGAGCAAGTTATACAGGTTTTCCTGGAGCTCTGGGGCCATTTGATGTTTGTCGAGCTGATTCCGGATTCTTTCTTTGTTCAAATCGGCAAGGGGAATGGATAGTTTATCGCTAAGGAATCCATAAACGGCTTGCAGCAGCTCGTCGTAGAATTGACTCTCCTGATTGGCTTGCATCGCTTTTGAGGCCAGTTTCAAGCGCTTCATTGCTTTTCGGTTGGCTGTTTTTTGTCGCATTAGCTGGGTGTTCCCTTTTTGTTTTGCGAAACTCCTCAGCAACAGGAAGAGTACGAGAAATAAAAATAGCGCAATCGGGTAGGTGAGGAGGTAAGCGGTTCGACTCCAAACATTGCTTTGTCGAAGACGCAAATCATTTTGTGTTTTGATGTATCGAATGTCTTCGCCCACAAAAGCAATTTCTTTTTTGTTTAAGCTTCGGCTGCTATAGGATACGGTTTCCTCTTCTCCTTTAGCTACCTGAATGGTATAGGAATCGGTGGTGAGGGTTTTATACGATTTGCTTTGGGTGTCGAAGTAGGAGAATTGAACGGCCGGGATGGTAAATTCCCCTGCATAGCGAGGTATAACCAGGTATTCGAAAGTTTTACTGCCGCTAATTCCATTTTCGTTGGTGGTAATTTTCTCTGTCACTTTGGGGTCGAAGGGGTCGAGGTCGCTGGGGAAGGCAATTTCGAAAGGATTAATCAATTTTAAGTTGCCTTGTCCTTGTAGGGTGTAGCGAAGGTTAATCGCTTCGTTTGTGCTTAGTTCGGTTTTGTCGATTTGAGAACGCAGGCTAAAATTCCCTACTGCTCCGGAGAAATTGGCTGGCTTGCCTGACGGTAGCGGCAGCACTTCGATTGTTCGTGTAGCGCTCACCCGATCAATGATTAAGGTCTTGTATTGAGGGACCGTTCTTCCAAAAAAATCACGTCCGTAACCAGCTTGAACATTCACTTTGCTCGATAAGAGAAAGGGTTCTATTTCGATGGTTCCCGAACGCTGCGGAATCAGAACCAATTGCTTGAAAATACCGACATAATACACTTCGTTTCGATAGTTTTCCCGGAAAAGTTGTTTGGGTGTGTTCTCAATTTCGGAGGTGTAAAATCCATCGAACGATGGAAATTTAGCATCGGTGAATTCGATGTTGTTCGTGCGACTATACACTTTTAAGGTGGCGACTATTTGCTCCCCCTGGAAAATTTTGGTTCGCGATAAATCGACTCGTACAAATAGGTCGTCGTCGGCAATGCCGGTCGCACCTGCTCCGGATTTGCCTCTATTGCCAGTGTTCCCTTTAACTACTTCGATCGTGACGGTGTTCGATTGATAATTTTTCCCGTTAACCTGAATGGAGGCGGCTGGCAACGTAAACTTTCCTTCCGTTTGACCTACCAGGACATAGCTGTAAGTAAATCGGTCGATGCGTTCGGTTTTACCATTTATAATGTTTACGCTGCTACTCGAGCCGGTAGCGGGGCCTTGTAATTTCCGGAAGGGACTAAAATCGGGAGGACTGAAGTTTGATCCCCGCGCATTTACTTCCCAGGTGAGTTGAAATTGTTCGCCAATTGCGACCACTCGCGGGGCATCTGCCTTAAAGCTAATGTTCTGAGCCTGAATTGTCAGAATAGAAAGCCATAAGACTCCCAAGACTAAAGCAATCTCTTTCCAGTATGTTGACCTTCTGCTTATCATTGTAATTCCCTTTTCTTGCTGTGCATAATTCTTCGATTCTATCAATCCAATGAGCAGTCGATTGAAAGCTACCAATCTTTCTCTACCCGTCGTTTTTTCTGTTTTGCTTTTTCTTCCTGTAATCGTTGTAGCACTTTTTGCTCTTCATTTTCCAGCATCTTCAAGATTCGTTCAGCATCCTCTTCCGACATCTCCTCCTCTCCGGCTTGCCCTTGCTGCT